>NZ_CP108996.1:5532484-5839844 GCF_036226565.1 Kribbella sp. NBC_00709
TGATCGAGATCGACCGCACGGACGTCGTGCGGCGCCGAACCGGTCATCACGATGTGGTCGACACCGTCCTCGAGCCGTGCAGCCGCGGCGGCGATCGTCGTCTCGTCCTGCAGATCGATGCGTACTGCGGTCGCACCGATCTCGCTCGCCAGTACGTCGGCGGCAGCCAGGTCACGTGCGCCGATCACCACGTCGTACCCGTCCTTCACCGCCCGCCGCGCGACCGCCGCCCCGAGCGCCCGTGCACCACCGATGACCAGGATCCGCTCCATCTGCGTCACTCCCTCTCGTAGAATCGGATCCACGGTATGGATTTGATACCGGTATCTTCAACGGAACTGGGGACACCATGGGCAAGGCGTACAACGTGATGGCAGCGACCTGCCCGAGCCGTACGGTGCTGCACCGCATCGGCGCCCGCTGGACGGTGTTCGTCGTCAACGCCCTCGCCGACGGGCCGCGCCGCTTCACCGAGCTGAAGGCGCACATCCAGGGCATCACGCCGAAGGTCCTGACCGAGACCCTCCGCTCCCTGGAGGTCGACGGTCTGATCAGCCGGCGCGAGTACGCCGCGAACCCGCCGCACGTCGAGTACGACCTGACGCCGTTGGGGCAGTCGCTCCTGGTCCCGCTCCTCGCCGTACGGCGCTGGGCCGAAGAGCACGTCCCGGACATCGAGGCCGCCCGAGCTCGCCACGAGAACGGGATCTCCGGATAAGGGGCAGTATTGGCCCATTCGGCGAGGACGGCCGGCAAGAGATTTCTTCCGGGTCGTGTCGATCTGTGCGGCGGCCGTTCGACCTGGGGGTGCGAGGGCCGAGGAGCGGTCCCGGTGGCTGAGGAGGACACGATGGCGAAGTACATGCTGATCATGCGGGGCACCGACGAGTCGAACGCGGCGGTGATGGCCGGGTTCGAGGAGTTGGCGCCCAAGACGTACCACTTCATCGAGGAGCTGACGAAGGCCGGTGTGTTCGTCGCGGCCGAAGGGCTGGACGATCCGGGCCAGGGCGTCGTGGTCGATGTCAGCGGTGAGGCCCCGGTGGTGACGGACGGGCCGTACGGCGAGACGAAGGAGCTGTTCGGCGGCTATTTCCTGCTGGACGTCGCCTCGAAGGAGGAGGCGGTCGAGTGGGCCAAACGGGTCCCGTCGGTCGCCGGGGCCAAGATCGAGGTACGGCGGGTGGCCGGGGACGACGAGATGCCGCCCGGTATGGAGGGGTCCGTCGAGGAGCTGGCCAGGTCCGAGAGCACCGGCCGGATCTGATGAGTACGGCTGACGTCGAGGCCGTCTGGCGGATCGAGTCGGCGCGGATCGTTGCGGCGCTGACCCGGTTCACCGGCGATTTCGGGTTGGCCGAGGACGCGGCCCAGGAGGCGGTGGCCGAGGCGCTGGTGTCGTGGCCGCGGGCCGCTCCGGCGGATCCGGCCGGCTGGCTGATGGCCACGGCCCGGCGGCGGGCGATCGACGCGATCCGCCGCCGGACCACCCTGAAGGGCAAGTACGCCCTGATGGCGGTCGACCCGGTGGTCGAGGACGAGATCGACCCCGACAGGATCGACGACGACGTACTGGCGCTGATGTTCACCAGCTGCCACCCGGTGCTCTCCCGCGAGGCGCAGGTGGCGCTGACGCTGCGGGTAGTCGGCGGCCTGTCCAGCGAGGAGATCGCCCGCGCGTTCCTCGTCCCCGTGCCGACCGTGCAGGCCCGCATCACCAGGGGCAAGAAGACGATCGCGGCGGCCGGGGTGCCGTTCGAATTGCCTGCGGCCTATGAGCGTCGGGAGCGGCTGAGCGGCGTACTCAGCGTCGTCTACGTCATCTTCACCGAGGGGTCGACGGCCACGTCGGGCGACCGGCTCGTGCGGCCCGATCTCGCGTACGAGGCGATCCGGCTGGCCCGCACGCTCGCCGCGTTGCTGCCGGACGAGCCGGAGGTGCACGGCCTGCTGGCGTTGTGCGAGCTGACGGCCGCGCGCTTCCCGGCCCGGCTCGACCCGGACGGTACGCCGGTGCTGCTGGAGGACCAGGATCGGCGGCGGTGGGACCACTCGGCGATCCGGCGTGGCATGGACGCGCTGGTCAAGGCATCGACTCGCGGCCTCGGTCCCTACGGACTGCAGGCCGCGATCGCCGCTACCCATGCGTCCGCGCCGTCGGTCGAAGAGACCGACTGGGACCGGATCGTGGTGCTGTACGAGGCGCTCGGCCGGGTCGCGCCCTCACCCGTGGTCGAGCTCAACCGGGCTGTCGCCGTGGCGATGGCCTCGGGACCGGCGCAAGCCCTCGCCATCGTGGATGAGCTGATCGCCCTGGACCGGCTCCCCGGTTCGCACCTGCTCCCGACCGTACGCGGTGAACTGCTGACCCGCCTCGGTCGCCGCCCGGAAGCACGCGCCGAACTGGAGCTAGCGGCGCGCCTGTGCGCCAACCAACGCGAACGCTCAGTACTACTACGCAAGGCAGCCGCGCTCACCTGACGCCCACTGCCACCTACGCGACGTCGGGCCTTGTCATGAGCGGGGTCTGTAGGTGGAGGATCAGGTTGGGGCCGGTTAGGGGGACCGTGGACCAGACTGCCGTTGCTGTGTCTCCGTCGACTTCCAGTCGGACCCGGTGCGGCGTCGTGATGACGTACAGGTCGGCGACAAACTTGTCCGCCTGCCATGCTCCGCGCGCTACTACTGGGCGGCCGAGTGGTGAGCTTTCTCGCCAGTCGTCATGGCCGGCCTCGATGGTGAGCGACGAGCCGAGTTGTAGCAGCCATCCGCCGTCTACGGGATCGACGGTCACCGAGGTTCCGTCCGGCAGGGCCGACCCCTCGACGGAGGCATCAAGAGTCGCTTTGGCAGAACGATCCGGGGCGGCCGAACCCGGCACCGGCGCGATCGACAGCTGCCGCAGCCGATCAGCGAGGAGCTCGTCGTCGCGAGTGGTTCCTGGGTCGTCGATGCCAGGCAACAGGTAGTCCCAGAGGAGGCCAGGTAGGGCGGTTCCCTCGTCGATGGCGGCGGTCACGACGACCACGAGATCGTGGGACGGGACGACCACGCAGTGCTGGCCGTAGGCGCCGTTGCCGTGATAGCCGTGCCGTGACATCCAGATCTGATAGCCGTACCCGCAGAGAAAGTCAGGGTTTCGCGTCCAGTCAGGGAGGGGTCTGGTGTCGACTTGCTTGCTGGTCGCGAGCTCCACCCAGTCGCGCGGGACGAGTTGTTGGTCACCCCAACGACCTCTGCGGAGCAGCAGTTCCCAGAAGGCGGCGACGGCCTCGGTCGTGAGGTGCAGTCCGTGGAATCCGAACGCGGCACCGCTCGCCACCCGGTCCCATTCGGCGCCCTCGATGCCCATCGGCCCGAACAGGCGCTCGTCGAGGAACTCCGGAAGGCCGCGGCCGGTGACCCGTTCCAGCATCCGGGCCAGGACGAACGTCGTCGAGTTGTCGTAGTCGTGCTGTGTCCCCTCGACCGCGGGAAACGGTACGCGCAGGAAGCCCTTCACCAGGTCGTCCGGCTCCAGCTGCCACGCCTCCTCGAGGCTGTCCTTGCCGTGCCCGGCCGTCATCGACAGCAGGTGGTGAACGGTGAGGCGCCGTCCCTGCTCCGGCATACCGTCCGGAATGTGGTCGGGCAACACGTCGACCACCTTGTCGTCCAGCGACAGCAATCCGTCGGCGATCGCGAGGCCAACGGCGATCGAGGTGAACGACTTGGTCAACGAATACAGGAGATGCGGGCGTTCGGCCGAGTACGGCGCCCACCAGCCTTCGGCGACGAGGTGACCGCGGTGCACGACCATGATCGAGTGGCATTCGATGGACTGCGCATCGAGCTCGTCCAGCAGCGCGGCGATCGCGCGGGACGAAATCCCCGAGGCGGCCGGTGTCGACCGCGGTAGCAGGGCGGGCTGAGAAGGCATGCAGGCAACTTAACAACTGCGCGGCATCGAGTCACCGGAAATATGGGGCTGCGCGGGCGGTGCGGTGCGGCGTACCGTCTAGTGATGGGGCTCAGGGGGAGTGTCGAGGATGGGCTGTGGCCTTTGATCGAGGCCTTTGTCGATTCGCATGACGTAGCTGGGTTGGGCGTTGCGGTCGTGCGGGACGGGGAGGTCGTCTCGCGGGGGTTCGGTGTCCGCGATGTTCGCAGCGGGGCGCCGGTCACCCCGGAGACCATGTTCCATCTGGCGTCGGTGTCCAAGCCCTTCGTTGCGACTGCCGTCGTTTCGCTGGCGATCGCCCAAGAACCGTTGCTCGACCTGGATGCTCCGATCACCGAATGGGTGCCCGAGTTCACGCTGGCCGACGGTCGCGCGGGAGAGGTCACGGCGCGGCGCCTGCTGAGTCATACGAGCGGCCTTCCAGACGTCTCGGACTACGGGTGGCACGACCCTCAGCTCAGCGACGACGCGCTCAGCGAGTTCGCTCGCAGCGTGTCGGGCTGGCGGCTGCAGGCGGAGCCCGGTACGGCGTTCTCGTACTCCAACGCCGGGTTCGAGCTGCTGGGGCTGCTGCTGTCGCGGGTCATGGGTACTACGTTCGAGGACGCCGTACGGCGGGAAGTCCTTGCGCCGCTGGGGTTGCGGAACAGCACGTTCCTGCGCGGCGACGTACCGGCGGAGCTGGCTGCCTCGCCGCATGTGGGGATGCCGCTGTCGGTGCCCGGTGACGCGTATCCGTACACCAGGCGGCATGCGCCGAGCTCGACCCTGCACTCGAACCTGGTCGAGATGTGTCGCTGGATGATGGCGAACTTCGAGCCTGCGCGGGCACCGCTGCTCGACCTGATGTGGCGTCCCGTGGTGTCGGTGGGACGACCGCCGTGGGCCGAGGCCGAGGCGCTCGGCTGGGCCGTCGGCACGTACGGCGGCCATCGAACCGTGAGCCACAGCGGATCGGATCCCGGGTTCGGATCGAGATTCGTGCTCGTACCTGAGCGGCGTACCGGTGTCGTCGTGCTGGCCAACTCCACCACCGTTCCCGCCTCGTTGATCGCGACGGCGGCCCTCGACGTCGCGCTCGGAGCTGCGGTATCCGATGGCTTGGGCGCCTCGCTGCGCTCGATCGCCGGCCCCGTCGCCGAGGCGCTGGCAAGCGAGGGTCCGGACGCTGCAAAGGCGACGTACCACCAACTGGCCGCGCTCGAGCCGGCCGAGTTCGACCTCGACGACGACGGCTTCGACGACGCCGTGTGGGGCGCGATCGAGCTGCACCGGACAGACATGGTGTGGTCCCTCGTGCGCCTGTGGACCGAGCTACGCCCGGACTCGTCTCCCGCCTGGACGATGACGGGCTGGGCCCACCAGGTCGATGGCGACCTGGACCTCGCAAGAACTGCCATCCACCGCGCCCTCACCCTCGACCCCGGGAACGCCGACGCCGCCGAGGTCATGACCTACCTCTCGCCTGCCTAGCGCCTGGCGGTGAAGGTCAGGTGGGTTATGCCGCTCGGGGTCGAGACCGTCTCGATGTCGTAGGCCTGTTCGAGGGACTCCAGGCCGTCCCAGAGGCGGACGCCGCGGCCGAGGAGGATGGGGACCACCGCGACGTGCATGTAGTCGACCAGGCCTTCGGCGAGGAAGTCGCGGACGACGGTGGCGCCGCCGCCGATCCGTACGTCGGCGCCGTCGGCGGCCGCGCGGGCCTGCGCGAGCGCCTGGCCCGGGGTGGCGTCGAGGAAGTGGAACGTCGTACCGCCGTCCATCTCGATCGAGGGCCGCGGCCGGTGGGTGAGGACGAAGACCGGCGTGTGGTACGGCGGGTTCGGGCCCCACCAGCCCTTCCAGTCGGGGTCGTCCTGCCACCCGGGCGGGCCGAACTTGCCGGCGCCCATGATCTCGGCGCCGATCCCCGGTTCGTGCCGCTCGGCGAACCCGTTCTCGGCGCCGACCGTGCCGCCGGGCAGGCCGTCCGCCGCATGGAAGAACCGCGTCGCGACGAGCCACTCGTGCAGCCGTTCCCCGGCATGCCCGAACGGCGTCTCGAGCGCCTGCCCCTCGCCGGTCCCGAACCCGTCCAGCGAAATCGAGAAGTTGTGAACCCTGACCTCAGCCATGACCGTGCTCCTTAGCTCCGTCGACGCCGCCATCCGGCGTCTCACCATCAGGTCGGAGCCGTCAGAGCCGCTTTGACATCGCTTGCTCTCCGGCGCGCTCGGTGCTGTCCGAACACGTCCGCTGATACCTCGTGCCAGCGGGGTGGCCGGTCGGTGTCAGTGGCGTGTGCGCGGGTCGTGTCACGGTTGTTGCGTGCCTCAGGCAACAACCTGGAAGGGGAAATCTGTGGACGACGTGGTGATCGTGGGTGCCGGTCCGGTTGGGCTGTTTCTTGCTTGCGAGCTCGGTCTCGCGGGCTGTTCTGTGTCGGTGATCGAACGCGAGGCGGACGGGTCGTCGCCGTGGCGGTCACAGCCGCTCGGGATGCGAGGGTTGACCGCGGCGTCGATTCAGGCGTTCGACCGGCGCGGCCTGCTGGAGCCGCTGCTGCAGGCGTCCGGCGTCGAGCCGGGTGAGTCCGGCCCGCCGCGCATGGTCGGCCACTTCGCCGGGATGATGCTCGATGCGGCCAACCTCGACCCGGCCGCATTCCCGTTCCGGCTGCCGACTCCGACGCCGGACGTACTACTGACGAGCCTCGAAGCGGTCGAGTCGGTGCTGGCGGAGCGGGCCGTCAAGCTCGGCGTCGAGATCAAGCGCGGCACGGCGGTCTCGGGCATCACGCAGTACGACGACAACGTGGTAGTGCGCGCCGGCGAGCAGGAGTACGCCGCCCGCTGGGTCGTCGGCTGCGACGGCGGGCGCAGTACGGTCCGGGGGCTCGCGGGGTTCGAGTTCGTCGGCACTGAGCCGCTGTTCACGGGCTACACCATGCAGGTCGACATCGAGGATCCGGAGAAGTTGAGTCCTGGCTTCAACCTGACGCCGACGGGCATGTACATCCGGATGATGACCGACGGGCACTACAGCATGCTCGACTTCGACGGCGGTGCGTTCGATCGTTCGCAGGAGCTGACGCGCGACCATCTTCAAGACGTACTGCGTCGCATGTCGGGCACCGATGTGACGCTGACCGACGTACACCTCGCGTCGAGTTTCACCGATCGCGCGATGCAGACTGCGACGTACCGGCAGGGGCGCGTTCTGGTCGCGGGCGATGCCGCTCACATCCACTCGCCCCTCGGTGGGCAGGGGCTCAACACCGGCCTGGGCGACGCGATGAACCTCGGCTGGAAGCTCGCCGCGACCGTGCAAGGCGTGGCGCCGGACGACCTGCTCGACACGTACGACGGCGAGCGGCATCCGGTCGGCGCCTCGGTGCTCGACTGGACCCGCGCGCAGGTGGATGTGATGAAACCGGGCCCACAGGCGGAGGCGGTCCGTGGACTGATCCGCGACCTGCTCGCGACCCGCGACGGTACGACGTACGTGGTCGGCAAGCTGTCGGGGTACTGGATCCGCTACGACCTCGGCGACGAGCACGACCTCGTCGGGCGGAGCGCGCCGGACTTCTACCTCGAGGACGGTACGCGACTGGGCGACCTGACGCAGGACGGGCGAGCCGTCCTACTCGACTTCACCAGCAGCCTCCAGGAGCAAGCGGCCCGCTGGGACATCCGGTACGTCGCCGGCCCCGCCCGCGACGGTCTCGGCCTACCCGCCGTACTGATCCGCCCGGACGGGGTGGTCGCCTGGGCCGGCGGTCCCGCCACGTTCGACACGGTCGCCGCCCGCTGGTTCGGGACGGCCCGCGGATGAGGCCGGGAAGCACGGTGATGTTCACCGGCGACTCGATCACCGATTCCCAGCGGCTGGAGAGCGAGGACGGCCTCGGTTTCGGATACCCGTTGCGGATCGCCGGTGAGTGGGGATTCCGGTGCCCGGAGCAACCAGTGACCTGGCTGAACTCGGGTGTCGCGGGCAACAAGGTGATGGATCTCGAGGCCCGCTGGCAGTCGGACGTACTCGACGTACGACCGGACGTGGTGTCGATCCTGGTCGGGATCAACGATGTGGGTTGGCACGCGTACGACCCGGACGGCTACCTGATTCCTGCGGAGGAGTACGCCGCCGGGTACGACCGGCTGCTCGCTCCGCTGGCCGAGGCGGGTACGGAGCTGATCCTGATCGAGCCGTTCCTGTTGCCGGTCCGCGGAGTGCTCGAGGTCGGTGCTGCGCTGATCGGTCCGGAGGACCGGAAGAAGTGGCGCGCCGACCTGGATCCGAAGATTCAGGTCGTGCGCGAACTGGCCCGGAAGTACGACGCGCAACTGCTCGCCGCCGACGGCCTGTTCGCCGAGCTCTCGGCGACGACCGAACCGGAGTACTGGGCCATGGACGGTGTACACCCGACCCCGGCCGGCCATGCCGCCCTCGCCGCAGCCTGGCTCCGGCTGGTCACGCGGGGTTGACGGTGATGTTGCCGCCGTGGGTGCGGGCTCGGACGGTGATGGTGTGGTTGGTCGGTTCGGTGGTGTCCAGGTTGTTGAAGACGCGGCCGATGGAGGTGTGGGCGTCCAGTTGCGCCGCGGTGCCTGCGGGTACGCCGATGGCGACCTCGCCGGTGGCGGTGTACAGGTCGGCTGATCCAGTGCCCAGCCGGCCCACCTGGATGTCGCCGCTCGCGGTACGGGCGTTGACCGCGGCCCCCGCCACAGCGACGTGGATGTTGCCGGTGGCCGACTTAGCGCGCAGGTTGCCGGTGACGTTGGCGATCCGCATGTCGCCGTTCGCGGTCTTCAGCTCGCAGGCACCGACCTCGCCCTCGACGACGTAGTTGCCCTTGGCGGTGTAGCCCTGGATGGCGGACCCGGCCGGCAGCTCGATCAGCACCGCCACCTCGCCGTACTTCTTGGTGAACAGCGTCCGCAGCTTCGGGTGCCTGACCTGCAGTTTCCCGTCGGCGAACTCGATCACGACCTGCTCGGCCGCCTGCACGTCCAGCGCCCAGGCCGGATCGACCGGGCGGACGTCGACGACGGTGTCGGTGCGGTCGCCGGCCTTGAAGGTGACGTTGCCGAAGATGATGTCGACGTCGGCGGAGATCGGGGCGGGGGTGGCGAATGTCGGCATGATGTCTGTCCTTTGGTCGGAAGTGCTGGCAAGGACAACTCTCGTCAACTGCCCTGACACCGCACCGCCATGAGCGGAAGACACGGGGGCTGACACGGTGTAGGCGGCGTGTCAGGTGCGTGTCAGGGCGGTTGCCGAAGGTAATCCCATGACAACTTCGGCGATCGCGGTCTCAGGACTGCGCAAGGCATTCGGCGACAAGACCGTGCTCGACGGCATCGACCTCGAGGTCCCCGCGGGCACTGTCTTCTCGCTGCTCGGCCCGAACGGGGCCGGCAAGACGACCACGGTGAACGTGCTGACCACGTTGATCAAGGCCGACAGCGGCACGGTCCGGGTGGCCGGGCACGACGCCGCGACCGAGGCCAAGGCAGTCCGCTCGGCGATCGGGGTCACCGGCCAGTTCGCGGCCGTCGACGAGCTGCTGACCGGCCGGGAGAACCTCCAGCTGATGGTGGACCTGAGCCCGGTACCGGCCAAGGACGGCAAGCGGATCGTGACCGGCCTGCTGGAGCGCTTCGACCTGGTGGAGTCGGCCGACAAGTCCGCGGCGACGTACTCCGGGGGTATGCGCCGCAAGCTCGACCTGGCGATGACCCTGGTCGGCAGCCCGCGGATCATCTTCCTGGACGAGCCGACGACGGGTCTGGACCCGCGCAGCCGGCGGACGATGTGGACGATCATCCGCGAACTGCTGGCCGACGGCGTGACGATCTTCCTCACCACGCAGTACCTGGACGAGGCCGATGAGCTGGCCGACCGGATCGCGGTCCTGAACCAGGGCAAGTTGGTTGCCGAGGGCACCCCTGAGGAGCTCAAGCGGCAGATCCCCGGCACGCATGTGCGGTTCCGGTTCGGCAGCTTCGACGACCTCGACGTGGCCGCCGGGATCATGCCGGACTCGACCCGCGACGACGACGCGCTGACGCTGCGGGTCCCCAGCGACGGCGGCACCAAGTCGGTCCGGGCGCTGCTCGACCGCCTCGACGAGCACTCGCTCGACGCCGAGGAGTTCTCCGTCCACACCCCCGATCTCGATGACGTTTTCCTCGCCCTGACGGGCCATGACACCGCGGAGGTAGTCGCGAAATGAAGAACCCCTCGATGGTGATGCTGCGCCGCAACTTCAAGCACATCGCCCGCAACCCGACCTCGGTCTTCAACGCAGTCCTGATGCCGGTCGTGGTCATGCTGATGTTCGTCTACATGCTCGGCGACGCCTTCAGCGTCGGTGTTCCGTACGTCGACTACGCGACGCCAGGCATGCTCCTGCTGGCGGTCTGCTACGGACTGGGATCGGTGGCGACGTCGGTGAACTCCGACATGACCAAGGGCATCATCAACCGGTTCAAGGTGATGGACGTCCCCCGCGGCGCGGTGCTGACCGGTCACGTGATCGCCAGCCTGCTGACCAACCTGGTCGCGATCGCCGCGATCATCGGCGTGGCTTTCGCGCTGGGTTTCAACCCGTCGGCGAGCTTCGTCGACTGGCTCGGTGTGATCGGCCTCGTCGTACTGCTCGGTCTGGCGACCGCGTGGCTGACTGTCGCTCTCGGTCTGTTCGCCAAGACTCCGGAGACCGCCGGTCTCGCCACGGTCCCGCTGATCATGCTGCCGTTCTTCAGCAGCGCGATCGTGCCGGCCGACAAGATGGGGGCGGGTGTGAAGCAGTTCGCGGAGTACCAGCCGTTCACGCCGATCATCGAGTCCCTGCGCGGGCTGCTGAACGGCTCGGCGGCGAGCAGCGACCTGATCGCCGCGCTCGCCTGGCTCGTCGGGATCGCGGTCGTCGGCTACCTCTGGGCGACCTCGACCTTCAAGAAGCGAGCGTGACCGCGACCAACTCGGTCCAGCTCGCCTGCCGTCCCTCGTCAGTCGCCTCGGTGAACCGCGTGTCACCGAGGCGACTGCGCGTTTCCTGCTCGATCCGGGTCAGGTCGGGGTTGGACAGATCCGGCAGACCGCGTACGGCGGCACTCGCGCCGAGCAGCCGCGCGGCCTGCTCGTCCTGATCGGTGCGCAACGCCAGATCCGCGATCCCGACCAGCACCTGCGCGATGGCGGGGATGTGTTCGCTCTCGGTCGCCGCCTGGACCGCGGCGGTGCGGTGCTCCCAGGACTCGTCGAGATCCTCGGTCAGGTAGCCGAGCAGGTCATGCCGGATCACCCGCAGACTGGCCCGCTCGGCCTCGTGTCCCAGCATCGTCGTCGCGATGGCCAACTGCCGTCGCGCCTCGTCGTTGTCTCCGCCCCAGTGCGCGAGTTCCGCCTTGGACAGCGTCAGTTCGACCAGCGCCTCCGGCCAGGCGACCCGCTCGGCCTGCCGTTGTGCGTCCGCCATCGCGGCTGCGCTCGACTCGAGGTCATCGGCCAGCCAGTACAGCTGCGCCTGACGGGACCGCATCCGTACGACGTCCTCGGTGGCGCCGACCTCCGCCGCGACCGCGATCGCCTGTTCGCAGTACTCGCACGCGGCGGCGAACTCACCGCGGACGGCGACCCGGTCCGCCAGTTCGGTCAGCGCGAACGACATCCCCCAGCGTTCGCCGATCGCGCGGAACTCGGCGAGTGCGGTCTCGAGCAAGGCGTCCGCGTCAGGGTCGCCGTCGCCGAGCATGATGCGCATCTTGCCGGTCTGCAGCCGGGCCAGCGCCTGCACCCACGGATCGTCGTCGGCAAGCAACGGCTCGAACGCGGACACGAAGGCGGCCGGCCCCTCCAGCAGGCGTTCCAACGCGGGGGACATCTTGACCGCGGGGTGCGGGCTCCCGACCCGGCGGCTGATCTCGGCGGCCTTCCGGATCCACTCCTCGGCGTTGTACTGGTCCCGCCCTCGTCCGGACGTCATGACCCCGGTGACGAACGCGTACACCACGGCCAGGACCTCGTCGGGCACTTCACCGGGCAGGGCGGGGGCAGCCATCAGGTATTCGTTGCCTTCGACCTTGTGCCCGGCGAACCACCAGTACCAGCCGGCCGCCGCGGCCAGCCGCATCGCTCCATCGGCCTCCCGAGCCGAGAGCGCACCCCGCATCGCCGCGGCGATGTTGTCGTGGTCGGGTTCGAGAATGGCCAGCCATTCCAGCTGCTCGGCGCGGCGCAGATGCGGGTCCGCGGTCGCGGCCAGCTCGGTGAAGTATGCGAGATGGGTACGACGGGTCAGATCCGACTCGCCCGCCTCGTCGAGACGCTGCTGGGCGTACTCCTTGATCGTGCCGAGCATCCGGTAGCGCGGAGCACCCTCGTCCTTGGTGACCACGAGCGACTTCTCGGTCAGCGCGGTCAGCAGGTCGAGGACCTCCCACGACTCGACCTCGCCCCCGGCGCAGACCTGCTCGGCCGCCTCCAGGCTCGCGCCACCCGCGAACACCGAGAGCCTGCGCAGCACGGTCCGCTCGGCATCGGACAGCAGCTCCCAGCTCCAGTCGACCACCGCACGCAGCGTCCGGTGCCGGGGGAGCGCCGTACGGCTGCCGCCGGTCAACAAGCGGAACCGATCGTCGAGGCGGTTGGCGAGCTGCTCCAAGGACATCGTGCGCAACCTGGCCGCGGCGAGCTCGATAGCCAGCGGCATACCGTCCAATGCCCTGCAAATACGGGCCATCGTGGCCATCGCCTGAGCGTCCGTGGACAGGTCCGCGCGCACCGCGCTGGCCCGATCCTGCAGCAACCGAACGGCCGGTGACGTGTCGATCTCGCTAGCGTCCGTAGGGACGGCCAACGGTGCGACCGGCCACAGTGCCTCACCGGTGATGCCGAGCGGCTCCCGGCTCGTGGCGAGGATCCGCAACCGCGGACACTCGCCGAGCACGCGATGCGCGAACGCCGCCGCCGATTCGATCACGTGCTCGCAGTTGTCCAGGATCAGCAGCATCGTCCGCTCGCGGACGGCGGCGATGACACGGTCCGTCGGATCCGCGTCCGGTACGTCGCCGAGCAGCGCATCGCGGAGCGCCAGCGCCGCCAGCGTCGCCTGCGCGACGTCGCCGTCGGGACCGATGGCCGCGAGCTCGACCATCCAGGCTCCGTCCGGCAGATCGCCCAGCAGCGTACGCGCGGTTTCCGCGGACAGCCTGGTCTTCCCCGAGCCGCCCGGTCCGATCAGCGTGGTGAGCCGGTGCTCCGCGATCAGATCGCGGACGGCGGCGACATCGGCATCCTTACCGACGTACGTCGTGAGCTCTTCGCGGAGGTTGGTGTTGCGCTTCTCGTCCCGTCGTACGAGCTCGCCGCGCAGGAGGGCGACGTGGAGCGCGGACAGCTCCGGTGACGGGTCGACGCCGAGCTCGTCGGCCAGCGTCTCCCGGGTGCGCTCATACACGCGGAGTGCCTCGGTGTCGCGGCCGGAGGCGACAAGGGCGCGCATCAGCGCGGCGACGAGGCGTTCGCGGACCGGGTGTGCGGCGACCAGGTCGGTCAGTTCGGTGACGAGGTCGGCGCCGTGGCCGAGGGTGATCTCGGCGTCGTACCGATCCTCCATCGCAGTCAGCCGGAGCCCGTCGAGCCTGGTCACCGCCGCGTCGAACGCCCCGCTCTCGGTGAGCCCGACGTCCTGCATGGCCTGGCCGCGCCACAGCTCGAGCGCCTCGCGGAGCAGCCGGACGCTCTGCGGATCCTGGTCGGTGCGGGCCCGGGCCACCAGGCGTTCGAACCGTACGGCGTCGACCGCGTCGGGGTCCACACGCAGCCGGTAGCCGTCCGTGTGCCCCTCGACCGACCCTTCCGGGAGCACCTTCCGGAGCCGGGAAACCAGGCGTTGCAAGGCGTTCGCCGCGTCGGCCGGCGGCTGCTCACCCCAGATCCAGTCGACCAGCGTCGCCTTCTGCACCACCCGCCCCGGATCGAGTGCCAGGGCAATCAACAGCCCGCGCAGCCGCGCACCCGGTACGTCGGCGATGCCGCCATCGTCCGTACGAACCTCGAATGGGCCCAACATCCCGATCTGCACCTGCGAGATTGTGCCACGCGCCAGGAAGCGGTCCTGGCTCCGGCGGCTAGCTGATGGCTTTCTTGACCAGGGTGATGAGCTTCTTCTCGATGGCGGGGGTCAGCTTGGTCACGGCGTACGACGTCGGCCACAGGTCGCCGTCGTCGATCTTCGCCTCGTCGCTGAAGCCGAAGGTGGCGTAGCGCGCCTTGAACTTGGCCGCGTCCTGGAAGAAGCACACGTTCTTCCCGCCCAGCGTCCACCCGGGCATCCCGTACCAAAGCTTCGGCGACAGTTCCGGCACCTCGGCCGCGATCAGCGCGTGCAGCCGCTCGGCGATCGCCCGGTCGGCGTCGGCCATCCCTGCGATCTTCGCCAGCTGCGCCTCGGTCGGGTCCTCCTTGCCCTTGAGCTCCTTGGCGCGCTCCTTCATCGCATCCCGCTCGGCCTCGCTGAAACCCTCGTACGACTTGGTCTTGGCGGTCGACTTGGCTGCGGTCTTCTTCGCGGTGGCCATCGGACTGTCCCTTCGGTCGGCTCTGAACACTCCTCACACTATGAGCCGACCTACCGCGCCCGCTTCTCGAAAACTGATCGATCAGGCCAAGGCGGCCAGGCCCGGGTGGCGTTGGGTGAGGAAGGCGGCGCGGACGATGGCCTCCTTGTAGCGGGCGGCGGCGCGGCCGGTGAGGACGGTCTTGCGGGGCGAGTCGTCGGCGTGGACGAACTGGATCAGGGCGTCGTTGCGGCCCAGGCTGATGCACTGGTTGATGTAGCGGAAGCGCAGCGGCTTGGGTTCCTGCCCGGCGAGGCGGGCCTTGAGCGAGCGTACGGCGTGTGCCGCGGCCGGGAGACCGGTCGCGCAGGCCATCCGCAACTCCTGCCCGCTCGTACGGCGTACCGCTGCCGCATCCCCGACCGCGTAGACATCCGGGTGGGAGACGGACCGGAGCGTCGCGTCGACCTGCATCCGGCCGTGCGCGTCGACGGCGAACCCGGCCTCTGCGGCCAGCGGAGACACCTCGAAACCGGTCGTCCAGACCACGACGTCGGCGGCCACGCGATCCCCGTCGTCAAGCTTCAGACCGTCGGCGTCCACCGCGGCGACGCGGGCGTTCTCGACGAGCTCGATGCCGAGACGGTCGAAGGAACGGTGCAGGTAGTTGCGGCCGCGCTCGCTGAGGGCGGAGCCGAGGTGGCCGCTCGTGACGAGTCGCACGACTCGGTCCGGATAGGTCTCGGCGAGCTCGGTGGCGGCCTCGATCCCGGTCAGCCCGCCGCCGACGACCGCGATCGTGCCGCTGGTACGCATCCGCTCGCGGAGCTGGCCCGCCTGGTCCACGTCGGCCACGGTGAAGGCGTATTCGCTTGCCCCGGGCACCGAATTCAGATCGGCCCGGCTCCCGAGCGCATAGATCAGTACGTCGTACCGCAGCTCGCGATCACTCAGTACGACGGTCCGGGACCCGGCGTCGATCCGCTGCACCCGGTCGGCGACGAAGTCCACCCCGGTCCCCTCGAGCAGATCCGTGATCCGCCGCTCCGGCAGCTGCTGACCGGACGCGAGCTGGTGCATGCGGACCCGCTCGACGAAGGTCTCCCGGGCGTTGACCAGCGTGACAGGTGAACCAGTACGGCGCGCCGCCAGCTTGGCTGCGACCAGACCGGAGTACCCGGCTCCCAGTACGACGATGTGCGGTGTCATGTCTGCGCACTCCTTTCGACGTACTCCGGACACCGCCCACCACCCGGGTTGTGACGTGACGACGGTCACGTCCGGCGCTGTCATCAACCGAGGCCAGCGCGCGGCGCGTCGACCTCCGCACGTAGCTAGGTTTGCGGGATGTACGACGACCTGCCGGCGGAGTTGGCTACTGAGCGACTGGATCTGCGGCGGTGGCGGCCGTCCGATGCCGAGGAGTATCGCGGGCTGTGGGCCGAGCGCGACGTCCGCGCACGGCGGCGGATCGACGCTGACGGACGGCCGACGGTCGAGGAGATCCGTGGCTGGCTGACCGAGAATCCGCTGGCCGCAGAGGCGGGGCTCGGGTTGTTGCCGATCGAGGTGCGGGCGACGGGGGAGTTCATCGGGTACTGCGGGTTGACCGTGGGGCAGGCGACCTTCGACGAACCGGAGATCGCGTACGAGTTGGCATCGCGCGCTCATGGGCACGGGTACGCCACGGAGGCGGCGCGGGCAGTGGTCGAGGCGGCGCGGCGTACCGGCCGGCGGCGGTTGTGGGCGACCGTACGGGAATGGAACGCGGCGTCGTTCCGCGTGCTCGAGAAGGTTGGCTTCGAGCGCAGCGACCGGGTCGACGAGGATCCCGAGCGAGGCGACTCGATCTGGATGACCTGCGAGCTTGGTCAGCCGTTGGCGTAGAGGCAGAACGGGTGGCCGGCCGGGTCCAGGAGGACTCGGACGTCGTCCTGGGGCTGGAAGTCGGCGAGGGTGGCGCCGAGCTCCTGGGCATGCGCGACCGCGACGGCGAGGTCGCCGACCTCGATGTCCAGGTGCATCATCATCTGCTGCTCGCCTTCGGCGGCCGGCCAGACCGGGCGGGCCCACGGCGCGGACGTCTGCGCCTGGAACGCCAGGTAGGTCTCGGAGTTGCCGGGCACCACCAGCGTGAACTCGTCCGGCTCGTCCTTGTGGATCTCCCAGCCGAGAACCGCGTGGTAGAACATGCCGAGCGCCTGCGGGTCCGGCGCATCGATCACCGTCCCGAAATAGTGCCCCTTCACCGAACGCCCTCGCAGCATCGCCATACCTTCCGTCGTCGTCTGCCCGACACCCAGTGACCCAGGACACTAGACCCGTGAACCGACAGAACGATCTCGCCGCCGAGGGTGAACCGGAGAAGGAGTTCAACCCCGGCATCGCCGCCCGCCTGCCACGCAAGACCGCGGCCGGCGGCGCGCTGATCCACGACCGGGCCGGCCGCATCCTGTTCCTCGAGCCCACCTACAAACCCACCCTCGACATCCCCGGCGGCATCGTCGAGTACGACGAGTCGCCGTACGAGGCCTGCCGCCGCGAGGTCAAGGAGGAGATCGGCCTCGACCTGGACATCGGCCGCCTCCTGGTCGTCGACTGGGTCCCCGCCATCGGCCCCTGGTCCGACTCACTGGCCTTCGTCTTCGACGGCGGCACCCTCGACGAGATCCCTCTGACCCTCGACCCCACCGAGGCAAGAGCCCACCACTACCTGACCCTCGCCGAAGCCACCCCACACCTCCGCCCCTCCATGACCCGCCGCCTAACCCTCGCCGAACAAGCCCGATCCACCAGCACCACCACGTACTCCGACTTCGGCCGCGCGCGCTGAGTCATTGGACGTGCCAACAAGATACTAGCCATGTACTTAGTAGCCGTGTACTGTATTTGGCATGAGTGAAGCGACTCCGGGGCATTTGGTGTGGCGGTTGTCGATGAAGTGGCGGGTGGCGGTGGATCGGGCGTTGGCGCCGCGAGGGTTGACGCATGCGCAGTACGTGATGCTCGCGTCGTTGTACGGGCTGGAGCGGGACGGGCGGGTGCCCAGTCAGCGGGAGTTGGCTGATCACACCGGCCTGGAGGCGTTGTACGTCTCGAAGCTCGCTCGCAGTCTCGACGCCGACGGGCTGATCCAGCGGACCCGGGACGCCGTCGACACCCGCACCATGCGGCTCGAGCTGACCGCCAAGGGACGCGAGACCGTCCAGCCCGCGATCGCCGAAGTCGCCGCGCTCCTCGACAAGCTGCTGGCGCCGCTGGGCGGGCGCCGTGGTGCGCGGACGAAGGGCTTCGTGCGCGATCTCACCGAACTACTCGACACCCCACTGTGAGGACTCCGTCATGCCTGATATCGATCTACTCGACTCCACAATCCACTACGAAGACACCGGCAGCGGTACGCCGATCGTCTTCCTGCACGGCAACCCCGCCTCGTCGTACGTCTGGCGCAATGTCATGCCGATCGTCGGCGAAGGACGCCGGCTGGCGCCCGACCTGATCGGGATGGGCCGCTCCGGCAAACCCGACCTGGACTATTCGTTCGCCGATCACGCCCGGTACCTCGACGCCTGGTTCGACGCGCTCGAGCTCGACGACGTGATCCTGGTCGGCCACGACTGGGGCGGTGCGCTCGCCTTCGACTGGGCCTCGCGTCATCCCGAGCGCGTGAAGGGCATCGCGTTCTTCGAGAGCATCGTCAAGCCGATGGCGTGGGAGGACCTCTCGCCACAGGCCGCCGAGCGTTCCCGCCTGATCCGTACGCCGGGCCCCGGCGAGGACCTTGTCCTCGAGCAGAACCTCTTCGTCCGCCAAGCCTTCACCGGCGGCGTACTCAACCCCGTCCCCGACGAGGACCTGCAGGCCTACCTCGCGCCGTACCCGACGCCCGCGACCCGCAAGCCCATCCTCGCCTGGGCCCGCCAGCTCCCGCTCGGCGGCGATCCGGCCGAGCTGATCGCGAGGATCGAGGCGTACGACGCGTGGCTCGCCGCGAGCGTCGACGTACCGAAGCTGCTGCTCACCTTCGAGGGCTCGCCCACCCTGCTGATCGACGAGAAGTACACGAAGTGGTGCGAGGACAACATCGCCGCACTGGACGTCGTGCCAGCCGGTGAGGCCGGCCATCACGCCGCGGAGGATCGCCCGAAGGAGATCGGCGCCGAGGTGTCCGCCTGGATCGACAAGCGCGGCCTGCGCTAACCGGAGAGCATCTCTCCACTTCATGCTACGCTGATAACCGGAGAGCAGATCTCCGTTAAGCGATGAGGTGGAGCAGATGGCAGAGACAGTGCTGGTGACGGGCGGGACCGGGTACGTCGGCGGTTGGGCGATCGTCGCGCTCCTCGAGCGTGGGTACGACGTCCGCACGACCGTCCGCAGCCCTGCCAAGGGGGACGCGCTGCGGGCGGCGCTGGGAGAGCGGTTGACGTTCGCGGTCGCGGATCTGATGAAGGACGACGGGTGGGACGCGACGATGGCAGGTGTCGACTACGTGCTGCACGTGGCGTCCCCGCTCGGCGACGAGAACTCGAAGGACGCCGACGCGCTGATCGTCCCGGCGCGGGACGGCGCGTTGCGGGTGCTCGAGGCCGCGACCCGGGCCGGCGTGAAGCGCGTCGTGATGACGTCGGCCGCGAACGCCGCCAGCCCGGCGTCGTACGCCGAGGACGGTGTGACCGACGAGACGTTGTGGACGGTCGACGATCCGGCGCTGCCGGCGTACCGGCGGTCGAAAACCCTTGCGGAGAAGGCTGTCTGGGACTTCATGGCGTCGTACGACGGCCCGACCGAGCTCACCACCGTGCTGCCCGGAGCGGTCCTCGGGCCGATCCTCAGCGCGGACAACGTCGGTACGACGCGGATCGTCCAGCGGATGCTGTCCGGGAAGATGCCGGGGGCGCCGAAGATCGGGCTCGAGGTCGTCGACGTTCGCGACCTGGTCGACCTGCACATCCGTGCGATGCTCGCGCCCGAGGCGGCCGGGCAACGGTTCCTGGGGACGGGCGAGTTCGTGTGGATGCGGGAGATCGCGGCGGCGCTCAAGGCCGGGCTCGGGGAGCAGGCCAGGTCGGTGCCGACCCGCGAGCTGCCGAACTTCGTCGTCCGGCTGGCGTCGATCACCGACCCGTCGCTGCGGGCGCTGACGATCTCGCTCGGCCGTCGTAACCGGCACACCACCGCGAAGGCCGAGCGCATCCTCGGCTGGAAGCCGCGTCGCGCCGCGGAAACGGTCGTCGAATGCGCCGAGAGTCTGATCGAGCACGGCGTGGTCGGCGCGGCCCGTGACAGGATGGCTGGATGAGCGAGCCCGCCCAACGCCCCGCTCGGCGCGACTCCGTCCGCAATCGGCAGCGGCTCGTCACGGCGGCACGCGAGGTGTTTGCCGAGCACGGCATCGGCGCGACCCTCGACGACATCGCCCGGCACGCGGGCCTCGGCACGGGGACGGCGTACCGGCACTTCCCGAACAAGCACGCGATCGCCGCCGAGGTCCTGCGGGAGGCGACCGAGCAGATCGTCGTCGATGCCGAGGAGGCGCTCGAGGTCGACGACCCATGGGACGGGCTGGTGCAGTTCTTCGAGCGCACCGCCGCGCGCCAGGCCGCCGACCGCGGACTGTACGAAACCCTCACCGGCCAGGGAGACGACGACGAGCAGTCCCGCATCTGGCCGCGGATCGTTGCCTCCGTCACCGAACTCTTCGACCGGGCCCAACGTGCCGGCGCGGTCCGTGCGGACGCCGCGCCGCAGGACGTCGCGGCGATCTTCGCGATGCTCGGTCCGGCCTTCGCGATGAGCCGGGCGATCGATCCCGAGCTGTGGCGCCGTTACCTGGCGCTGATGCTCGACGCGCTCAAGCCGACCAGCGGCGCGCAGCTTCCGGTGGGTCCACCGCCGGCCGAGGCCCTCGACGCCATCCTGCGCAGCAGCAAGAACTGACGCCGAGGGCCACCCGGCTACGAGAACTTCAGTCGCACGATCACGTTGTCGATCGCGCTCGGGGTCCCGCCGTTCTTGTCGTCGTTCGTGGACGTCAGCCACAGCCCGCCGTCGGACGTCCGGGTGACGCTGCGCAGCCGTCCCCAGCGGCCCGAGAACACCGCCTGCGGCGTCCCGACACCGTTGCCGGCGGCATTGATCTTCGTGACCCAGAGCTGCTCGCCGGTGACGCCGGCGATGTAGATCCAGTCATTGACGATCTCGATGCCGCTCGGTCCGGCCTGCGCTGTCGACCAGGTCCGCTTCGGCGCGATGTACCCGGAGCAGTCGCCGATCGTGCCCTCGCACGCCGGCCAGCCGTAGTTCCCGCCCTTCTGGATCAGGTTGAGCTCGTCCTGGCTGTTCTCACCGAACTCGGCGGCCCACAGCTGACCGCGCGAGTCCCAGGCCAGGCCCTGCGGATTCCGGTGGCCCCAGCTCCAGACGTACCGGGCGTTGCCGCCGCTGCTGTAGAAGGGGTTGTCGCTCGGCGGCGTACCGTCCGGGTTCATCCGCAGGATCTTGCCGTTGAGCGAGTTCTTGTTCTGCGCGTTGCCGGAGTTCTTCGCGTCGCCGACGGTCGCGTACAGCTTCCCGTCCGGACCGAACGCGATCCGGCCGCCGTTGTGGTACCGGTTCTTGGCGAGGCCCGTGAGTACGGGCGACGAGGTGGTGGCCAGCTTGCCGTCCTCGTACTTCATCCGCACGATCCGGTTGTCGCCGGAAGCCGTGTGGTAGAAGTACACCCAGTGGTCGGTCGCGAAGTTCGGCGACAAGGCGACTCCGAGCAGGCCGCCTTCGCCGCTGGTCGTGACCACGCCCGGCACCTTCCCGAGCGTCGTCTTCTGCCCGCTCGCCGTGACCCGCAGTACTTCGAACCGGTCTCGCTCGGTCACCAGCGCCGACCCGTCCGGCAGGAACGCCACACTCCACCCGAGATCGACCTTCGCGATGTCCTTGTCGTACGCCGGGATGCCGCCGGCCCCGCTGGTCGACGTACGGACCGTGACCGCGTTGCTCGCCGCGGACGCGTTGCCGTCGGGGTCACGGGCCTTGACGGTGAATGTGTACTCCGTGTTCGCGGTCAACCCGGTCACCGTCGTGGTGAGCGAACCGGTCGACGCGACCTTCGTCGAGCCCTGGTACACGTCGTACCCGGCGATGCTGCCGCTGTTGTCGGTCGATGCGTTCCAGGCCAGCGAGACGCTGTTGGCGGTCGCGCCGGTCGAATGCAGGTTCCCGGGCACGGACGGCGGCTGCGTGTCGCCGCTGCCCGGAGTGGTGAACGTGACCACGTTGCTCTGCTGCGAAGCGTTGCCCGCGGCATCGAATGCGCCGACCGAGATGTCGTACGCCGTGTTCGCAGTCAGCGTGTCGACGGTCGCGGACAGGGTGTTGCCGTCGACAACCTTCAGCACGTTGCCGCCGCGGTTGATCTCGTACCGGACCACGCCGACGTTGTCGGTCGCGGCGGTCCAGTGGAAGGTGGCGGCGTTCGACTTGATGTCGCTGACGGTCAGGTTGCCCGGCGCCGACGGCGGTGTGGTGTCGTCAGTGGTGGGGGTGACGGTCAGCTTGTCCGCGTTCGGTCCGCCGTCGGCGCTGGTCGCTCGCGCGCGGATCTTGTTCGTGCCGGCGGCGAGCTGGAGGCGGACGGTCTTGGTCTTCCAGGTCGTCCACGCGCCCGTGCCGGGGAACGTGATGCCGACCGCGCCGGGCTGTCCGTTGACGGTGAAGTCCATCGGCCGGGTCGCGTCGGTGCCGTTCGCGTATCGCAAGGTCACGTCGGCCGGACCGGCCGGAGCCGTCACCGTCCACTCGACATAACCGCCGACGAGATTGTCGTAGTTGACGAAGCCGCTGCCGGTGTAGCCGGCGTGGTTGGACTCGACCACACCTTGCGAGATGGTCGCGTCTTCGGCCTGGTAATCGGTGGCGGCCGCAATCGCAGAGGGGGGAGCGCTGAGCCCGAGCGTGGCGACGGCCAGCGCGGTGACAGCCCAGATCGAGCGGGGTCTCATGAGGTCTCCTGGATTCCGGGGCGGAGGAGCTGCAGGGGACTAACTATTAGGAAAGCTTCCTAACCATTATCGGATCTGTCAACAGGCTGGATCTGCAGGCCATCACAATGCCGCCGCCCCCGCCACGACGAGCGTGGCGGGGGCGGCGGGATCGCATTGTGATGGGCTGGAGATCCGCACCTAACCGACGACGGCGGCGAGGACCGTGGGGCGGTAGAGGGTCAGACCCGACGCCACTTCGACGACGGCGACCCGGACGGACTCCGGTGTGGAGTCTTGGTGCGGTACGGCGAAGACGGCGGTCGCCTGGCGGCCGTCGTACCTGGCGATGTAGCTCAAGTAGCGCCAGTCCTCGTCGTCCCAGTAGTCGTGAATGTCGGACCGCAGCATCCCGTCGACCGCGCGGTACGCCGGGCTGAGCAGCACCCGTCGATGGGTCGCGGCGAGTGGCGCGGTGCTGGACGCCGTACCGGCGTACGGGTGGCTGAGCCGGATCCGGAAGCGGCGGATCGGCAGCAACCAGTACCGGTCGAGCTCGGCCGACAGCATGACGAACACTGCGGCCTCGACGACGAGCACAGCGATGCCGGGACCTGCGGACCACCAACCGGTCGATGCCGTCGTCGCCAGCGCGGCAGTTGCTAGTAGCAACAAAGCGCGGGCGATGGAGCGCCGGCCGACAGGTTTGGCCGACTTTCCGGCACACCCACAGGACGCCTCTGGTACGACGACCTTCGAGTAGATGAGGAATCCGGTGAAGCCTGCGGACAGCGCGACAGTGGCGAAGGCCTCGATCGCCCAGGAAGGCGGTAGGAGCAGGGCAACTGCGAGGACTGCTTCCACCCCGGCGACGGCTTTGTACGCCGGTATCGCACGCGACTCGCCCACCAGGCGGGGGAGTGCGGTGCGGTCCGCCTGCTCAAGGTCGGCGAACTTGCCGTACGACGACCAGAGCAGGAGCAACCCGATCAGAAGCGGCTGAGCAGCCGCGAAGCCGGTGCCCATGTCAGTTCGACGTGTAGATCGTGGCGATGTCGATCTCGTTGGTGCCCGGTCGCCAGGCGCCGATCACCTGGGCGTGCCGGCCGACCTTGAGCATCGACAGGTCGGACACCGCCGGCGTGCCGTTGTACACGGCCGCCGTGGTGCCGGTCTGGACATGCCCGACGACCTTCTGGCCGTGGTGGTCGAACTGCACGCCGGAGCGGCTGATCGAGGTGATGCCGACGGTCAGGTTGACGATGTTGACCCAGATCGCCTCGGCGGCCAGGATCCCGTCCGGCAGCAGCACGCCCCGCGCGTACAGGCCGTCACCGATCTTGGCCTGGTCGATCGTGGTCGGGCGGAGCTTCCAGACGCTCGTCACACCGGTCAACTGGATCCGGTGCAGCCGGCCGTCGGATCCCTGTACCTGCAGGAGATCCTGGTTGCGGCCCATGATCAGGCCCTCGGCGAAGTTCGGGTCCGGCTGACCCGCGTCGGCGAACTGCTGGGCAGCGAACGCCGTCTCCGGGGCGAGTGATCCCATCGCGGTGGCGGCGACCAGTCCGGTCGCACCGAGAGCGGCGCGGCTGAGCAGCGAGCGGCGATCCATCGTGGTTGTCATCTCGGTTCTCCTCTCAGGCCGCGTTGATCGTCACGGGGGACAGGCCGCTGTTCAGGCTGAGGCCGAGCGCGCTGAACGCGGCCGGCGTGAAGTCGATGACCCGGTTCGAGGCGCAGTTCCCGCCGCAGCAGGTACGTTCGCCGCAGAACAGGTCGGTCTGCGGACCGCAGTCGGCGATCGACGTGACGATCCGCTTACCGGTGCACAGACTGGTCGTGGCGTGCTGGAAACCGCAGGTACGCCGGGACATCCCGGTGATCCCACAGGTATCCGGATGGGTGATGGCGTAGCACGAGTCCGAGGTGTTCGGCCACGCGTGCTGCATGTTTCCCGAGTTGCAGGTCCCGCAGGCGCCGTGCCCGGCGCTTCCACAGGGTCCCCATGCGTTCCCACAACAGAACCATGAGGCTTCGGCAGTGATTCCGGCCATGACAGATTCCTCCTAGGCCTAGGGGCGGTAAGACCTAACAAGATTTCTTTGTACTCCGATTCGGCGGAATCTCCCAGGGGTAATCGAAGAAATGGAAACTTTTTGCCTAGTGTTCGTTCCCGACGTTGAGCTCCTGGCCGCGGAGAAGGAACCAGGCAGCCACTGCCGTTGCCAGCAGGACGAAGGCGCCGACGCCGGCCGCATTCGCGATGCCGTTCGTGAAGGACTCGCGGGCAGCGTCCACGAGGGCGGCAGCGGCTTGCGGCGGAAGGTTGGCGGCCGCTTCGAAGGCTCCGCCAAGTGACTCGTGCGCCGCAGCAGGGGTGCCGGCTGGGCTGTGGAAGCCGCGGTAGATGCCCGTGACGATCGAGCCGAGCAGCGCGATACCGAGCGCCGCGCCCAGCTCGTACGCCGTCTCGGACACCGCACTCGCCGCCCCGGCCTGCTCCTTCGGTACGGCGGTCAGGATCACATCGGCCGTGACCGTGAAGGAGAACCCAGCGCCGGCCCCGACCACCAGCAACGCCGCACCGAGCAACGGGTACCCGGTTGTGGTGCTGATCGTCGTCAGCGCGGCCAATGCCAGACCGATCGCAGCCAGACCGCCCGCGACCACCGCCCGCACCGAGAACCGCCGCGCCGCGCGTCCGGCTAGCAGACCAGCGGCAACCGCCCCGATCGCAGCCGGCAGTTCGGCGAGACCGGCCTCGATCGGTCGCCGGCCCTGCACCAGCTGGAGGTACTGCGAGAGGAAGAAGATCAACCCGGACAGCCCGAGGATCGTGAGCAGATCGGCCAGGACCGCGCTGCTGAAACCACGGCTGCGGAACAACCGCAGATCCAGCAACGGGATCGGCAGCCGACGCTGACGGCGTACGAATCCGTAGAGCGCGAGCAAGCCGACGACCCCGGCCGCGACTGCCAACCAGCCGAACCCGTGCGCCGCGAACTCCTTGATCGCGTAGACGACACCGATCATGCCGACCATCGACAGCACGACGCTGGCCAGATCCCACGGACCCGGTTCGGGATTGCGCGATTCCGGCAGCAGCTTCGCGCCGACGACGACCAGAACCGCCATCACCGGCAGGTTGATCAGGAAGACCGAACCCCACCAGAAGTTCTCGAGCAGTACTCCGCCGACGATCGGACCGACCGCCATACCGGCCGACGCCGCGGCGCCCCAGATCCCGATGGCGAGGCTGCGCTCGCGCGGGTCGTGGAACAGGTTGCGGATCAAGGCGAGCGTGGCCGGCATCAGCGTCGCGCCGGCGACACCGAGCAGCGCGCGGGCGGCGATCATCAGCTCGGCCGAGTTCGCGTACGCGTTCAGGACGGAGATCGCGCCGAATGCCGTCGCGCCGATCAGCAGGATGCGCTTGCGGCCGATCCGGTCGCCGAGGCTGCCCATCGAGACGAGCAGGCCGGCGAGGACGAACGAGTAGGCGTCGCCGATCCACAGCAGCTGCGTGCCCGACGGCTTCAGATCCTCCGTCAGGAAAGGCGTCGCCAGGCCGAGAACAGTCGCGTCCACGGCAACGAGCAGCACAGCCAGCACGAGCACGCCGAGCGCCAGCCACCGCCCCGGCCTCGCGACCAGTTCGTCGTTGTGGGCGATCTGCTGCGTCATTCGTCTCTCCGTACTGCGCCTCCGAGCAGGAGCTCCGAGATCATTGGTGTGAAGTCTTTTGCTGCCACCCGGCCTTCGGCGATCGACCAGGCTCCAGAGACGAGTAGGCCGTACAGCGCCTCGGCCAGCCAGACCGGGCTCAGGTCGATCCGGAACTCGCCGTCCTGCTGACCGCGCCGGAACAGCGCGACCAGCCTGTCGTCGAGTCGGGCCCAGCCCTCGTTCTGTCCGTCGCCTTCGAAGAGCTGGTTCTCCGAGTAGAGGAACGCGAGGAGCCCGGCAGAGGGCTCGAGCTCGCGGACCAGGCGACGTACCGCATCCGCGGCCGGTCCGGCGTCGAGGCGTGCCGCCGCGAGCGCGTCGTCGCACTCGGCGATGCCGAGCTCCTCGAGCGCGCGCACCAGTGCGTCCCGCCCGGCGAACTGCCGGTTCAACGTCGCGCGACTGATCCCGGCGGCCCGGGCGACCTCGTCCATCGTCGCCCCGGACTTCCGCATCAACAGCCCCGCGGCATCCCGCAGGACCCGGTCCCGATCAAAGGCCATGAGACAAGAATAACCCATCTGAGACATCCACGTCTCAGATCTAGCGTTGGAGTCAGTATGCGGTATACGATCTTCGGAGCGGGATGGGTGTGACCGGGAATGAATCGGGACCGGATACACTTGCACCGTTTGTGGAGGGGAGTATTCCGCCACGGCAGTGTCGTCATCACGGGAGGCCTGGGCGGCCGAACCGGTGCTGCCGGCCCGGGTGACCCCGGGTGGAAGAGACCTCCGGACCAAGCTTGCTTTTACGCCGACGTCCGGAGGTTCGTCATGGTCTCTGTCATGCCACCCGTGGTCTGGGTGCTCACGATCGTCGGGTTGCTCGCGATCGTCGCCTTCGACCTGATCGTGATCGCGCGCCGCAACCACACCGTGACGATCAAGGACGCGACCCGCTGGGTGCTGTTCTACGTCGGCCTCGCCGGGCTCTTCGCGCTCGGCCTGTTCCTGTTCAGCCCGGGGCAGAGCGGCAGCGAGTTCGTCGCCGGCTACATCACGGAGTACAGCCTCAGCGTCGACAACCTGTTCGTGTTCGTGATCATCATGGCGCGGTTCGCCGTACCGAGCCTGGCGCAGGACAAGGTGCTGTACATCGGCATCGTGGTGTCGATGCTGCTGCGGGCGATCTTCATCCTGGCCGGCGCGGCGGCGATCTCGGCGGCGAGCTGGGTGTTCTACATCTTCGGCGCGTTCCTGGTCTACACCGCGGTCCGGCTGGCGCTCGAGGGCGAGAACGACGAGACCGACTTCCAGGAGAACGCCGTACTGCGGGGTTTGCGCCGGGTCCTCCCGCTCGCGCACGACTACGACGGCGCCAAGCTGGCCACCCGGATCGACGGACGCCGGATGCTGACGCCACTGGTGATCGTGATCGCCGCGATCGGGATGGCGAACGTGATCTTCGCGCTGGACTCGATCCCGGCGATCTTCGGCCTCACCCAGGACGCGTACATCGTGCTGACCGCGAACGCGTTCGCGCTGATGGGCCTGCGGCAGCTGTACTTCCTGATCGGCGGTCTGCTGGAGCGGATCGTGTACCTGAACGTCGGCCTGTCGGTGATCCTCGCGTTCATCGGCGTGAAGCTGATCATCGAGGCGCTGCACGGCTCGCACATCGACGACATCGGCGCGATCCACCTGCCGCACATCGGCATCCTGACCTCGCTCGGCTTCATCCTCGGCACGCTGTTCGTGACCACGGTCGCCAGTCTGGTCAAGTCGGCCCGCGACAACCGGCGGGAAGAGATCCCCATCAAGATCGAGGACTGACCTCTTCCACCGGCGTACGGCGTGCGTCTTTCAGCCGCAGGTACAACACCGGGATCGGGGTCAGGATCACGCCCGACGCCAGGAGGGCGCTGCGGAGCGACGAGCGGCCGAGGGCGCCGAGGGGTGGGCCGCCGATGACCTGACCGATCGCGTTCGCCTGCGAGACCATCGAGATGACGGTGGCCCGCGAGCGGGAGTCGACGTGCCGGTTCAGCCACGCGGACTCGATCGGGTAGGCGATGGTGCCGGCGACGGTGTTCAGCCACATCGCCGCGAGCGCGAGCCAGAGGTTGCCGAGCAGCGCGAAACCCACCACGCCGACGACCTGCAGGAGCGCGAGCGTCGCGAGGATGCCGGTCGGATGGAGCGCCTGCAGGCGTTCGGGGGAGAACCGGTTCAGCGCGAGCGACGTACCCAGCGAGAGCAACGTGCCGACCAGACCCAGTACGGCGAACCAGAACGCGGGGTCCGACGTACCGAACGTCGTCGGGAAGGTGAAGGTCAGGATCTTCACCGACCACAGCCGGTCGAACGCCTCGCTGGCCAGGCCGGAGATCAGGCTGATCACCACCAGGGTCCGTACGACGGGACGCCGCCGGGCGACCGCGAGACCGGTCTTGAACGTGTCGGCCATCTGCCGGAACGTCTCGCGCTCCTCGCGTGGCGTGCGGTGGAAGTTCTGTTCGCGCATGAATACGGCGAGCATCAGCGCGAGCAGGAACATCCCGGCGCCGGAGAGCACCATCGGCAGCGGCAGGCTGATCAGGCCGAGTGCGCCGGCGGAGACGATCCCGACGATCTTGCCGCCGAGTTCGAACTGCTGCGCCCGGACGAACACCGGGGCAGCGCGCTCGGTGCCGATCTCGTCGGTGATCCAGGCCTGGTCGGCGCCGGAGGTGAACGTGAAGCCGACGCCCCACAGCACCTGTGCCGCGAGGATCGCCAGGAAGGCGGGCACCAGGCCCTGGAGCAGGAAGCCGGCGCCGATCAGCACGAAGCCGATGATGATCGACAGCCGGCGGCTGTAGAGGTCGGCGACGATGCCGGTGGGGATCTCGAACAGGAAGCAGGCGAGCTCGAGGGTGGTCCCGACCAGGACCATCTGCAGCGGGTTCAGTCCGGCGTCCCGGACGTAGTACACCGCGCTCAGCGTGAACGACAGGGCGGCGAGGAACGACCACGCGGCGTTGTAGACGTAGTACGTCCGGACAGGGTCGGCAGACCGATAGACAGACATGACGAAGTGCTCCCGAAAGCGTGTGCGGGCATGACGAAGCGCGACCGGCGGTCAAACGCTTGACGTGACGCACGACGGCGGCCGGGACGGGCCGCGGAGGTGCGCTTTCAGGAGCGGGTTTGCATGCCGCTCAGAGTAAACGAGCCCCGGCGCGTCCGCCTCCGAATTAGCCGACCACAGCCCGTGATCCGGGGTACTATCAATAGTGCCTGGCCCGGCCGTTCCCCCGTGATGGTCGGGTCAGGTTTTTCTTCGCCCTCGACAGGGCTTCCGGTAGCGCTCCTGCCGCTCGACGATCCGGTAGCCGAGACTCTCGTAGAGCGCCACGCGCCCGGCCGGATTCTCCGGAACGGTCCACAGCGAGGCCGTCCGTACGCCGTACGCCCATAACTGAGCGTGGTTCAGCTGGACCCAACCCGCCCATCCACAAACTCCATGCGGCCAACTATCGCAAGCTGCCAGGATGGCTGGATGTCTGCTGTGACTGAGGCTCTGGGGATCGACGCAGTTCGGCTGGAGCCCACGCGGCCCGGAGATGACGAGTCGGCCGCGAACGGCAACTGGCATCTGTGGACGCGCGATGGAGAGCATCACATCCTCCGGCGCTACCACGTGCTGCGGACCGAGCCGGACCTCGCGTTCGAGACCAAGGTTCTCGAGCACCTGACGGCCCGTGGATGGTGCGTCCCCGCGAAGGTTGCCGGGCCGGTCCGGTACGACGAGCGTTGGTGGGCGGTCACGCGGTTCGTACCGGGGCGACCGCACAAAGAGGAGACAGCGGCGCAGCAAGGTGAGCGGGGTGAGCTGCTGGCCCGATTGCATGCCGACCTGCGCGGCCTCGACCTGGGACCACGGCCCGGGTTCTTCCAGGCGGCGGATCTGGATGCGATGGGGGAATTCCAGAGCTGGGACCGTGGCATCGAGCTGCTCCGCCGCCGGCATCCCGAGCTGGCCGGTCGGGCGGAGCGGGCCATGGAGGCCGCCAAGCAGTTGGTGATCGAGCGCGACCTGCTCGGGCTGCCGCAGACGATCGTGCACGGGGACTTCGCGAGCTGGAATGTGCATTTCAGTGACGACGGCCGGCTCGCCGGGGTGATCGACTTCGACCTCTGCCACCCGGACAGTCGCGCCTGGGAGTTCGTGATCGCGCGGCTGGATCTGGCCCCCGGGCTGCTGGCGGGATACCAGCGAGCCACGGCGGACCCGCTCAATGAATCGGAGCTGGCGGCGATCGAGCCGCTGCAGATCGTGCTCCAGGTGCTGATGGTGATGGCCGGGCTCTGGAACGGGCAGCACAGCGGGTACTTCGACGAGGCGATGATCGCCCGCCATCTGGACAAAGCCAGGTCTTGACATGGGGCCCGGCGGGCGGGTTGACTGCTATATAGTTCACGGAAGAAATAAATTGTGGATCGGTCCGGTGTCGGTGGCTCAGAGCGACCCCGGGCTCGATCGGTATGTGCCCGGATCCGGTGGCTGGCCACCGGATCATTCGGCGTTCAACGCCCGGTAGTTGCTACGAGCAACGCCAAATACTCCTTGTTTACAAGGGGTTCGATGGCATCGGTCACCGTCCGGTATCGACCGGGCCGGGAACTCTTCCGCTCCGGAGGGGTTGTGTGTCATCCTCCGGGATAGCGAAACCCGAGATCCTATCGGATATCGGTTCCACTCCAGCGCGTGAGGGAAAGGATGCGGAGTGAGCGCAACCTTCGAGGTGAAACCGGCGCCGGCGCCCCCGGCGTCGCGGCCCGGTGAGACGGCTGCCCGGAAACCACCGCGGACTTCCCGCCGGACCCAGGCCCGGCGCAGCCTGCGGCGGCACTGGCAGCTCTATCTGCTGATCATCCCGCCGCTCGCGTACTTCGTCATCTTCAAGTACGTCCCGATCACCAACGCGGTGATCGCGTTCAAGGACTACAGCCCGGTCAAGGGCCCGTGGGGCAGCGACTGGGTCGGCTTCAAGAACTTCGAGCTGTTCTTCCAGAACCCGGTGTTCTGGACCCTGGTGAAGAACACCTTCCTGCTGTCGGTCTACACCGTGCTGGCCAGCTTCCCGATCCCGATCATCCTGGCGATCGCGCTGAACGAGATCCGCAACGGCCGGTTCAAGAAGACCGTGCAGTTGGTCACGTACGCGCCGTACTTCATCTCCACCGTCGTGGTGGTCTCGATGACGATCCTGGTGCTGTCGCCGCGGCTCGGATTCGTGAACGACGCGATCGGGCTCTTCGGCGTACCGTCGATCGACTTCCTCGGCCGGCCGGACTACTTCCGGCACATCTACGTCTGGTCCGACGTCTGGCAGACCACCGGGTACTCCGCGGTGATCTACCTGGCCGCGCTGTCCGGGATCGACCCGGCGCTCCACGAGTCGGCCCGGATCGACGGCGCCAGCCGGCTGCAGCGGATCCGGAATGTCGACCTGCCCGGCATCATGCCGACCGCGGTCATCATCCTGGTCCTCGGCGTCGGCAACATCATGTCGATCGGGTTCGAGAAGGCGTTCCTGCTGCAGAACCCGTTGAACACCGCCCAATCCGAGATCATCGCCACCTACGTCTACAAGACCGGTCTGCTGAACGCGGACTTCAGCATGGCGACCGCCATCGGGCTGTTCAACTCGGTGATCAACCTCTTCCTGCTGCTCGGCGTGAACTTCGCCGCCAAGCGCATCACCGGAAACGGACTCTGGTCATGAGCGTCACACTGCAAGGCTTCCGGCGTACGACGGAGAAGCGGCCCGACTCGTCCCGGCGTACCACCATCGAGGAGACGCGGACCGACAAGATCTTCCTGGCCGGCGTGAAGATCATGCTCTGGCTGGCGCTGATCGTCGTCGCCGTGCCGCTGATCTACATCGTCGCCAACTCGTTCAGCAGCCCGTCGGCGGTGAGCGCCGGCCGGGTGCTGTTCTGGCCGGTCGAGCCGAGTATCCGCGCGTACAAGGAGGCCTTCAGCGATCCGATGATCATGAAGGGCTACCTGAACTCGTTCATCTACGCGATCGGCGGGACCCTGATCAGCGTCACGCTGACGATCGCCATCGCGTACCCGCTGTCCCGCCGGACGTTCTTCGGGCGGAACGTGATCATGAGCGCGCTGATCTTCACCATGTTGTTCTCCGGCGGCCTGATCCCGACGTACCTGGTGGTCCAGGACCTCGGCCTGCTGAACACCCGCTGGGCGATGGTGATCCCGAGCGCGATCGGGGTCTGGCAGGTGATCATCGCCCGGACGTTCTTCCGCTCGACCATCCCGGACGAGCTGTACGAGGCGGCCACCATCGACGGGGCCGGCGACCTGCGGTTCCTGTGGTCGATCGTGCTGCCGCTGTCCAAGCCGGTGATCGCGGTGATCGCGCTGATGTACGCGATCTTCCAGTGGAACAGCTACTTCGACGCCCTGATCTACCTGAAGGACCCCGGCCTGTACCCGTTGCAGATCGTGCTCCGCAACGTCCTGATCCTGAACACCCTCACCGGGTCCACCACCACGACGAACCTGGCCCAGCAGCTCGACCAGCAACAGCTGGCCAACGTCCTCAAGTACGCGCTCATCGTCATCTCGAGCCTGCCCGTACTGATCATCTACCCGTTCGTCGCCCGCCACTTCACCAAGGGCGTGATGGTCGGCGCGGTCAAGGGCTGAGCCACGAGGCTCGACCCACTTCAGAGAGGAACACAGCAATGCGCTCATCCGTGAGCAAGGTCGTCGCGCTGGCCGCCGCCGGCGCGCTCGCCCTGGCGGCGTGCAGCTCGGACAAGTCGAGCAAGGGGGCGGCGAACGAGACGTCGGCCGATGGCAAGGTCATCATCGACACCTTCAGCCCCCAGGATTCCAGTACCAACTTGGGGACCAACGCGATCACCAAGGTCATGAGCGACAAGTTCAAGATCCAGTTCCGTTGGCAGACCACGACGTACGACGCCGGGCCGGCCAAGGAGAAGCGGCAGATCGCGCTGGCCAGCGGCGACTACCCGGACCTGTTCTTCCTGATTCCGTGGGTCGACGCGTTCACGCAGGCCGAGGTGCTCAAGCTCGGCCAGCAGGGCGTCGCCGTACCGCTGGAGAACCTGATCAAGGAGAACGCACCGAACATCCAGAAGGTGCTGGACACCAACAAGGAATACAAGGAGATGGCGACCGCGCCGGACGGTCACATCTACGCGTTGCCGGAGTGGGCCGAGTGCTACCACTGCGCCTACCCGGACAAGCTGTGGATCAACAGCAGCTGGCTGAAGAAGCTCGGTCTGCAGGTGCCGAAGACCACCGAGGACCTGCGCAAGGTGCTCGAGGCCTTCAAGACCAAGGACCCGAACGGCAACGGCAAGGCCGACGAGATCCCGATGACCACCGACGTCCAGGACAGCAGCCTGATCGCGTACCTGATGAACGCGTTCGCCTACGACCCGGTCGGCGCGAACAACGGCGTCCGGTCGCTGACCACGCTGCAGGGCGACAAGGTCGTCACCCCGGTCACGTCGCCGGAGTGGAAGGAAGGCCTGAAGTACATCGCCTCCCTGTACAAGGAGGGCTTGATCGACCAGGCCGCGTTCACCCAGAACGCGCAGGCGCTGCAGGCCCAGGGCAACAACCCGAAGGCGGTCGTGCTCGGTTCGGTGCCGGTGCTCTGGCCGGGCATCTTCGTCCAGCTCGACTCCAAGGACGGCCGCGACAAGCAGTACGACGCGGTGCCGCCGCTGACCGGTCCGGAGGGTAAGAGCTACACGGGCTACAACCACCCGAACTCCACCGGCTACACGTTCATGCTGACCAACAAGGCCAGCAAGGAGGCCCAGGTCGCCTCGATCAAGATGCTCGACTACATCTTCAGCGACGAGGGCCAGATGGACGCCACCATGGGCCCGGAGGGTGTCGGCTGGAACAAGCCGAAGGCCGGTGAGATCGCGCTCGATGCGAGCACCAAGCCGATGTACAACCCGGTCCAGAACGCGCCGAAGAACATCAACTGGGGCGCGCTGGCGCAGTACAACAACACGTTGGCCTACCGGAACGCGCAGGTCGTGCCGAAGGACATCTACACCGGCGCGGGTCTGGAGCGACGGTTGTTCGAGGCAACGAAGCTGTACGAACCGCACGCGGACAAGTCGCAGTGGTTCCCGCAGTCGTTCGTCTGGCCGGACCCGAGCCTGAGTGGTGAGACTGCCACCCTGCAGACCAACCTGAACAACTACGTGAACCAGAACCAGCTGGCCTTCATCACCGGTTCGAAGAACATCGACACCGACTGGGACGCGTACGTGAAGGGGCTCGAGAGCACCGGCATGCCGCGCTACCTGGAGATCAACCAGCAGGCCTACGACAAGTACAAGTCCGGGAGCAAGTAGTTGTCACACCTCCTGTGGTTCCGCACCCCCGCACCGGACTGGTTCGAGGCGTTGCCCCTGGGCAACGGGCACCTCGGCGCGAAGGTGTTCGGCCGGGTCGCCGACGAGCGGATCGCGCTCAACCTCGACGACGTCTGGTCGGGCGACGGGCCGCGCTCACTCGAGGTGAGCGACGGTCCGGCGGTGCTGGCCGACGTACGCCGGCTGTTGCTGGCGGAAGGTGATCGGCCGGCGGCCACCGAGCGGACCCGGGCGTTACAGGGTCCGTTGGTGGAGTCGTACCAGCCGCTCGCCGACCTGGTGATCCGGTCGGCGGGGGTGGGTGCGGACTACAGGCGCAGTTTGGATCTGCGGACAGGGATCGTCGCCGTCGAGTATTCGGTCGACGGCGTACGGTTCCGGCGCGAGACCTATGTGTCCACGCCGGACCAGGTGATGGTGTGGACGATCACGGCCGACCGGCCGGGTGCTGTCGATCTCGAGCTCGCTCTGGAGAGTCAGCACCCGGTCCGGGTGGAAGTTGCCGACGGCATGTATGGCGTGGTCGGGCACGCGCCGTCGGATCTGACCATCGAGTACCGGCAGAGCCCGGACCCGATCCGGTACGAGGAAGGGCGTGGCATCGGTCTCGGTGTCGCGCTCCGGGCGCTGGCCGACGGCGGCACCGTCAACCCCTCCGCTTCCGGTGTCGCCGTGCGCGGCGCCGACAGCGTGACGGTGCTGCTGTCAGCGGCGAGTACCTTCGCCGGCTGGTCGGTGCCGCCGGGACGGGATCCGATGGTCGCGTTGCGGTCCGCGGTCGAGGCGTTGGATTCGGTTGCCGTGGAGAAGCTTCGGGACCGGCACGTCGAGGATCACGTCGCGTTGTACGACCGCGCGTCGCTGGAGCTCGGCGTACCCGTCGACCTGCCGACCGACGAGCGGATCGAGGCGGTTGCTGCCGGGGGCAACGATCCGGATCTGGTCGCGCTGACCTTCAACCTCGGCCGGTACCTGTTGATGGCGTCCTCCCGCCCTGGGACGCAGGCGGCCAACCTGCAAGGCATCTGGAACCAGGACCGGCGGCCGATGTGGGCCAGCGACTGGACCAACAACATCAACACCCAGATGAACTACTGGCCGGCCGACCTGACCGGCCTGCACGAATGCTTCGACCCCTTGACCGAGTTGCTCGAGGGCCTGGCCTCGTCCGGTGCCGAGACTGCCCGGATCCTGTACGACGCACCGGGTTGGGTGTCGCACCACAACGCCGACCTGTGGCGCGCCACGTGGCCGGTAGGGGCGGGTGGTGACGATCCCGTCTGGTCGATGTGTGCGACCTGCGGAGTCTGGCTGACGGCGCATCTGATGGAGCACTACCGGTTCACGATGGACGTGGACTTCCTGCGGGACCGTGCGTACCCGTTGCTCTCGGGCGCAGCGGAGTTCGTGCTGGCGATGCTGGTCGACGACGGCGAGCAGTTGCAGTTCATCCCGTCGACGGCGCCGGAACACCATTTCGTCCTGCCGTCCGGTTCGAAGGCATCGGTGGATCTGACCTCGACGTACGACATCTGGCTGATCCGCGAGCTGTTCGCGAACCTCATCGAGGCATCAGCGGTCCTCGGTCTGTCGTCCGACCTGGTCGACCGGGTCGCCGCCGCCCGTGATCGTCTGCCTTCGGTGCGGGTGACACCCGACGGCCGGCTGTACGAGTGGCCGACCGACTGGCAGCCGTCCGAGCCGCAGCATCGGCACCAGTCGCATCTCTACGGGTTGTATCCGGGCGCCGAGATCGATCCCGCGCGAACGCCCGAGTGGGCCGCGGCTGCGCGTGCTTCGCTGGACCTGCGGACCGATGGTGCTGTGAACGGCGGTTGGACCGCGGCCTGGTTGGTGGCGCTGTGGGCCCGACTGTTCGAGCCTTCGAAGGCTGCTGCCGTGATCCAGGACTACCTGAGCCGACTGGTGTCGGACAACCTGCTGCACCGCGACGGCGACATCTTCCAGATCGACGCGAACTTCGGCATGACGGGCTGCATCCCGGAGCTGCTGCTCCAGAGCCACACCGACGTCGTCCGTCTCCTGCCGGCGCTGCCGTCCGACTGGCCCGACGGCTCGTTCCGCGGCCTGCGGGCACGCGGCGGTCTGTCGTTCGACGTGACCTGGAGGGACGGTGTCCTGACCGACGCCGTCGTCCACGCATCACACGCCGGCACGCATCACCTCGATCTCGGCGGCACGCGCACCACCGTCACCCTCGCCGCGGGTGAGCACCGGCGGCTCGTTCGGTGAGCGTCCAATAATGGACCTGGTTAGGGTTGCCTTACTAGAACTGTTGTAAGGTCAACGTTCGTGAAGAAGCTGATGGGGATCGTCGTGTCCGCCGCCGTACTCCTCGTGGCGGGATGTGGTGGTGGCGACACCAAGAGTGCTGACACCGGAGTGGGGGACAAGGACGTGGCGACCGGCGGGCGGCTGTTCAAGACCGCCGACGCCGAGACCGCGAAACTCGGGTCCGACGCCGCGCCCGGTGCCTTCCCGCGGACCGTGAAGCACGCGCTCGGGTCGACCGAGATCCCGGCGAAGCCGTCGCGGGTCGTCGTACTCGACAGCGGGGAGCTGGACGACGTACTGGCCCTGGGCATCACCCCGGTCGGCATGGCGACGACCGCGGGACAGAACGGCGTACCGTCGTACCTCGCCGACAAGGCGCAAGGCATCAAGACCGTCGGCGGGATCAGCGAGCTGAACCTCGAGGCGATCGCGGCGCTGAAGCCGGACCTCATCCTCGGCAGCAAACTGCGGGCCAACGACCTGTACGACAAGCTCAGCGCGATCGCGCCGACGGTGTTCAGCATCCGGCCCGGGTTCCCGTGGAAGGAGAACTTCCTGCTCGTCGCGGACTCGGTCGGCGAGGAGGACAAGGCCACCGGGATCCTGAACGACTACCAGAAGCGCGCGAACGACGTGAAGTCCAAGGTGCAGGGTACGCCGACGATCTCGCTGGTCCGGTTCCGGCCGGGGGAGATCCGGCTGTACGGCAACCTGTCGTTCATCGGGGTCATCCTCAAGGACATCGGCCTGCCGCGGCCCAAGATCCAGGACGTCCAGGACCTCGCGGTCGAGGTGTCGCAGGAGAACATCGGCAAGGCGGCCGGCGACTGGATCTTCTACTCCAGCTACGGCAAACCCGACACCACCGACGAGAACAAAGTCGTCAACGGCAACCTGTGGAAGTCACTGCCCGCGGTGAAGGCAGGCAAGTCCGCACGCGTCGACGACGAAGTCTGGTTCCTGGGCCTCGGCCCGCTCGGCGCCATGGACGTATTGGACGACCTCGAAAAACTGCTGGGACCTCAGGGGTAGAAGCCCCTCACGGGCCGGATCGCCAGGCCATCACAACTGCAGGCTCGACGACGATCGCAGCGCGGGGCGCCACGGGCTACGCGATTGTGATGGCCTGGGGATCCGGCCTGGCCCGCGTGTCTAGGACTGGACGTTGTAGTGGAGGTGGACGACGCCGCTTGTGAAGTGGTGTTCGTCGAGCAAGGTCAGCTGGGCTTGGAGGCCGTCGGGTAGGGCGGGTTTGCCGCCGCCGACGATCACCGGGGTGAGCAGGAGATGGATCTCGTCGACCAGGCCCGCCTGGAGTGCCTGGGCGCCGAGTTCTGCGCCGCCGATGCTCAGGTCGGTAGCGGATGAGTCCTTCAACCGCTGGACCGACTCCGCGGTGAACTCGCGTTCGAGACGTGTCCGCGCGCTCGTGACCGCTTGCAGCGTCCGCGAGTACACGACCTTGTCGGCCGCCTGCCAGATACCCGCGTACTCCTGGCTCACCGGCGAATGGTCGACCGCTGTCTCCCAGTACACCATCGTGTCGTACATCCGGCGCCCGTACAGGTAGGTGCCGATCGGGCGCTCCAGTTCGTTGACGAAGGCATGCACCTCCGCATCCGGTGCCGCCCATTCGAATCCGCCCTCGGCGTCGGCGACGTACCCGTCGAGCGAGGTGATCGCGGAGTAGATCAGCTTGGACATGTCAGTCCTCCTTGAGCGGGAGCAGATCGCGTTCGGCGAAGACCTTCCTGGCGACGGTGATCGCGTTGATCGCGCGCGGGAATCCGGCGTACCCGGCGGTGTGGATGAAGGCTTCGACGATCTCGGTCGGCGTGAGGCCTACGTTGAGGGAGGTCCGTACGTGGACCTCGAGCTCGGGTTCGCAACCGCCCAGCGCGGCGAGGATGCCGAGGGTGACGAGCTGCCGCTGCCTGGGCTCGAGGGCAGGACGGGAGTAGAGGTCACCGAAGCCGAACGCGACGATGTGGTGCGCCAGCGCGGGCGCGATATCGGCGAGGCTCTGCATCACACCGGGAGCCGAGCCGCCGTCGACCGCGTTCAGAACCTCCAGGCCACGCTGGTACCGCGCCTGCTCTTCAGGACTGTTGATGTCGGGAGCCGTCATACCCCCGACGCTAACCCGCGAGCAGGCAACAACGAGGGACGTCACCGTGCCAGCAGGTTTCTGGACCGACCCGCCACAGTCGGTCCGCCCATCACAGCGTGCGAAAGCACGTGTGGGCTGGCTGCCTGGTTCAGTCGTCCACGCGGCCGCGATTGCTTACCTGGATGTGGGGTGCGCGTTGGGCGACGGCGGTGACCAGTTCGTCGTACGGGAGGGTTCGTCCGAGGATCTCGTGGGTGCCGGGCCACGGGCACGACGGGCCCCACGCCTTGGTACTGCGAGGCAGTGCCCCCTCGTCCAGCAGCATCACGACGAGCCGGGGCTCCCAGATCTCGTCGCCTTCGCCGTTGACCTCGTGTCGTTCGAGCCGGCAGACGCCGCGGATCTGACCCCAGGGAATCGTGCGAGGTTGCTCACCACCCAGATAGATGCCCGCGTCGTCGACAGTCAGGAGTACGTCGTCGTTGTCGTCCTCGCGCCGCTCCTCGAGCGCCGTGATCGCCCCGGCCACCAACAGAATGGGCAACCCGACCGCGAAGATCAGCGGCGTACCGCCCCACGCCAGCCAGACCGCCTCCAGGGGCTCCCGGATCGACGCGCCGCGGATCGCCTGCACGACAACGATCACCGCCGTCAGCGCCACCATCAGGCCAAAGACCAGGGTGCCGAGCGCGAGCGCGGTCGTCGTGGTCCCGAGACCGTGGCGTTTGACGACGAACGGCTGGTTGAGCTGATGCGCTGACGGCATACGGGCATTGTGTGCGCTGTCACTCCAAGGCACCAGAGTTCTTACGGATTCCTCATCATTCCGGTCCTGTCCGGTCGTCCGTACGGATGAAATCGCCGTACCTGACCGCGCATGGACTTTGGTCCGGCCCGAGTGTCCGCAACAATCGCTGCATGCCGGACCGCCAAACCGCAGTCACCACTCGCCAACCGCCGCCGTCGCGCACCAGCGCGCGGCGGCGAAAGAACGGTGGTAAGAAGGGCGGGATGTGGCGACGTGGATGGTTCATCGCGGTGCTGGCGATCCTGGCCGCGGCGACGCTGGTGTTCCACCGTTACGTTCCGAACTCGATCGGCAACCTCGGCAGTCTGCTCGACACGTTCCTGCCCTGGGTCGGCGTCGCCGTGCCGGTCCTCGGTCTGGCGGCTCTGCTGCGGCGCTCCGCGACGGCCGGCGTCGCCCTGCTCGTCCCTGCCCTCGTGTGGGGTGTGATGTTCGGCGACCTGCTGCTCCCGGGCAAGGGCGCCGGCGGCGCGTACGACCTGCGTGTGCTGACCCATAACGTCGACGCCGCCAACCCGGACCCGAAGGCGACCGCGAGCGACCTCCTCGGCGCGGACGCGGACGTGATGGCGCTGGAGGAGCTCACCGCCTCGGACCTCAAGATCTACAAGGCAGCGTTCGCCTCGAAGTACCCGTACCAGGTGTCCCGGGACACCGTCGCGCTGTGGTCGAAGTACCCGGTGGTCGAGACCAAGTCGGTCGACGTCGGCTTCGCCTGGACCCGCGCCTTGCGGGCTGAGGTCAGTACGCCGGAAGGCAAGGTCGCGGTGTACGTCGCGCATCTGGCCTCGGTCCGCGTCGGCACCAGCGGCTTCACCTCGGATCAGCGCAACGACACGATCAAGGCGCTCGGCCGGCAGATCGCCGACGAGAAGCTGGCCGGCGTGATCGTGATGGGCGACTTCAACGGTACGGCGAACGATCGCAGCCTCGCCCCGCTGACGTCCGGCCTGCGTTCGGCGCAGGGTGCGGCCGGGACCGGGTTCGGGTTCACCTGGCCGTCGAAGTTCCCGATGGCGCGGATCGACCACATCCTGGTGCGCGGCGTCACGCCCACCAAGGCGTGGGTGATGAAGCCGACGGGCAGCGACCACCGACCGGTCGTGGCCGAGCTACGCATCTGACGCGATCCCCTTGCGATAGGCGTACCGGACCGCCTCCGCGCGATGCCGGGCGCCGATCTTGGCGAACGTGTTGTTGATGTGCGTCTTCACGGTCGCCTCGCTGATGAACAGTTGCCCGGCGATCTCCGGGTTGCTCAGTCCGCGCGCGATCAACCGCAGTACCTCGATCTCCCGCGCGGTCAGCCCGTCGCTGCCTGGGTCGGCCGAAGTCGCCAGGCCGGCGATCAGCCGTTTGGTGACCTCGGGATCGAACGTGGACTGTCCGGCGGCCGTCGACCGCAGTGCGGCGCCGATCTCAGCGCGGCCGGCGTCCTTGGTGAGGTAGCCGCGAGCTCCGGCCCGCAACGCGTTCCCGATCGACGCGTCGTCGGCGTACGTCGTCAGCACCAGTACGGCGGCGTCCGGGTGGTCGGCCGTGATCCGCGCGGTCGCCTGCGTACCGTCGAGCACCGGCATCCGCAGATCCATCAACACCACATCCACGTTGCCCTGGGCAACCAGGTCGACGGCCTCGGCACCGTTCGCGGCCGCGCCGACGACCTCGATGCCGTCGATCAGCCCGAGGAGCGCGATCAGACCCTCACGCATGACCTGTTGATCGTCGGCCACGACCACGCGGATCGCATCATTCATTCGGCACCTCCGCGACCACCAGCCAGTCGTCCCCGTCCGGACCTGCCGTCAACATCCCACCGACCAACGCCAGCCGCTCCCGCATCCCAGCAAGTCCGAAACCTTCGCCCCGGGTCGCGCCCTTGTTCCGCACAGTCACTCTGACCCCGTCCGTGTAGGCAAGCTGCAGATCCACCGGCTGACCAGGAGCATGCCTGGCCGCATTCGTCAGCGCTTCGCGGGCTGCGTTGAGCAGAGCAACCGTCACACCAGAGTCGGTCCGCGAAACCGAACCGGTGATGCTCAGCCGCACCGGCGTACCGTGATCGTTCTCGTGCTGTTCCGCGAGCGCACGGACCGCCTGCGCCAGGTCCGGCACATCATCGGCCCGCAGCGCGGCGACGGCATTCCGTGCCTCGGTCAGCCCTTGTACGGCGAGCCGCCGCGAACGCCGTACCCGCTCCAACGCCCCTTGGGTATCGCCGCGCTCGTCGAGCAGCGCCTCGGCCACCTCGAGCTGAACGCTCAACGCGCCGAGCGAATGCGCGAGGACGTCGTGCAGATCACGCGCGATCCGCCCGCGTTCCTCCAGCGTCGCCGCGCGGGCGTGCTCGCTCTGCGCCAGCCGGGTCTGCTCGAGCAACTGCTCGGTCTGGCGGGCCTGCACCTCGTACTGCCGCCGGTTCAGCCCGAAGGCGACGAGTACGGCGGTCCATAGGAGCTGGGTGAAGTACCAGCTGTCGGACTGGTCGAACAACCACGCCGACCCCGCGTACGCCGCGGCGACACCGATGCCCGCGGCAACGATCGGCCGGTTGCCGTGCCGCCGGAAATCGATCACGGCGATGTCGGTGATCCCGACCAGCACCAGCGCCAGGGAGTTCGACTGCGGATAGCCCGCGATCAGCGCATTGGCCACCGCGACGACGGACAGCAGCGCGAGAGCGACGTACGGGCGGGCCGCCATCAGGACCGAGCCGACGGCGAAGACGACGAAGCTCACGCCGAGCACGACCCAGACCCAAGCATCCGCGGGGCGTGCTGTGGCCAGGACGGCGACCACGACTCCGGCCGTGAGGGCCCGGCCCACCCAGCCGCTCTCGCCGTGTGGCCGCGTCGGCAGCAGCGCCTTCAGGTTCACCGGGTGCTGTACTCCTCTGCGTCGCGCTGGGCCTTGCTCTGGATCACCACCGACTGCGTCAACAGGTTCGCACCCATCGAGACCATCAGCGCGGGGCCGCCCGAGACCGAGGCACCGAGCAGGTGCCCGACGCCTGCCAGCCCGAGCCGGATGACCAGGTAGGCCACCATGATGCCCAGACCGGGCATCCCGAGCCGGAAGAACACCTTCCCGGCGCGCCGCTCGACCTGCGCGACCCGGCCGGAGGCGGTGCCGGCGACCAGAGCGACCGCGGCGCCGACGACCAGCAGCACGACGTCGATCGCGCCCAGGCCGGTGTGCCGGTCGTACAGCTGGTAGACCCCGACCCCCATCAGCACGAGCGGACCGCGCCAGACGTCGGTGTCGGAGTTCTCCAGCTCGGACCAGGACAGCCGCCGGGCGAGGACCACCACGACGACGGCGATGACGACGAGTGCGTTGGGTAACGTTCCGAAGCTCATGTCACGGACGGTAGGTCTGTCCGGTCCTGGTAGGGACCGACCAAGGGTGGAGATCCGGGTGGAGAACCCCGGCCGCCGGGTTGCCGCCCGCGTGGTTGAAAGTAGGAGTAACGTTCCTCACCGGTAACACCACGATGCGTCACACGCGACGATCCGGAGGGGCGATGCTTCCACAACAATCCATCCTCAGACTGGATGCCACGGCGATCGACTACATCATCATCGCCCTGTACTTCGTCTTCGTGCTCGGCATCGGGTACGTGGCCAGACGCGCGGTGTCGAGCAGCCTGGACTTCTTCCTGTCCGGCCGCTCGCTGCCGGCCTGGGTGACCGGGCTGGCGTTCATCTCGGCCAACCTGGGCGCGATCGAGATCATGGGCATGTCCGCCAACGGCGCGCAGTACGGCATGCCGACGGTGCACTACTTCTGGATCGGCGCGGTCCCCGCGATGCTGTTCCTCGGCGTCGTGATGATGCCGTTCTACTACGGCTCCAAGGTCCGCAGCGTGCCGGAGTTCATGCTGCGCCGGTTCGGGAAGCCCGCGCACCTGGTGAACGCGATCAGCTTCGCCCTGGCGCAGGTGCTGATCGCGGGCGTGAACCTGTTCTTGCTGGCCACCATCGTGAACGTGCTGCTCGGCTGGCCGATCTGGGTGTCGGTGATCGTCGCCGCGGCCATCGTGCTCAGCTACATCACCCTCGGCGGTCTGTCCGCGGCGATCTACAACGAGGTCCTGCAGTTCTTCGTGATCGTCGCCGCGCTGCTGCCGCTGACGCTGGTCGGCCTGCACAAGGTCGGCGGCTGGCAGGGCCTGGTCGACAAGGTGAACGGTTCGCCGGGTGGTTCGGAGCAGATGTCGGCGTGGCCGGGCAACGCGCTGAGTGGCTTCCAGAACAACTTCTTGTCGGTCATCGGCATCGTGTTCGGCCTGGGCTTCGTGCTCTCGTTCGGGTACTGGACGACGAACTTCACCGAGGTCCAGCGGGCGCTGGCCTCGAAGAACATGTCCGCGGCCCGGCGTACTCCGATCATCGGCTCGTTCCCGAAGATGTTCATCCCGTTCATCGTGATCATCCCCGGCATCATCGCCGCGGTGATCGTGCCGGAGCTGGCGCAGTTCAAGGCGAACGGCAGCGGTGAGGTCGACTACAACGACGCGTTGCTGCTGCTGATGCGGGACCTGCTGCCGAACGGCATGCTCGGCCTGGCCATCACCGGTCTGCTCGCCTCGTTCATGGCGGGGATGGCGGCCAACCTGAGCTCGTTCAACACCGTGATGTCGTACGACATCATCGAGCGGTACCTGATCAAGGACCGGCCGGACGAGTTCTATCTGCGGACCGGCCGGATCGTGACGGTGGCCGGCACGGTGGTCGCGATCGGGACGGCCGCGATCGCCTCCGGCTACAGCAACCTGATGGACTACCTGCAGCAGCTGTTCTCGTTCTTCAACGCGCCGCTGTTCGCCACGTTCATCCTCGGTATGTTCTGGAAGCGGATGACCGCGACGGCCGGCTGGATCGGCCTGGTCAGCGGTACGGCGACCGCGATCCTGGTCTTCGTCCTGTCCGAGAACGGCGTGATCAACCTGCCCGGTCAGGGCGCCAGCTTCGTCGGCGCCGGCGCGGCCTTCGTGGTCGACATCGTGATCAGCCTCGTGGTGAGCATGCTGACCACGCCGAAGCGGGACACCGAGCTGGTCGGGCTGGTGTACTCGCTGACACCGAAGGAGCAGCGCACCGAGGTGGCGGTCGCCGGTGACGAAGGCTGGTACCGCCGGCCGGTCCTGCTGGCCGGGATCTCACTCACGTTGATCATCGTCCTTAACATCGTCTTCGCCTGAGGGAGGGTTCGAGATGGCAGACAAGAAGAAGGCCGGAGCGTTCGACATCCGGATGGTGATCGCGCTGCTGATCGGCGTCTACGGCCTGGTGCTGACGATCCTCGGCATCGTCGAGAAGCAGCCGGAGATCGACAAGGCCGCCGGGATCAACATCAACCTCTGGGGCGGCATCGGGATGCTGGTGTTCAGCGCCCTGTTCATCCTCTGGGCCCGGTTGCGCCCGATCGCCGTACCCGTCGAGGAAGAACCGGCCGTGCAGTAGCCCGCGGCGTGTCCGTTTGACGAACATCGGCGTCCGGGCGGGTCCTCCCGTCCGGGCACCGGCGTTCGTAGGCTCGAAGTACCCGATCAGGAGGAACTTCGAGATGACGATCACTTCTGACAGGCCCGACCTGTCGACCACGGCGCAGCAGTACGCCGAGCAAGGCTTCGTTCTGGTGAAAGGCCTGCTCAGCAAGGAAGAGGCGGCGTACTACCGGCAGCGCAGCCACGACCTGCTGGCCCAGCTGAACCGGCCCGACGACCCCACCTGGGCCGCCGCCCGGGAGATGACCGACGCGCCGACGAAGCTACAGCACCTGCACGACGCGCAGTTCTACGACGCGGCGTTCTCGAAGCTGCTGGTGGACCCGCGGTTCACCGACGTGGCCGCTGCGGTGATGCAGGTGGACAACGTGCAGCTGCACCACACCAAGCTGTTCGTGAAGCCGCCAGAGAACGGTTCGCCGTTCCCGCTGCACCAGGACTATCCGTTCTTCCCGCACACCTACCACCGCGTCGGTGCGGCGATCTTCCACTTCGACGACGCGCCGGTCGAGAAGGGGTGCGTGCGGGTCATTCCCGGCAGCCACAAGTCCGGTCCGCGGGAGCACGAGGCGGAGGGGTCGTACCACCTTCTCGAGCCGGCCTTCGAGGAGGCGACGCCACAGCCGGCCGAGGCGGGCGACGTACTGTTCTTCAGCTACTTCACCGTCCACGGATCCGGCGTGAACGTCAGCGAGGAGGCCCGGACCACGTGGCTGATCCAGTACCGCGACCCGTCTGACCCGCCGGCGGTCAAGACCCACGACTGGTCGCTCGGCCAGGGCATGATGCTGCGTGGAGTCGACCCCACCGGCAGGAGCGCCGTTTGAGTCTGGAGTCCGTCGCTGCGGCGGATCGGTTCGTCGACCTCGCGGGGCTGCTGGAGTCCTGCGAGGTCGACGGCTTCCACGCGGACTTCCTCAGCTGGGGCCACTACCGGCCGGAGTACTGGCGCAACTACTGGCACACCCACTCCTTCCACGAGGTCTGCCTCGCGTACTCCGGCGAAGGCCGCTTCAACAACGGATCTGCCGAGTACGACGTCCAGCCGGGCGCAGTGTTCCTCGCCCGCCCCGGCGACGTCCACGAGATCGAGTCATCGCACAGCTCACCCCTGGGAATCGCTTTCTGGGGCTTCACCTTCCGCCCGGCTGCGCCGCGTCCTGGCGTCGACCGGCGACCCGCGGACCTTTCTGGTTGGTGGTCCGGGCTCACCCGGCCGGACGGGCCGGTGATGTCGGATCGGGCCGGCTCGTTGCCATCGCTCATCACCGCACTCGCGGCCGAGGCGGCCGCGCCCGTTGCCGGCTACAGCACCGCACTCGGCGCCTTGGGCGCGACTCTGGTCCTGGAGACTGCGCGTGCGTTCGCACTGGACGAGGACCTCGCAGTGGAGCCGGTCCGGCGTGATCGTGGACCGCTGGTGGTGGAAGCGATGCAGCGTCACCTCCGCGACAACCTGTCCCGCCCCATCACCGTTCGGGACGTAGCAGCCGCCGCCCACCTCTCGGAGCGGCACGCGGAACGCCTCTTCACCCAGCAGACCGGCGCCTCCATCATGTCCACCCTCCGCCGCCTGCGGCTCGAGCTGGCCGCCCAGCTGCTCCTGGACCCGGCGTTGACGGTGACCGAGGTAGCAAAGGCCTGCGGCTACTCCGACGTACGCCCGTTCTCCACTGCCTTCCGACGCAAGTACGGACGCACCCCCGGCGACCACCGCCGCGCCGGAGGGACAGAGTTCGTCCAGAACGACACGCGGACCTGAAGTGGTATTCTGGTTACATGCGAGTGAGCCTGCTCCTTAGATAGCCGTACTGGCATCCAGGCGCTGAAGCGCCGGTCAGTGCGGCGACCCCTCCTGTGTGAGGGGCTTTTTTATGTCTCGGGTGCCGTCTGGCACATTAAGGCTCAACAAACACACGAAGTATGGAGTAGGACCGTGAGCGAGCAGGTGGAGGACACTCCGATCGACCGGGGTGGCTACGACTTCAACGCCATGCAGGCCAAGTGGCGTCCGGTGTGGGAGAAGCTGGACCCGTTCAAGGCGAAGGACGACGGCTCGGCCGAGCGGCGCTACGCGCTCACGATGTTCTCCTACCCGTCCGGCGACCTGCACATGGGTCACGCCGAGGTGTTCGCGCTGCACGACGTGCTGGCCCGCTACTGGTTCCAGCAGGGGTACGACGTGCTGAACCCGATCGGCTGGGACTCCTTCGGCCTGCCCGCGGAGAACGCCGCGATCAAGCGCAACGAGCACCCGGCGACGTTCACCTACGCCAACATCGAGACCCAGGCCGAGTCCATCCGGCGGTACGCGATCAGCTTCGACTGGTCCCGCCGGCTGCACACGTCCGACCCGGAGTACTACCGCTGGACCCAGTGGCTGTTCCTGCGGCTGTACGAGCGCGGTCTGGCGTACCGCAAGGCGTCGTACGTCAACTGGTGCCCGCACGACCAGACCGTGCTGGCCAACGAGCAGGTCGTCCAGGGGCGCTGTGAGCGCTGCGGGCACGAGGTCACCAAGCGCGAGCTGACCCAGTGGTACTTCAAGACCACGGACTATGCGCAGCGGCTGCTGGACGACATGGAGCTGCTGCAGTGGCCGGAAGAGATCCTGCTGATGCAGCGCAACTGGATCGGCCGGTCCGAGGGCGCGTTCGCGAACTTCCAGGTCGAGGGCCGCGACGAGCCGATCAAGGTCTTCACCACCCGGCCGGACACGCTGTTCGGCGCCACCTTCATGGTGGTCGCGCCGGATGCGAAGCTGGCCGCCGAGCTGGTCACGCCGGAGCAGCAGGCTGCCTTCGACGAGTACCTGACCAAGGTGAAGGCGTCCACCGAGATCGAGCGGCAGAGCACCGAGCGGGAGAAGACCGGTGTCTTCCTGGGCTCGTACGCGATCAACCCGGTGACCGGGCAACGGATCCCGATCTGGGCCGCCGACTACGTGCTGGCCGACTACGGCACCGGCGCGATCATGGCGGTTCCGGGCCAGGACACCCGCGACTGGGAGTTCGCCGAGAAGTTCGATCTGCCGATCGTCCGTACCGTGCAGCCTTCCGCCGACTTCGAGGGCAAGGCGTACACGGGTGACGGCCCGGCGATCAACAGCGCGAACGACGAGATCAGCCTGGACGGGCTGGACGTCGCCGAGGCGAAGTCCCGGATCATCGACTGGCTGGACAGCAAGGGCCTGGGCGAGCGGACGATCAACTACCGTCTGCGCGACTGGCTGCTGAGCCGGCAGCGGTACTGGGGCTGCCCGATCCCGATCATCCACTGCCCGTCCTGTGGCGAGGTGCCGGTCCCGGACGACCAGCTGCCGATGGAGCTGCCGGACCTGCGGGGTGCGGACCTGCAGCCGAAGGGCGTCTCGCCGCTGGCGGCCGACCGCGAGTGGGTCGAGGTCGACTGCCCGAAGTGCGGCGGCAAGGCCGAGCGGGACACGGACACGATGGACACGTTCGTCGACTCGTCCTGGTACTTCCTGCGCTACCTGTCGCCGGAGTACACCGACGGCCCGTTCGACCAGGCTGCGGCGGACCGGTGGATGTCGGTCTACCAGTACGTCGGCGGCAAGGAGCACGCCGTACTGCATCTCCTGTACGCGCGGTTCTTCGTCAAGGCGCTGCACGACATGGGCCTGCTGACCGCCGTCGAGCCCTTCACCCGGCTGCTGAACCAGGGCCAGGTGATCAACAAGGGCAAGGCGATGAGCAAGTCGCTGGGCAACGGCGTGAACCTGGGCGACATGATCGACGAGTACGGCGTGGACGCGGTGCGGCTGACGATGGTGTTCGCCGGTCCGCCCGCCGACGACATCGACTGGGCCGACATGTCGCCGGGGGGCTCGCTGAAGTTCCTGCAACGGGCCTGGCGGCTGGCAGCTGCGGTCGAGGCGCCGCTGGGCTCGGACCCCTCGACCGGTGACATCGAGCTGCGCAAGCTGACCCACCGCACGGTGGCGGACGCGGCCGAGCTGATCGACTCGCACCGGTTCAACGTGATGGTGGCCCGGATCATGGAGCTGGTGAACGCGACCCGGAAGGCGATCGACTCCGGTGCGGGTGCGGCCGACCCGGCGGTCCGCGAGGCGGCCGAGACGGTGTCGATCCTGCTGAGCCTGGTCGCGCCGTACACGGCCGAGGACATGTGGGCGGAGCTGGGCCACCAGCCGACGGTCGCCAAGGCCGGCTGGCCGAAGGTCGACCCGGCGCTGCTGGTCCAGGACACCGTCACCTGCGTGGTCCAGGTCGCCGGCAAGGTGAAGGACCGGCTGGAGGTCGCCCCGGACATCTCCGACGCCGACCTGGAGAAGCTGGCGCTGGACTCGGACGCGATCCAGAAGGCGCTGGACGGCCGTGGCACCCGCAAGGTGATCGTGCGGGCGCCGAAGCTGGTCAACATCGTCCCGGCCTGAGCACAGGTCGCCCGGTCCCACGCGGTGGGGCCGGGCGACGTTGCGTTAGGGCTACGCTGCTTGGATGCGCTCTGAGCTGATCGACATCACGACCGGCGGGACCGAGGTCGTGTTCGACCTGACGAGCAGGTGCGAGCAGTTCGTCGCCGCCGAGGCCCACCAGGCCCAGGGCGACGGACTGCTGCACCTGTTCGTGCCGCACGCGACGGCCGGGGTCGCGATCCTCGAGACCGGTGCGGGCAGCGACACGGATCTGCTCGCGGTACTGGCGGAGTTGCTGCCGCGCGACTTCCGCTGGGGACACCGGCACGGCTCGCCGGGACACGGACGCGACCACGTGCTGCCCGCGTTGATCCCGCCGTACGCGTCGGTCCCGGTGCTGGACGGGCGATTGATGCTCGGCACCTGGCAATCGATCTGCCTGGTCGACACCAATGTGGACAATCCGCAGCGCCAGGTCCGGCTTTCCTGGCTGCCCGGTTAATGGACCACCGGGTAACAATCCTTTCCGGGATTTTGGTGACTTATCGTGATGTTGCCGATCGCGTTACGTTTGCGAAACACGGCTCCGCTTGAATTACCGCATGGCAGCCCTGGACACCCTGCGCGAGGTCACCGTTGAGCTCCTGGTCCGCGCGACCCGAGGGGTTTGTGACGGCAGCTTGCTGAATGCCGATGCGGGTCGCGCCGACACCAGCGCGCGCATCGACGACTGGTCCGGCATCCTTTCTCTGTACGCCGCCGAAAATGAACCGCACTCGGTTCGCGCAACTGCTTGAATCGCGTATTTCTGATCGCGCAGGTATTTGTTGGGACTCCTTGTTTTGTTGCCTCGGTCAACAAGTTGGTGTGACCCAGGCCGCATCCCGCACGCCGGTCGCCCCCCGCACAGACACGCTGGTCACGCTATGTTGTGACAGGAACGTGGGGCCTCCAGAGGGGTGACGTGCTGTGTCGGACACGGATGGCCGGGCTGACGGTCGGCGGGGTTTCGCCGACCTGTTGCTCGACTTCAGGGTCCAGGCCGGCCTCTCCCAGGAGGAGCTGGCCGACCGCGCCGGGCTGAGTGTGCGATCGATCCGGGAGATGGAGGCCGGCCGGGTCGCGCGGCCGCGGAAGGATTCGGTCCGGCTGCTCGCGTCCGCGCTGGGTCTCCAGGACACCGAGCAGTTCCTCGCCGCGGCCGGTCACGGCACCGCGCGTCGCGTCGTACGGCCGGTCGTCTCGGTTGCCGACGCGGCCCCGACCGGTTTGCGTTGGCGTGGCACGCGGCCGATCCCGGACGGACTTGTCGGCCGGGAGGAGGAGCTGTTCGAGCTCGAGTCGCTGCTGCGGCAGAACCGGCTCGTCACGCTCGTCGGTCCCGGCGGGGTCGGCAAGACCGAGCTGGCGCTGGCCGCAGCCGACCGCTTCTCCGGTGCGGACACCACGGTGGTCGTCGTCGACCTGACCACAGTCCAGCGCGATGCCGCCGTACCGTCGGCCATCCTCGACGCCTTCGGCACAGCCCCGGGTACGTCGGACCTCGACGACGTACTGTCCGGCCGCCGACCGGGTGACCTGGTCATCGTCGAGGACAACGCCGAGCACGTGCTGGACGGTGTCGCGACGGTCGCCAACCGGATGGTCCGCAGCTTCCCGGGCATCGGCGTGCTAGTGACGTCGCGGATCCCGCTGGGCCTGCCGGACGAGGTAGTGCGCCGGGTCCAGGTGCTCGGCGTACCGCCGAACGACGAGGACTTCGAACAGATCGTGGCGTCGCCGGCCGTGGAGATGTTCTGCCGCCGAGTGGCGCGGGTGCGGCCCGGCTTCGTGCTGACGCCGTCGAATGCCCCGACTGTGGCGCGTCTGTGCCGGCGGTTGGACGGTCTGCCACTCGCGCTCGAGCTGGCGGCCGCGCGGGCCGGATCGTTGTCGGTGGAGACGATTCTGGCGGCGCTGGACGATCGGTTCCGGTTGCTTTCGGGGCCACGGCGGTTCGGTGCACCTCATCAGCGGACGCTTGCGGACACGATCGCCTGGAGCGTCGACGCGTTGTCGGATCCGGCGCGCCAGCTGCTCTATCGGGCATCGGTGCTCGGTTCGCCGTTCACTCTCGAGGCAGTGGCCGGAGTGTGCACGGGCGCTCCGATCGACAGCCTCGACGTACCGATGCTGCTGGCTGAGCTGGTGGACAAGTCGCTGCTGCAGCCGGTGCACGAGTTCGAGCAGCTGTACGGCGCGCGGTACAAGTTGCTGGAGACGATCCGGGAGCACGCGTACGCCGGTCTGTCGTCGCAGGGCGATGACCTCGTCGAGTTCCGGGACCGGGCCGTTGCGTGGTGTTCGACGTACGTCGCGGGGCTGGAAGGGGCGTGGTCGTCGCCGGACCGCGATCGGCAGTACCGGGCGGCGCATGCGAACTCTGCGCTGTTCGAGGTGGCGTTGGAGCGAGCGGCCGAGCTGGGGGAGTGGGACACGGCCGGGCGGATCGTGCTCGGCTTCCGGATCGCGTGGCAGTACCAGGCGAGTGTGGCCGAGAGCGGGATCCGATGGGCGACGCTCTGCGCTTCTCACGTGTCCGACAAAGAGGCCAGTGGCCGGCTGCTGGCGATAGCAGGCCGACTGTCCAGTCTGACCGGTGACATCCGCGGTGCGCGGCGGCACTACGAGGAGGCGCGCACGCTCATCCCGGGCGAGACCGAGATGGGTCTGGTCGCTCGTGGCGGCTGGGTGTCGTCCGGTTCGCACCTGCTCGATACGCAGAGCCTCGCGGAAGTGCCGGCGCTGGTGGAGGACGCGCGCAAGCATGGCGACGTACAGCGGTCCGCGACCGTGCAGGCGACCTGTGGTCTGGCGTTGCTGCGGTGGGGTCGTTTGGAGGAGGCGAAGGAGCTCCTGCTCGCCTGGGAGGCCGCACTGGTCAACCCGGGTGTGTACCCGGACGAGATCGCGTACATGGCGCTCAGCCGCGTCGACCTCGAGCTGGGCAACCTGCCCGAGGCGCGCCACTGGGCCGAACTCGCCCGCGACAGCCAGGCCTCGGACGACCCGGAGCGGACCAAGGTCGCCGGCTGTCTGGCGATGGTCGAGTTCCACGACGGTCGGTACGACGAGGCGCGGGCACTGCTCGACCAGGCCGACGCGGACATCCGCGGACACCGCGGGTACTTCGACTATCTGGTGATGCTGTACCGGTCCCGGCTCGCTCGCGCCGCCGGTGAGGTCGAGCAGGCACGGGTCTCGATCCGCGACGCCGTGAACAGGCTGCAGCTCGAAGGGCGGGTCGTCTACCTGCTCGAAGTACTGCCGGAGGCGGTGGCGGTCCTGCACGCGCTGGGGCGCTCCGACGCAGGGGACGCGTTGTGCGGTCAGCTGCTGGCGTGGCAGCGGTCCATGGACCCGCCGATGCTGCCGACCGCCTGGGCGGTCCTACAGGAGTCGTGCGAGAGCGCGTCGGTCGCGGACGGGTGGCCGGAGCCGGATCCGGCGGCCGCTGTGCAGCGGCTGGCGAACGACGTACTCGCTGCTCTTTCCTGAGCTCCCCTCCCTCCTTCCTTCCCTTCGTTTTATGACGCGGATCCGCGGAAGCTGCCGGGTAACTGCCGGTTGTTCTGCCTCGTCCTGACATGGTCGCCGGACGAAGAATTACAGCCGTAGGGCAGGTTCCACGAAGCAGAGTCCGACACCGGGCGGCGGCAGCGAAGGGGTGGTGAACCATGAAGAGGCCATGGGACGCCGCCGGACTGCCGGCCAGCGCGGAAGAGGCGACGCGGAGGGCATCCGGCGGCTGGTTGGTGGGGGCGCCGAGCGGCTGCCGAGAGCTCCGGAGTGCTGTGGAGTGTGGATCTGTCCTGCCTGTACCGGACGCTGTGCACCGTCAGGGCACCGCTTCCGGGGAGGGGTCCCAGCAGCGGGTCAGGCACACGACACAGGGGACGAGTGTCGCGGTCCGGCTGACACGGGTAACCGATGGGTTTGGTCACTCATCGGCGGGTCGGCCGCTGGGGCCTCCCGGAACCTCGACGAGCTCGCGGTCAGGCCGGTCCTTCGTGGCACCGGATACGGGGAGTAGCTCGTCGAGGCTCCATCAACTTCGGCTGACAACCAGGGGGAGTCAGCAGGACAAGCCGGGCTGATGACGCACGTGGGGACGCCACCAGCCCGGCGCAGGTCCCAAGCGAGGTGAAGGCCCCGGAGGGGTGGCCTTCACCTCGCTTCATTCTCCGAGCACTGCCGCCTTGTCCATCGCGTAGCCGATCATCCAGTGCGGTTGGAGACGGCAGTAGACGATGTCGTCCCCCCAGCTCGACGGTGAACTGCCGTAGTGGTTCGTGAGATGCTCCTCGATCTCGGCGAAGTCCGGGTGCTCCGGCGTCAAGAACTCGACGTTCCCATGACTGAACACCCCGATCCGCTCACCATCGACGTACGAGAGGCTCGCCGCCGGCCGCATCCTCAGCTGCCTCGCCTTCGCCGCCGACCCCGAGGTCGTGAACACCCACCGCGCGTGCAGGAAGTGCCCGTCCACCGCACTGATCCGCGGCTCACCCCGCGCCGTCACCGTGGCGAGATTGAGCGTGCACATCCCGGTCAGAACCCGCACCAGCTCCTCGGCATCCAGCCGCCGCGGACCCGTGATGATGCTGTGCAGATGCTCGGTTGACCGCGCGTACGCCGCGTCAAGCAGCCCCTGCAACTCTGTGACTTCTGCCCCTGTCTCTTTCATCCTCGGAGTCTCGCACCGCGCACCGACATATGACTGTCCGGTAACCTCGCTGCATGTCAGCCCGCGTGCAGGTCGTCACCGACTCCACGGCCGGCCTGTCCACGCACGAGGTGCTCCGCCACCCGCTGACCGTCGTACCGCTCCAGGTCGTGATCGGCGGGACGTCGTACGACGATGGCGCCACGTCGGCCGACGCGGTCGCGGAGGCGCTCAAGACCTTCACCCCCGTCTCGACCAGCCGGCCCGCGCCGCAGACATTCGCCGACACGTACGCCGCGTGCGCCGCAGACGGTGCCGAGGCGGTGGTGTCGATCCATCTGTCGGGCGACATGTCCGGCACGTTCGAGGCGGCGATGATCGGGGCCAAGGAGTCACCGATCCCGGTCCGGGTGATCGACTCGCGCTCGCTCGGCATGGGCCTCGGCTTCCCGGTCCTGGCCGCGGCGGCCGCAGCCGCTGCCGGGGAGGACGCGGCCGCTGTCGAGGCGGCCGCACGCGCCACGATGAAGTCCATCTCGGCGTACTTCTACGTCGACACCCTCGAGTACCTCCGCCGCGGCGGCCGCATCGGCGCCGCCCAGGCCCTGTTCGGTACGGCGCTCGCCGTCAAACCGCTGCTGACGATCAAGGGTGGCCGCATCGTCCCGCTCGAGAAGGTCCGAACCTCCAGCCGAGCCATCGCGCGCCTCGCCGACATCGCCGTCCAACGCGCCGGCGACACCCCTGTCCAACTGGCCGTCCACCACCTCGCCAGCCTCGAAAAGGCCCAATCCCTCGCCGACGACCTGGCCAACCGCCTCCCCGCCGCCAAAGAGATCGTCCTGCGCGAGGTCGGCGCCGTCATCGGCGCCCACGTCGGCCCCGGCCTCCTAGCCGTCGTCGTGAGCCCGCACTAGCGCGTCGCTGAACGTCGGGTTCCGCCCAGCGTTGTCCACAGGTTTCAGGTTGTGGATCCGGGCGGGTCGCAGACTCGTACCTTCTCTGCCGTGAAGGTCTTTCGTCGTGTTCCGGTGCCAGAGCCGGGCGCCCGAGAGCGAGCCCTGGCCCGCCTCGCCGCCCGGCCCCCGACCCACGCCCCCACACCCGACGTTCAACCGACCAACCACCCCAGCAACAACCCCCGCCGCGACAGCCGTGGTCGCGACGAGCGTGCTGGTGATGACCGTGCTGGTGACTACTACTTGGAGGAGAGTGATGACGAGGTGCGAGGTGGATGGATCCCCGAACAGGTCCGGCCCGAGCGACTCCGCGACGCCCGCTGGACCCTCTCCCCACGCCATGTCCTGGTCCTGCTCGCCGTACTGGCCATCGGCCTGTCCTGGGCCGCCTGGTCTTTCCTCAGAGCCCGCCCGGAAGCCCTCCCCGACACCCAGCCCACCACCGCGACCTCGGGCTCACCCGTCGCCCAGCCCACCCCCGGCTCCCCATCCGCGGCCCAACCTCAACCGAGTTCCGCGCAATCGGCCGGCCCTCAACCGAGTGCCGCTCAACCGACGGGTGCTCAGACTGGCGCCCAACAGCTGCTTGTCGTCTACGTCGCAGGGAAGGTCCGGCACCCGGGTCTCGTCCGCGCACCCACCGGCGCCCGCGTGGCCGACGTGCTCACCCTCGCCGGCGGCCCACTCCCCGGCGTCGACCTCACCACCCTCAACCTCGCCCGCCAAATCACCGACGGCGAGCAAATCACCGTCGGCCAACCCTCCCAGCCCCAACCCACCAACCCAACCGGCACAACCACCCCGAGCGCCACATCCACCGACCCCATCAACCTCAATACCGCCACCCTCGCCCAACTCGACGCCCTCCCCGGCGTCGGCCCCGTCCTGGCCCAACGCATCCTCGACTTCCGCACCCAGAACGGCCCCTTCACCACCATCGACCAACTCCAGGAGGTCCCCGGCGTAGGCCCCAAAAAGTTCGACTCCCTAAAACCCCATGTCCACCTCTGACCCGACAGCCGACTCCTCCACCACCGCCAACCCGCCTGCCGCCGACCCGCCCGCTTCCGGCCAACCTGCCACTGAGCCGCTTGATGCGAGGCTGCTCCTCCCGTCCGCCGCGGGCTGGCTGACTGCAGTCGTCCTGGTTGGCCAACGCCCTCTCACCGCCACGCTCGTATCAGTCGCCGCGCTCGTCCTCGCCGTCACCCTTGGACTGCTCCTTCGCAACAGGCCCACCTACCCGCGAAAAACCATGGGCTGGGCGGCCGCCGGATCCTTGGTCGTTGTCGCCGGCCTGGGCATCGCCGCCGCACTTCAATCCGCCACCCTCCGCACCGGCCCGATCCGCAACCTCACAGGCGCCTCCGCAACGGTCAACGTTCGCCTCAAGATCGAAGGAGACCCATCACTCCGCCAGAGCACCACCAGCCGACGCCCGCCGTACGTGGTCGTCAAAGCAACCATCGAGGAGGTACGCACCCACAGCGGTCCAACCCAATCCAGCCCTGCCCGCACGACCACAACCCGCATCCGTACGCCGGTCTTCGTCATCGGCACCGCGAAGTGGCAGACGGTCAGATACGGCCAGCATGTCGACGCCACCGGCAGACTCGGAGGTGTCGAAGACGGCTCGGACGTGGCCGCGATGCTCTCGACCCGTTCACCACCGCGGATCGTCGACGAGCCACCGTGGTGGCTACGCGCCGCCGAGCAGGTCCGCGCCGGCCTCCGCAAAGCAGTAGCCCACGAGCCTGACGATGTCCGCGGTCTCGTCCCGGCGCTCGTCATGGGCGATGTCTCCGCGGTGTCCGCAGAGCTCAACGCAGACTTCCAGACCACCGGCCTCACTCACCTTTCTGCCGTCTCGGGAACGAACCTCACCCTGCTCCTTGCGTTCGTCCTCCCGCTGGCGCGGCTGGGAGGAGTGCGCGCCCGCGGCCTGACCGCGGTGGGCGTTCTGATGGTCGTGGTCTTCGTCGTCCTTGCAAGACCACAGCCGAGCGTTCTCCGAGCAGCGGCCATGGGGCTGATCGCGTTGGCCGCGATGACCAGCGGGGGAGCCCGGCGCCGCGCAGTACGGAGCCTGTCTGTCGCAGTGATCGTGCTGCTGTTGTTGGACACGTCGCTTGCGCGTTCGGCCGGGTTCGCCTTGTCGGTGCTCGCGACCGCGGGCATCGTCCTGCTCGGGCCTGGTTGGCGCGACGCGTTGGCGACGTGGTTGCCGGACTGGTTGGCCGATGCGATCTCATGCCCGCTTGCTGCCCAGCTCGCGTGTACGCCGGTCGTCGCGTGGCTGTCGGGTCAGGTCTCACTGGTCGCGGTTGCCGCCAACCTGTTGGCCGGGCCGGCGGTTGGTCCAGCCACAATCCTCGGATTCATCGCGGCCGGAGTCGCCTTGCTGAGCACCGAACTGGCCCAACTCGTCGGCTGGGTCGCGGGCTGGCCGGCCCGGTGGATCATCGTCGTCGCTCGAGAGGGCGCCGATCTCCCGGGTGCCGCCAACGCCTGGCCGGCAACCGCAGTCGGCATCGTCGTCCTCACCCTGCTCTGCCTAGCGCTCGTGCTCGGGCTGCATCGCATCCTGGCTCGCCCGATCGCGATGATCTTGGCGATCGTCGTGCTCACGGTCGTCGTACTGCGTCCCGTCGGCTCGCTCGGTGGGCCGCCCGATGATTGGCTCTTCGTGGTCTGTGATGTCGGGCAGGGAGACGGCTTGGTACTTCGAGCAGGCGAGGGTACTGCGGTCGTCGTCGACACCGGTCCGGATCCCGTCCCGATGGATCGGTGCCTGCGAGACCTGGGGATCAAGCACATACCGGTGCTCGTCCTCAGCCATTTCCATGCCGATCACGTTGGCGGGCTGGCCGGCGTACTGCATGGGCGGAAGGTCGATGAGATCGAGGTGACTCCGTACTTCTCGCCGCGAGCTGAGTACAAGCGAGTGGTCGAGCTGGCTTCGCAGCATGGGATTGGTTTGCGTACGGTCACGTTCCAGGAGAGGCGGGTGGTCGGTCAGGTGAGTTGGACGACGCTGTGGCCGGCTCGGGTGCCCGCGCTGCCTCCGCCTGGCACGTCGTCCGCGACCTCGTCGGACGAAGGGTCTCCGGAGAACAACGCCAGCATCGCGATGATGGTCGAGCTTTCCGGTCTCCGGATCCTGCTCACGGGAGACCTCGAGCCCGAGTCCCAGCGAGCCGTTCTGGCGACAGGCCTCGATCTGCGGGCGGATGTACTGAAGGTCCCGCACCACGGTTCAGCGCAGCAGGATCCGCAATTCATTGCCGACACGCATGCCCGGCTGGCCCTCATCTCCGCCGGCCGCGACAACGACTACGGCCACCCGGCCCCGAGGACCCTGGATATTTTGTCCCACGACGCGATCCGCACCGCCACCACCAACGTCAGCGGCACGCTCACCGTCACCAACGCCGACAACCACCTAGCGCTCACAACCACTCACCCCGCACCATGACCAGCGCACCGAGCGAGCAGGCAGTTCTACGAGAAGGTGACGGCTGCGGTTGGGAGTGTGTTTTCGGGTTGGTCGCCGAGGGACCAGGCAGCTACGCGGGAGACGACGTGGGCGGGGACTTCGTCGGCGACTCCGGGGACTGCCGGGATGTTGTAGGTGCCGTGCGCGTCGTACGGAAGGACGACGCGGTAGCCGCGGGCGAGTGCGGTCTTCGCCGTTGCGTGTACGCACATCTCCGACATCACGCCGCAGATCGTGAGGGAGCGGACGCCGGCCGAGACCAGGATCTCGCCGAGCGGAGTCGCGTCGAAGCCGTCGTCGCGCGGCTTCCGGAGCACGTGCTCGCGTGGTCCGGCCTTCACGGGCAGGTACAGCTCCCAGCCAGGTGTCTCCGGCTCGTCATCCGCACCGGGCGGACCGTCGTTCTGCAGATGTACGACGACCGCGCCGGCCGCCCGGGCCCGGTCCAGCAGCTCTCCGACCCGGGCGAGAAGCCGATCAGCTCCAGGCACGGCGCCGCCCCCCGCGACGAACGCAGTCTGCATGTCCACAACCACAAGGGCGTCGGTGGGCGCCGGAGATGACGTCATGGGCTCATCCTCGCCGGTTTGCTGAGGGGGCGCACCGGGATTGTCGGGCGTACGTGGGATGCTGGCCGCGTGGCTGCTCGTAGGGGTTCTGCGCCGAAGCTCGGTGATGTGTTGCTGGTGACCGGGGCCGAGTCGTTCCTGGCGGATCGGGCGGTGCGGTCAGCGATCGCGGCGGTGTCGAAGGGCAGTTCCGACGTCGAGGTGACCGACTACGACGCGTCGACGCTGGACGTCGGCGTGTTCGCCGAGCTGACCGGGCCGTCGTTGTTCGCGAGCGAGCGGGTGCTGGTGATGCGGTTCCTCGAGAACCTGCCGAGCGAGATGGCGCCGCACCTGATCGAGTACGCCGGATCGCCGTCGGACGACGTGCTCGTCGTGCTGGTGCATTCGGGCGGCCAGAAAGGGAAGGGCGTCCTCGACAAGTTGCGGAAGGCATCGGTCAACGAGGTCGTCGCGACGGCGCCGAAGACGTGGGAGCTGCCGCAGTTCGTGGCGGGCGAGATCCGGCTGCACGGCGGGACTGTGGACGAGGGGGCGGCGTCGGCGTTGGTCGACGCGGTCGGGCACGATCTGCGGGCGTTGGCCGGAGCGTGTTCGCAGCTGGTATCGGACTCCGGCGGCCAGGCGGTAACGGCCGAGCTGATCGGGCAGTACTTCGGGGGCCGTGCGGAGGTTACGAGCTTCGCGGTCGCGGACGCGGCGATCGCCGGGCGGACCGAGCCGGCGCTGGAGCAGTTGCGGTGGGCGCTGGACTGCGGGGTCGCGCCGGTGCTGGTGACGAGCGCGATGGCGGGCGGATTGCGCGGGCTGGCGAAGTACGCGAGTGCGCCGAGCGGGATGCGCGAGGCGGATCTGGCGCGCGAGGTCGGCGTGCCGCCGTGGAAGCTGAAGCAGCTCAAGCAGCAGGCCCGCGGGTGGACCCCCGGCGGACTCGCGACCGCGATCAAGGCTGTCGCCCAGGCCGACGCCGACGTCAAAGGCGCCTCCGGCGACGCCGGCTACGCCCTCGAGCGCATGGTCCTCACCATCACCCGCTCCCACGGCCGCCGCTGAGCAGCCGACCCAGGTCAGGTGGTTGGCGGTCTTCGCGCCGGTCGGGCCTGGGCATGCAAAAACGATCGGCCGGTCGTTGGGGACGGGCCGATCGTTCGGGTGGCCGCGCGGCGGGCGCGCGGCCGGTGGATCAGAGGGAGGCGGCCTTCTTGAAGAGGGCCGACTTCCGGTTGGCAGCCTGGTTGGCGTGGATGACGCCCTTGCTGACGGCCTTGTCGAGCAGGCGGCCGGCCTTGCGGGCGGTCTCCTGGGCCTTGTCGGCCTCACCGGCCTCGACGGCCTCGTGGAAGCGGCGAACAGCCGTCTTGAGGGTCGACTTCACGGACTTGTTGCGAAGTCGCGCAGCCTCGTTCTGGCGGTTGCGCTTGATCTGGGACTTGATGTTCGCCACGAAGAAGAGCCTCGATCAGGTGTGTGCGGTCAATACGGAAGGTGTCGCGGCGCACGGCTAGACACCGCCCGTGGGCGCGCGAAGGACCAGATTACCAACAAGCGGACCCCAGCTCCAAACTCACTCCCGGTGCAGGACCGACTCGGCGGTGGATTTCAGCCCGTTGAGAGTGGTGTGGATGCCGTGGACGTTCCGTGGAGTGCGGTCCCCGAAGACCGGGCGGAAGAGGAGTTTCAACGGAGCCGGGCGGTGGTCGGTCCAGGATTCGGTCACCTCGCAGCCGGTCGCGGTCGGGCTGAAGTCGTACTCCCAGAGCGAGATCGGGATCGGGCCGAAGTGAATGGAGAAGGAGAACCGGCGGCCCGGCTCGGCGGCCACCACGCGGCCGAACGTGAACCAGCGCACAACGCCAACCCGGTTGTGACCGATGAACCGCGCCCCGACGGCAGGACCCGGATCGGCTGACCAGGTGACGCGGGTGCATTCGGGGCTCCACTCGCGCATGCGGGGTAGATCGGCCACCAATGAATAGAGCGTCGCGGGGGAGGCGGCGACCTCGATGGACTCGGTCAGGTCGGGCATCGGGTTTTCCCTTGCTGTCGGCATGCGCCTGCACGGGTGAGCGTGACATCGGCGCGGGCCGGACGGCATACTCGGGGCCCCGTGACGCTGATCACCTGCCGGCGCCGGGTAGTCCTGCGAGCCAACGCTCCACCATCGCGCCGCCCAGCCCTGGAGGATCTCCGTGACCCGCAAACGCCAGGCGATCGTTGTCGCCTCAGCGCTGATCGCCGCGACCGCCGGCGTACCCCTGCTGGTGAACGCCGCCAACGCCAGCCAGCCAACGACGACGACCCAGACGACGACCCAAGCAGCCGACCCCGACGTCAAGCGTTCGGACACCGGCTCGTACATCGTCCAGCTCGACGACTCCCCGGTGGCCGAGTACGACGGCGACATCGCCGGCCTCGCCGCGACGAAGGTCGCGCCCGGCGGCAAGCTGCTCAAGTCCGCCGCCCCGGTGATCAACTACGTCAAGCACCTCACCGGCGAGCGCGACCAGCTGCTGCACAACAGCAAGATCACCAAGCTCTACGACTACAACTACACGTACGCCGGTTTCTCGGCCGAGATGTCGTACGACGACGCGGTCGAGCTGGCCAAGTCGTCCGGGGTGAAGAGCGTCGAGCCGAGCGAGATCGAGCATGCTGACACCGTCGACACCCCGCGCTTCCTCGGCCTGTCCGGCAAGGGCGGAGCGTGGCAGCAGGCGGGCGGGGTCGACAAGGCCGGCGATGGCGTGATCATCGGCATGATCGACTCGGGCTACACCCCGGAGCGGCCGAGCTTCGCGCCGATGAAGACCTCCGAGCAGTCCGACGCGATCGTCGCGAAGAAGTGGAAGGGCACCTGTCAGGCCGGCGAGGAGGCGCCCGTCACCTGCAACAACAAGGTGATCGGCGCCCGGTACTTCGACAAGGGCATCGGCACCCGTCCGATCCCGGAGGAGTACAAGTCGCCGCGTGACTACGGCGGCCACGGGACGCACACCGCGAGTACCGCGGCCGGCAACTACGGCGTCGAGATGAGCGTCATGGGCCGCGACTACGGCAAGGGCTCCGGTATGGCGCCGCATGCCCGTCTCGCGATCTACAAGGCGCTGTGGGCGGTCGACGCGACCGGTGGCGGCAGCGGTACGGACGCCGACATCGTGGCCGCGATCGACGCCGCGGTCGCGGACGGCGTGGATGTCATCAACTACTCGATCTCCGGCAGCGGTTCGTCGTACGTGAACGCGACCGGGCTCGCGTTCCTCCGTGCCGCCAAGGCGGGTGTGTTCGTTGCCAGCAGCGCCGGCAACACCGGCCCGGGCGAGGCGACCGTCGGCAAGACGTACCCGTGGGTGACGTCCGTTGCCAACGGCACCCATGACCGCGACATCCAGACCACAGTGACGCTGGGCAACGGGAAGTCGTACACCGGAGCCGGCATCGGTGCGGGCGTAGCGAGCGCACCGGTGATCCTGGCCAAGGACGCCGGACTCCAAGGAGCTGACCCGACCAACCTCGTCCTGTGCCAGGCCGGCACGCTCGACCCGGCGAAGGTCGCGGGCAAGATCGTGGTCTGCGACCGTGGTGTGAACGCCCGCGTCGACAAGAGCCTGCAGGTGAAGAACGCCGGCGGTGTCGGCATGATCCTGCTCAACATCACCCCGGGCACGCTCGACTCCGACCTGCACTCGGTTCCGACCGTCCACCTGGACGACACCAAAGCCCCGGAGATCAAGGCATACGTGAGCGGTACGGCGAACCCGACCGCCGCGATCAGCCCCGGTACTCCGGTCCGCGTGAATGCTCCGATGGTGGCCGCCTCCTCCAGCCGCGGCCCGTCCCCGGCCGGCAACGGCGACCTGCTCAAGCCGGACATCATGGCCCCCGGTACGAACGTCCTCGCCGCGACGACCGCGTTCAGCGCGGCCGGTGGCGAGTACGCGTTCATGAGCGGTACGTCGATGTCCACGCCGCACATCGCCGGTATCGCCGCCGTACTGAAGGCCAAGCACCCGACCTGGTCGCCGATGGCCATCAAGTCCGCGATGATGACGACCGCCACCGACAAGGACAGCAGCGGCAAGCCGATCAAGAACGACTCCGGCTCGCAGGCCAACCCGTTCGGGTACGGCGCCGGCCTGGTGCAGCCGAAGACCGGCATGGACCCCGGCCTGGTCTACGACTCGACGTACACCGACTGGACGAAGTTCATCTGCGGCTCCGGTCAGGTCCCTGCCACGCATGAGCTGTGCGCGAACGGCAAGATCGATCTGAGCGACCTCAACTACCCGACGATCGCGATCGGCGACCTGGCCGGCAAGCAGACCGTGACCCGGACCGTGACGAACGTCAGCGAGGTGCCGGAGATCTACTTCCCGAAGGTCGAGGGTCTGAAGGGTCTCGAGGTGACGGTGTCGCCGCGGATCCTGATCACGCTGCCCGGGCGCAGCACGACGTACAAGGTGACGTTCGAGAACAACGGTGCGCCGCTCGAGCAGTACTCGTTCGGCCGCCTGATCTGGAAGTCCGCGAAGCACTCGGTCGCCAGCACGCTGGCGATCAAGCCGCTCACCGTGAAGGCGCCGGCGCAGGTCAACGGCACCGGGACGAGCGGCTCGGTCCAGGTCCCGGTGACGGCCGGGTACGCCGGGACGCTCAACGCGACCGCAAGCGGTCTGGACCCGGCCACGGTCGGCGACGCCGCGTTGAAGAACCCGGGTGGCGTGGCGTTCCCGACGACCGCCCCGAAGGCGAACGACCATGTCGCGAAGTTCACGGTGAACGTCCCGGCCGGTACGACGCACGCCCGGTTCTCCACGTTCGAGGCGGACTACCCAGCAGGCACGGACCTGGATGTGTTCGTCTACAGCGCCGGTACGACGACTTTGCTCGGCAGTAGTACTGGCGGCTCAGCCGAGGAGGAGGTCAACCTCCCGCGGCCGGCAGGTGGTCAGGTGGACGTGTACGTCGACCTGTACGCCGGAGCGAACGAGCAGACCGTCAAGCTCAACCACTGGGAACTGCAGAAGGCCGAAGGCAACCTGACGGTCACACCGGCCAGCCAGCAGGTCACAGTTGCCGGCCAGACCAGCGTCACGGCGTCCTGGGCCGGTCTGACCACCGGCACCAGGTATCTGGGTCAACTGCACTTCTCCGACGGCGCAGACGGCTCCGGCTCCACCATCGTCCGCGTCGACAGCTGAACACAGACCATCGGCTCAGCACGCAATGAGCGTGCTGAGCCGATGGACGTGGATCAGGGCTGTACTTGCTGGATGATCTCGTCGGGCTTGGCGACCGCGACCTGCTTGCATTCGCCGGTCGCGACGGCGCAGCGGAACAGCTTCTGCGCCGGCCCGGCTTCGTCGACCACGATGATGTTGTCCGGGTCCTCGAAGATCGCGTCCTCGAACCACTTCGCCGTGGCCGGAAGCTTCATCTTGGTGACCTTCCCGGTGGCGATGTCGACGGCGACCCCGATGTTGCTGATGGTCATCGTCGCCCCGTCCGGCGACACCGTCACGTACGCCGCGGCCACCGGTGCCTTGAAGCAGTATTCACGCTTCGCCTCGAGCCCCTTGGCTCCCAGCGTGGCGGCTGTGACGCAGGACTGGTCGCCCTTGAAGGTGATGTGCGTGACGGTGTTGTTGCTGCGCGTCATGTGCAGGGTGCCGGCGCTGAAGGTCCCGACCGTCCGGACATCCTTCGATCCGGGCTGCCAGAGCTTCACGGGCACCGGGTCCGGAGAGTGCTCGTCCAGCCAGATGCCGTCCTTGTTCCAGCCGAGGAGTTCGAGGTTCGGGGTCTTGACGGTGAGGCTCGACACCTCCTTGCCGGACCTGACGTCGACGACGACCACTCGATTCTCGGCCCGGCCGTACTTCGAGAGCGCGACGGCGAACTGCTGCCCGTCGGGTGAGACCCACGGGCCGAAGGCCCCGAGCGGCCCGATCGGACGGACCTTGCCGCTCGTGGAGACGAGGGCGACCTGTGCCTTGTCCGGATCGGGGTAGCCGGTGTTGACGAGCCAGCCGCCCTCGGTCCGTGCGACGACATTGCCCTTCACGCCCGGGTTCTTGACGGTCTTTCCGCCGTCGTGGACAGCCGCCCACCAGGTGTCGAGCGGGTTGTCCGGGTTGTTCTGGACGAGAGTCGTGTACGGGATCTTGGGCGCTCCGGCCGACACCGGGCCCCTGGCCGGCAGGCTGCTGACGGACGGCTGGTCGTCGTGCTTGCCCATGCTGTGCAGGAACGGCACGGCCAGGGTCAGCACCGCCGCGATGCCGGCAGCGGCCACCGCCATCGGGACCCAGCGGCGGCGGGTGGAGGTGGAGGTGCCGGTGCTGTCCAGTTCCAGGCCCGGGCCGTTGGCGGAGTCCGGCACGGTGCCGGCCTTGGTGTGCAGGTAGTCGCGCAGGCGGGTCTCGGTGTCGTTCATCGGAGTTCCTCGAGTTTCTTGGTCAGAGCCGTGAGGCCGCGCGACGCGGTCGCCCTGGCGGTGGATGCGCTGATGCCGAGGATCTCGGCGATCTCGTCGAAGGGCAGGTCGAGGTAGTAGCGCAGGACCAGCACCTCACGGGGCCGGGTGGCCAGCTCCTGGAGTGCCTGGCGTACCTGGAGGCGTTCCTCGCTGAGCACGGCGGTGCTTTCCGCGGAGTCCTCTGGCGCCTGGCGGGGTGGAGTGTAGAGACGCGCCACCCGACGGCGCCGGAGCGCGGACCGCCCCGCGTTGAGGACGGCTGTGCGGAGATATCCCAGTGCCTTGTCGGAGTCCTTCAGTGGCCATCGCCGGTACAGCTGAGCGAACGCCTCCTGGACTATGTCTTCGGCTGTCTGTCTGTCATCGATCACCAGGACGGCCAGGCGCACCAGACCGCGCCACTCCCGGCCGTACAGCGCCGAGACGGCTTCACGCGCCTCGTCGCCGGCCGCCGCCTGGTGAGGATGCTGCTCGATACTCACCACTAGATTCGTCACACCCTCAGAGACGCGCATCCCCCGGAAACGCTGCATCCCGGGCTACTGCAGTCTCTCGCGCACCCAGTCCAGGTGGTCCAGAGCCGATGAGCGCTGCCACGTCCGGATCGTCGGCAGCCCGGGTGGTGCCGGCTGCGCGGCGCCCCACCACAGGCCGCCGCCGATCGCTGCGATGAAACCGGTGATTGCCTCGTCGTCCGGCAGCTCCGGCAGCACGACCGATCCGCGCATCTCCGCGTGCAGGATGACCGTGTCCGTCCACCGCGGCGCCAACGCCGGGTGCGCCCAGTCGATGAACACGACGCGGTCGTCGGTCAGGATGATGTTGTCGGCCCGCAGGTCGTAGTGCGCCAGCGCCTTTCCCTCAGCGAGCGCCCGGAGCCCGGTCCGCGCCAGCTCCGCGAACTTCTCGACCCGGCCCTCCATCCACGCCGGTACGGCGAGGTTGTCGGCCAGCACGTTGTCCCAGCGGCTCAGGAAGTCGTGGCTCCGCAGGGCAACCTGAGGCGCGTCCGGCCACGGCGACGGGTCCAGCGCGTCGGTCAGGTCCTCGAGCGCGCCCAGTACGCGGTCCGCGTCGGCCTGCTCCCAGGGATGCGCGGGCAATCGCCCCTCGATGTCCTCGAACAGCATCCCGACCCAGTCGCCGTCGTCGTACACGTCGTACAGCTGCGGCGCCATCGAGAGGCGGCCGATGGCCTGCATGGCGGTGATCTCCTGGCGGAACAGGTCCGGCGTTTTCGGGTTCAGCGACGTACCCACTGCCTTGACGAACGCCCGGCGGCCCGAGGCGGTCACCAGGCGGGCGGCGACGCCGGGGGAGAAGCCGCCCTGCTGCGTGGCAGCCGACACCACAGCTGAGCCGAGCGTATGTTCCACCCAGGCCCGCACAGAGGTGGGCGTCTTCTCGAAGGGCAACCGGACCCCAGCAGCATGCGCCATGCGTCACCACGGTAGGTGACCTGGGCGTCGCCCGCTCATGATTTTCGAATCTGCTGGACCCGCATGGGATGATTGACCGGATATCACCCAAGACCAGAACTGGATCCCCTCCGTGCCCGTTGGCCCCACGAATGTGCCGCAGCCGGGTCGTACCGACCCGACGCTGATCCGGAACTTCTGCATCATCGCCCACATCGACCACGGCAAGTCGACGCTGGCCGATCGGATGCTGCAGATCACCGGAGTGGTCGACGACCGCTCGATGCGGGCTCAGTACCTCGACCGGATGGACATCGAGCGCGAGCGCGGCATCACGATCAAGTCGCAGGCGGTCCGGCTCCCGTTCGCCCCGAAGCCGGACACCCCCGGCGGGCTGCTGGCACCCGACGGTACGACGTACATCCTGAACATGATCGACACGCCGGGCCACGTGGACTTCACCTACGAGGTGTCCCGGTCGCTGGAGGCGTGTGAGGGCGCGGTCCTGCTGGTCGACGCGGCGCAGGGGATCGAGGCGCAGACCCTGGCCAACCTGTACCTCGCGCTGGGCGCCGACCTGCACATCATCCCGGTGCTGAACAAGATCGACCTGCCGAGCGCGCAGCCAGAGAAGTACGCCGCCGAGCTGGCCCACATCATCGGCTGCGACCCGTCCGACGTGTTGCGGGTCTCGGCCAAGACCGGTGAGGGTGTCGAGGCGCTGCTGAGCGAGATCGTGGCCCAGATCGACCCGCCGAAGGGCGTCAAGGACGCGCCGCCGCGGGCGCTGATCTTCGACTCGGTCTACGACACGTACCGCGGCGTGGTCACCTACGTCCGGGTGGTCGACGGCGAGCTGGTCCACCGGGACCGGATCAAGATGATGTCGACCGGCGCGGTGCACGAGATGCTCGAGGTCGGGGTGATCTCGCCGGAGCCGATGAAGACGCCGAGTATCGGCGTGGGTGAGGTCGGTTACCTCATCACCGGCGTGAAGGACGTTCGCCAGTCCCGGGTCGGTGACACCGTCACCGCGGCCGTCCACGGTGCGACCGAGGCGCTCGGTGGCTACAAGCACCCCCAGCCGATGGTGTACTCCGGGCTGTTCCCGATCGACGGCGACGACTACCCGACGCTGCGGGACGCGCTGGAGCGCCTGCAACTGAACGACGCCGCCCTGCAGTACGAGCCGGAGACCTCGGGTGCGCTCGGGTTCGGCTTCCGCTGCGGGTTCCTCGGGCTGCTGCACATGGAGATCGTCCGGGAGCGGCTCGAGCGCGAGTTCGACCTGGACCTGATCTCGACCGCGCCGAACGTCGTCTACCGGGTCGAGATGGAGGACGGCAAGGAGTTCGTCGTCACCAACCCGAGCGAGTTCCCGGAAGGCAAGATCGCCGACATCTACGAGCCGGTCGTCCGCGCGACGATCCTGAGCCCGAAGGACTACATCGGCGTCATCATGGAGCTCTGCCAGTCCAAGCGGGGCAACCTGCTCGGGATGGAGTACCTGTCCGAGGACCGGGTCGAGCTGCGCTACACGCTGCCGCTGGCCGAGATCGTGTTCGACTTCTTCGACCAACTGAAGTCCAAGACCAAGGGCTACGCGTCGCTGGACTACGAGCCGACGGGCGAACAGGCGGCCGCGCTGGTCAAGGTCGACATCCTGCTGCAGGGCGAGACGGTGGACGCGTTCTCCGCGATCGTGCACCGCGACAACGCCTACTCGTACGGCGTCGCGCTGGCCGGCAAGCTGAAGGAACTGATCCCGCGGCAGCAGTTCGAGGTGCCGATCCAGGCCGCGATCGGGTCCCGGATCATCGCCCGTGAGTCGATCCGCGCGATGCGCAAGGACGTGCTGGCCAAGTGCTACGGCGGTGACATCACCCGGAAGCGCAAGCTGCTCGAGAAGCAGAAGGAAGGCAAGAAGCGGATGAAGATGGTCGGCCGGGTCGAGGTCCCGCAAGAGGCCTTCATCGCCGCCCTCCGCACGTCCGAGTCCACCGAGAAGGCGGGCAAGAAGTAGTGCTCCGCCGGAAGTCCGCCCGCTAGTGCCGGTCGAGATCCCGGCCGGCCTGCTCGCCGTCGCAGCTCGCGGGCCGGACTGGGCGGACTGGCTCGATCGGCTTCCGCGGCTGATCCGGGATCTCCTCGACGAGTGGCAGTTGCGCGTCGACGGCAAGCCGGCGTACGGCAATTGCGCGATCGTCGTGCCGGTGCTTGCCGAGGGCAAGCGTGCCGTGCTGAAGGTGCAGTTCCCGCACTGGGAGGCCGAGACCGAGCATCTGGCACTGCGGACGTGGGCCGGCAACGGCGCGGTGCAACTGTTGCGGGCGGACCCACGCCGGTTCGCCTTGCTGCTCGAGCGGCTGGAGTCGCGGGACCTGACCACGATCGACGCGCTGGACGCGTGCGAGCTCGTTGGCGCGACCTACAAACGGCTGCATGTCGCGGCGGGTCCGCAGTACCGGACGCTGTCGGGGGAGCTGAAGCGCTGGGTGGAGGGCTTCCGGAGGCTGCCCGCGTCGGCGCCGGTGCCGCATCGGTACGTCGAGCAGGCGATCTCGCTCTCGGAGGACTTCATCGCCGACCCGGCCACCGACGGCCGGCTGATCCACACCGACCTGCATTACGAGAACATGCTGGCCGCGGACCGCGAGCCGTGGCTGGTGATCGACCCGAAGCCGCTGTCCGGTGACCCGCACTTCGAGGTCGCGCCGCTGATCTGGAACCGGTGGGACGAGGTCGTGGCCGCCGGCGACCTTCGGTTCGCGGTCCGGCAGCGGTTCTACACCGCGATCGACGCGGCCGGCCTGGACGAGGACCGGGCCCGCGACTGGGTGATCGTCCGGCAGATGCTCAACGTGCTGGGCACGCTCGAGAACACCGACGGCACCCTTCCTCAGGACTGGCTCACCCGCAACATCGCCATCGTCAAGGCCATCCAGGACTGAGCTCCGCGCGGCCGCGCGGGAGTGAGGTACGAGACATTGGGTTGTAGTTAGTAGTTACTACCTACTAACTTCGCCGGTATGCGGATGACTGGGCGAGAGCGGCGTGAGCAGATCCTGGGGATCGCCGAGGAGGAGTTCGCGACCGCGGGGTTGTACGGCGCGTCGACCGAGACGATCGCCCGGCGGGCGGGGATCACGCAGGCGTACGTGTTCCGCCTGTTCGGGACGAAGAAGCAGCTGTTCCTGGCCTGCGTGGATGCCGCGTTCGGGCGGATGACGCTGGCGATGCTGGCCGCCGCGGGCGGGTCGAGCGGGATCGAGGCGCTGACGGCGATGGGGCAGGAGTACAACGAGATGCTCGCCGATCGCACGACGCTGCTGCTCCAGCTTCAGGGCACCGCCGCGGCCGCGGCCGGCGACGGCGAGGTCCGCGACGCCGTCCGTGCCAGCTTCGCCCGGCTCTGGCAGGCCGTTGCCGACACGGCTCAGCTGGATCCGGTCACGATCAAGTCGTTCCTTGCCTTCGGCATGCTTCTCAACACCAACGCGGCCCTCGATCTGCCACAGGTCGACGAACCGTGGTCCCACCAGGCCAGAACCCGAATAAAACCAGGCCTTTTCGCCCACATCACCACCGAGACCAACCAATGAGGATGTCCTCTCGGAGGCTCGTGGCGTTCCTGGTCTTCGTCGGGTTGATCGTTGCGGTGATCGGGAGCCTGGGAGCTCCGCTGATCACCGCCGTGGCCGAGGAGTACGACGTATCGCTGGCGGCCTCGCAGTGGACGTTGACGATCGCGTTGCTCGCGGGTGCGGTGGCGACGCCGGTGCTCGGTCGGCTCGGGTCGGGGCCGCGGCGGCGGACCGTCGTACTGGTGATGCTGGGAGTGGAGGTCATCGGCAGCCTGCTGACCGTGATCCCGCTGCCGTTCGCGCTCCTGCTGGTCGGCCGGGCGCTGCAGGGGTCCGGGATCGGGCTGGTGGTGTTGATGATGGCGGTCGCGCGAGACCACCTGGACGAGCAGCGGGCCGCGCGCACCATCGCATTGTTGTCGGTGGCATCGACCGCCGGTATCGGGATCGGCTACCCGTTGTCGGGCCTGCTCACCGACCTCGCCGGCGTACGTGCCGCCTATGGCCTCGGCCTCGTCATCACCGCGGCTGCTCTGCTCGCCGCCGTCTTCGCGCTGCCGGAGGCTCCGCCGCGCCCGTCGACCCGCCTCGACCTCCGCGGCGCGATCCTGCTGGCGATCGCGCTACCCGCCCTGCTCCTGGTCATCGGCGAGACCAACCTCTGGCGGCATCACGCCGCACTCGCCATCGCGATCCTCGTGGCCGCCCTTCTTGTGCTGATCGGCTGGACGGTCCTCGAGGCGCACACCGAGAAGCCACTGGTCGACGTACGTCTCCTTCGTCATCCCGCGGTCGCCGCGGCCAACCTCGTGATGCTGACCGGCGGCGTCGGCATGTACCTGCTCTTCAGCCTGATCACCCGCTACGTGCAGACCCCCGCCGCGGCCGGGTACGGCTTCGGGCTGAACACCTTCGAGGCCGGCCTGGTCCTGGTCCCGTTCTCGATCCTCGGCTTCGTCGCCGGCCGTCTGGTCCCGGGCTGGCGGGAGCGGCTCGGCGCCAGATGGTTGCTCGCAGCAAGTACGGCGGTCGTCCTGGCCGCGTTCGTACTCTTCGCGCTCGCCCGCTCACACCTGGTCGAACCGATCCTCGCGATCGGCATCCTCGGCTTCGGCGTCGGCGCCTTCTCCGCTGCCATGCCCGCCGTCATCCTGGCGGTGACCCCGAGGGAGGAGACGGCCAGCGCGATGAGCGTGAACGCGGTCGTCCGCAGCGTCGGCTTCTCGACCGGCAGCGCCCTCGGCGGGCTCATCCTGGCCGCCCACACCACGGGCGTCTTCCCCCGGGAGTCCGGGTACGGCGCGGCCGCCTGGATCGGGGTCGCCGCCACGGCCGCCACGCTGGTGATCATCGCCATACTCCCGCTCAAGCAGCAGTAAAACCGGTGGATCGCGGCCAACCGGCCGGGAGAGGATGCCGGTATGCGGTTGCTGACGGTCAATGTGGTGGAGAAGCTGATTCCCGGTCCGAAAGAGACCGGGCTCACCGCCATCGACAAGCGACCGCAGCCCGGCCGGGTCCACGTCGGCGAGCTCGGCCTGACCGGCGACCGGGTCTGCGACACGAAGAGCCACGGCGGTCCCGATCTCGCCCTCTACACGTACGCCGAGGAGGACGCGAACTGGTGGGCCGCCCAACTGGACCGCGACATCCCGTCCGGCCTGTTCGGCGAGAACCTCCGCACCGAAGGGCTCGACGTCAACGGCGCACTGCTCGGTGAGGTGTGGCGGATCGGCGAAGAGGTCGAGGTGATGGTCCGCGCACCCCGCATCCCGTGCATCACCTTCCAGCACCGCATGCAGGAGCCGCGCTGGGTCAAGCGCTTCCACCAGGCCGGCCGCCCCGGCGCGTACCTGAAGGTGCTCCGCGCGGGCACGATCGGCGCCGGCGATCCCATCCAAGTCATCAGCCGGCCGGACCACGAGGTCACCGTCGCCCTGATGTTCGCCCAGCAGGAGCCCGCCAAGATGCAGCGAATGCTCGACTCCGGCGTCGCCCTGATGGACGAACTCCGCGACACCGCGCAGCGCGTGGTGGCGCGCGGATGAGCGCGCAGACAGCCGTCCGCAGGGGAGTGCTGCCGGAGCCGGGGCCGCTGCGGCCGCTTGCGCTGGCGACCCTGCTGAGCCGCGTCGGCAACGGGCTGCTGATGACGGTCAGCGTGCTGTACTTCAACCGGATCGTCGGCCTGTCGATCGCGCAGGTCGGCCTCGGTCTCACCATCGCCGGGTTGTTCGGGCTGCTGTCCGCCGTGCCGCTCGGGCATCTAGCAGATCGGCGGGGTCCGCGCGGTCTGTTCGTCGTCCTGAGCCTGATGGTCTGCGGGCTGTCGCTGCTCTACCTGGTGGTGCAGAACTTCTGGCAGTTCCTCGTCGTGAGCATCGTGCTGACGATGATCGACCGCGGTGCCGGTGCTGTCCGGGCCGCGCTGATCGCTGCGTTGACCACTGGCGCGGGCCGCGTCGCGGCCCGCGCGTACCTGCGGGCGATCACGAACATCGGCATCATGGTCGGCGCCGCCATCGGTGCCTTCGCGCTGCATTTCGACACGGCTACGGCGTACCGCGTGATGTTCGTGCTCGATGCGTTGTTGAGCAGTGTTGCGGCCTTCGTCGTACTGGCGATTCCGCGGGTGGCGCCGCAGTCACATGATGGTGACGGCCCGGTGTGGATCGCGCTGCGCGACCGTGGGTACATCGCGGTCGCCGCGCTCAACGCGGGTATGAGCATCCACTTCGCCGTACTCGACGTCGCGATCCCGCTCTGGGTGGTCGACCACACCGACGCCCCGCGCTGGACCGTCGCGTTGCTGCTGATCATCAACACCGTGGTGGTCTCGCTGTTCCAAGTACGGTCGTCGCGTGGCATCGCGGACCCGACCACGGCCGCGCGTGCCACCCGCACCGCCGGGTTGTTGCTGCTGGCATCGATGGTGCTACTGGCCGGCGCCACCTGGGGCAACGCACTGATCGCGGTTGCCCTGCTCGCTGTGGGCGCTCTGGTCCAGGTGATCGCCGAGCTGATGCAGTCGTCGGGCTCGTTCCTGCTCAGCTTCGACCTCGCGCCCGGCCACGCACAGGGTCAGTACCAGGGCGTCTGGAACACGAGCATGTCGATCAGCACCATGATCGCCCCGACCGTCCTTGCCCTCCTGCCCCTCGGCCTCGGCGTCCCCGGCTGGATCATCCTCGGCGCCTGGTTCGCCCTGACCGGCGCCCTGTTCGTACCGGTCGTCCGCTGGGCCGAGAGTCGCCGCGCCACGCTCGTGACGGCGTAGCGTCAGTTGGTGGGTTCGCGGTAGCCGAGGGCGGCTGAGATCTTGCGGGCGGCTTCGATTGCGGCCGGCGCCATCAGGGCTACCTGGGCGATCGACTGCTCCAGCGACAAGGTGGAGATGCTGACAGCCGCGACGGCGGCGCCGGTGTGGTCGTGGATGACTGCGGCGACGCAGCGGATGCCGGGCTCGTTCTCCTCGTCGTCGAGCGCGTACCCGCGGGACCGGACCTGGGCGAGATCGGTCTTGAGTGCGGTCGCGGTGGTGTGCGTGAGCGGCGTCCGCGCGGGCAGACCGGTCCGTGTGATGTGGACGTCGAGAGCCTCTTCGTCCTTCTCCGCGAGCAGCGCCTTGCCGATCCCGGTGCAGTGCAGCCAGATCGCCTTGCCGACCCGCGACGGCATCCGGTACGGCTTCGGGCCGTCGAGGCGTGCGACGTAGATGGCCTCGTCGCCGTTCAGCAGTCCGACGTGCACCGTGCACCGCGTCTGCGCGACCAGGTCCGCGAGCACCGGACGGGCGACCGTGGCCAGGTCGACGTTGGTCAATGCGTGACCCGCGAGCCGCAGCGCCTTCGGTCCCGGATGGTACGAGCCGTCGTCGGCCTGGGCGACGAACTCGTGCTCGACCAGCGACGCCATGATCCGGTGCACGGTGGACTTGGCCAGACCGGTCGCGTTGACCACGTCGGTGAACCGCGAGTGCTCCAGTACGGCGTCCAGCACCATCAGCGTCTTGTCGATGGCCGAAGGCGAACTCATGTCGCTCATCCTGCCACTCCTCTCTGGCCGAATTATCTGGCCGAATTATCTGGAGAGCCAGCCACCGTCGACCGCGAGGACATGGCCGTTGATGTAGTCCGCCGCAGACGAGGCCAGGAAGACCGCGGCGCCGACGACGTCCTCCGGCCGCCCCCATCGGCCTGCCGGGATGCGCTGCCGGATCGCGGCCTCACGGGCCGGGTCCGCGCGCAGCTCCGTGGTGTTGTCGGTGCTGATGTATCCGGGCGCGATCGCGTTCACCTGAACCCCGGCCGGCCCCCACTCGTTGGCCAGCGCGCGCGTCAGTCCCGCGACCGCATGCTTGCTGGCAGTGTAGGCCGGGACCGTGATCCCGCCCTGGAAGCTCAGCAGCGACGCGATCGTGACGATCTTCCCGGTACGGCGTTCCGCCATCGCGGCCCCGATCGGCCGGGTGACCGCCCAGGTCGAGTTGAGGTTCACGTCGATCACGTGCTGCCAGTCCGCGGTCGTGGTCTCGGCCGCCGGCGCCCGCCGGATCGTGCCGGCGTTGTTGACCAGGATGTCGATGTGCCGGTCCCGAGCCAGCTCGACGGCGGCTGCCTCCACCGCGGCGGGATCCGCGAAGTCCGCGATCACCACGGTCGCCTCGCCGCCGCCGTTCTGCTTGATCGCCTCGAGGGTGTCCTCCAGAGCGGCGTCCCGGGCCATCAGGATCAGCTCGGCGCCGGCCGCGGCGTACCCAGCGGCGATGGCGGCGCCGATGCCACGGCGCGCGCCGGTGACGAGCGCCGTACGCCCTGCGAGGCTGAACGTCACCGCAGGTCCTGTACGTCGACACCGTCCATGTCGCCGAACGCCTGGTTCTCGCCGGCCATCGCCCAGACGAAGCTGTACGACGACGTGCCGCAGCCGGAATGGATCGACCAGCTCGGCGAGATGATCGCCTGCCGGTCGGCGACCAGCAGGTGCCGGGTCTCGTCGGGTTCGCCGAGGAGGTGGACGATCCGCTCCGTCTCCGGGAGACCGAAGTACAAGTAGCACTCGGTACGACGGTCGTGGGTGTGGGCCGGCATGGTGTTCCAGGTGCTGCCCGCGTGCAGCGTGGTCACGCCGAGCACGACCTGGCAGCTCTGCACCCCGTCCGCGTGGATGTACTGGTCGATCGTGCGGCGATTGGCGGTCTGCTGGTCGCCGAGCTCGAGCCGGTTGCCCTCGCCGGGGTTGACCTGCGCGGTCGGGAAGTCCGTGTGCGCGGGCGCGGAGAAGACGTAGAACGCTGCATCGGGTCCCTCGAAGACGACCTCCCGGACGCCGCGTCCGACGTACAGGCAGGCGCCGGTGGCCAGCTCGTACTTCGTGCCGTCCGCGGTCACCGTCCCGGGTTCGCCGACGTTGACGATGCCGGCCTCGCGGCGTTCGAGGAAGTACTCGCTGCGCAGCTCCGGGTAGGTGTCCAGCGTCAGCGGACCGTTCGCGGGCCGGGCGCCGGCGAGCACGATCCGGTCGTGGTGGGTGAGCACCGCGGTGATCGCGTCCGGGACGAAGAGGTCGTCCACCAGGTAGTGGCGGCGCAGCGCGGCGGTGTCGAAGCCGGGCAGCTGCTCGGGATGGGTGGCATGCCTGATCTGCAGAGTCACAGAACTAGGTTCTATGTGACGGAACGCTGTGTCAATCGCTCTGGCCAGTGGAACAGGCTCTGGAAATGTTCCGGTTCCGTGTCTTGACACTCAGTTCTGGTGAATGGAACCTTCCAGGTACTCGCCCATCGCCCCTGGGAGGATCCCCATGACCGCAGTGGACTGGACAGTCCTGGTCGCGTACTTCGTGTTGATGGTGCTGATCGGAGTCTGGTCGCGCACCAAGATCAAGACCGTCGTGGACTACTTCACGACCGGGGGCCGGATTCCCTGGTGGTTGTCCGGCATCTCGCATCACATGTCCGGCTACAGCGCCGTCATGTTCGTCGCCTTCGCGGCCGTTGCCTACAGCTACGGCATCACGGTCTACGTGTGGTGGGCCATGACGATCGGTATCGGCGTGGGCATCGGCGCGTTCCTGTTCGCTGCCCGCTGGAATCGGCTACGCGCGAAACACGGGGTCGTGTCGCCGCTGGAGTACCTGGCCCGCCGGTACAACCTGCCGACACAACAGGCCCTCGCGTACTCCGGTGCCGCGCTCAAGGTCGTCGACATCGCCTCGAAGTGGGTCGCGATCGCCGTACTGCTGAACGGTTTCACCGGAGTGCCGATGCGGTGGGGCATCCTGCTGACCGGTGTGGTGACGATGCTGTACGCCACACTCGGCGGACTCTGGGCCGACGTGCTGACCGATTTCGGGCAGTTCGTGATCCAGTTCGGCGCCGGCATCGCGATGTTCATCGGCGTGCTCGCCCACCTGGACGGCGTACCGACGTTGTGGAAGATGTGGGACCAGCTGCCGGCCGGGCACGGGCACGCGCTGAACGGGCCGTACACGCCGGTCTTCCTGATCGCGTTCCTGTTCATCAAAACCTTCGAGTACAACGGCGGCATGTGGAACCTGGCGCAGCGCTACATGGCCGCACCGTCCGGATCCGCGGCGAAGAAGTCCGCGCTGCTCTCGTCGGCGTTGTGGCTGGTCTGGCCGCTGATCCTGTTCGTCCCGATGTGCGCGGCGCCGCTGCTCGTGCACCCCGGGAAGCCGGAGCAGTCGTACGTCGAACTGTCGCAACTGCTCTTGCCGAGCGGACTGATCGGGCTGGTGCTGGCCGGATTCTTCTCGCACACGATGGCGATGGTGGCGTCCGACGCGAACGCGATCTCGTCGGTGATCACCCGTGACCTGGCGCCGGTGCTGGTACCTCGCGTGCGCCGGCTGACCGATGCGGCGACGCTGAAGATGGCGCGGATCGTCACGTTCACGTTCGTCACGGTCAGCATGCTGATCGCGATCGCCACCAACGGTGAAGGCGTCGTACTCAAGATCGTCGTCGACCTGGTCGCCGCGACGATGGGACCGATCGCGATCCCGCTGATGCTCGGGTTGCTGCCGTGGTTCCGGCGCAGCGGGTCGCGGGCCGCGCTGGTGTCCTGGGCAGTCGGGCTGATCGTCTGGGCGGTCGTGAAGTACGGCTTCGATTCCACCGATCAGACCCTGGTCGTCGCGTTGCCGTTGGCAACTTCCCTGGTCGTGTACGTCGGCCTCGGGCTGCTCTTCCCGGAGAACAGCGCGGATGTCGACGAACTGGTCGACTCGCTGAACACCGACCCCGACGAGGTCACCGCCCGCCCCGCCGCCGTCCTGTCCTGAAACACTGGCCCAACCCAACCCTCAGGAGAAACCCGCCATGCCGAACATCACCGTCGAACTCCTCTCCGGCCGTACCCTCGACCAGCGCCGCGAGTTCGTCGCCGCCGTCACCGACTCCGCCATCGCCATCCTCGGCGCCAAACGCGAGTCTGTCCGGATCGTCTTCACCGAGATCGAGAAGACCGACGTAGCCAACGGCGGCACCCTGGCCGCGGATGTCTGATCCGTAACCGGATCTGCAGCCCATCACAATTGCGTCACCAGGCTCGGCCCAAGCGTGCGCCTGGGCGCCACGCCGACATTGTGATGGGCTGCAGATCCGCTATCTGAAATCATCCGCGCCGGCTGGAGGCGGCCAAGTAGTCTGCGAAGCATGCGAGTTGGTGTGTTTGGTGCTACGGGGCAGGTCGGCGGCGTGATGCGGGAGTTGCTGGTCGAGCGCAACTTCCCGGTGGACGAGGTGCGGTACTTCGCCTCGGCGCGGTCGGCGGGGAAGACGTTGCCGTTCGGGGACCGGGAGATCGTGGTGGAGGACTCCGCCATCGCCGACTTCTCCGGGCTCGAGCTGGCGTTGTTCTCCAACGGGAAGACGGCGTCGAAGGAGCTCGCGCCGAAGGTGGCAGCCGCCGGTGCCGTGGTCGTGGACAACTCGTCCGCCTGGCGGATGGATCCCGACGTACCGCTCGTCGTCGCCGAGGTGAACCCGGGCGACCTCGACCACCTGCCCAAGGGCATCGTCGCCAACCCGAACTGCACCACGATGGCCGCGATGCCGGTCCTCGCCCCGCTGCACCGGGAGGCGACCCTGACCAGGCTCATCGTCTCCACCTACCAGGCCGTCTCCGGCTCCGGTGGTGTCGGTGTGAGCGAGCTGGAGGACCAGGCCCGCGCCCTCGCCGAGACGGGCGGCAAGCTTGCCCGCGGCACCGACGGCATCACGCTCCCCGAGCCCAAGGTGTACGCCGGGCCGATCGCCTTCAACGTGCTCCCGCTGGCCGGTTCGATCGTTGCCGATGGCACCGGTGAGACCGACGAGGAGCAGAAGCTCCGCAACGAGAGCCGCAAGATCCTGCATATCCCGGGGCTTCCGGTCGCCGGCACCTGCGTCCGGGTGCCCGTCTTCACCGGCCACTCGCTCAGCATCAACGCCGAGTTCGCCGAGCCGATCACGCCGGAGCGCGCGACCGAGATCCTCGGCGCCGCACCCGGGGTGGCCGTCACGGACCTTCCGACTCCGCTGCTCGCAGCCGGCCAGGACCCGTCGTACGTCGGTCGGATCCGTCAGGACCAGTCCGTGCCGGGCAACCGCGGTCTCGTGCTATTCGTCTCCAACGACAACCTCCGCAAGGGTGCCGCGCTGAACGCGGTCCAGATCGCGGAGCTGCTCGCCCAGCGATGATCTCTCGACGTCAAGAAGGTTGACATCGAGAGAAGTCGGGACGCACGATATGCGGGTGGACACGCAGACACTGCACGCCTATGACACCGGTGCCGTCGAGTACGCGGACGACTGGGAGACGCAGCCCGCCGGCACCGACCTCCAGCAGCTCGTCCGCACCTATTTCACGCTCGGCCCGACCGCGGACGTCGGCTGCGGCAGCGGTCGCGACACCGCCTGGTTGACGGCGAACGGGTTCCAGGCGGTCGGACTCGAGCCGTCCGACGGCCTCCGTGCCGAGGCCGAGCGGCGTCATCCGGACGTGCCGTTCCACAACGCCGCTCTGCCCGACCTCGACGGCGTCGCGCCGGACAGCTTCACCAACGTGCTGTGCGAGACCGTGATCATGCACCTCGAGCCGAGCGCGGTCGGTCCCGCCGTACGACGTCTTGTCGACATCCTCAAGCCGGGTGGCGTTCTCTATCTGACTTGGCGAGTCTCAGCAGCCGACCAGCGTGACGACTCCGGCCGTTTGTACGCAGCCGTCGACATCACCGCGGTGAAGGACGCACTCGACTCGTGTGACCTGCTCCTCGACGAGGAGGTCACCAGCGCGAGCTCCGGCCGGACCATCCACCGCGTGGTCGCCCGGAAGCATCAGCAGCGGTAGAAGTCCTTGGTGTACACGCCGTTGACCGCAGTCAGGGTGTGGTCGAAGCAGCCGTCGCCGAAGGCCCGGAAACGGACGGTCTGGGTGCCGGTCGCGTGGCGTTGGTCGCGCGGTACGCCGTAGATCCAGGAAGCGCGGCCGTCGTACGTCTCGGTCGTCACGCGCCCCGGAGTACGGATCGTGTCGTGGATCTTCAGGTCCGTGACCACGTCGTACCCGCCGGGGATCGTTGCGTTGGGCAAGAAGGTGAGCACGCCGTTCTTGCCGTAGTCGAGGTCGGTCCGCTCGACGTGACCGTTGCTGCTGGTCGTCGAGGTGTCCCGCCAGTTGGCGTCGAGGCTGTCGCGGGATTCGCCTGCTTCCCAGACGTGGTCCGAGACGTTGCTCAGCGTGCGCTGGACGGTGGTCCGGATGCGGCCCGCCGACGTGTCGACGTACCCACCGATCCGGAGACTGCGGGAGGCCTTCGTCGACACGGATCCGGCCTCGTTCGGCGCGCCGGTCACATTGTCGGTCTTGGCCAGCGGGCTGACGGCGTACGACGTGAGCGCGCCCCGGGTCTGACTGCGGTGCGCGTCGGTCCAGACCTGCAGGTTCGGGACCGTGAACCACCCGGACTGACCAGCCGGTACGCCGTCGACGTGGACGCGGAACTCGTGCGGCTTGCCGTCGGTGAGCAGGCCGGCGAACGGCGTGAGGTCGTAGGTCAAGGGCCTGATGTCGAAGGCCCGCGGTGCCGGGGACGGTCGCCAGGAGTACGGGTTCGACCAGCCGCCGGTGTAGATGTACGGGTACGGCAGCGCGATCCCGGCGAGCTTCCCGTCGATCGACACGTCGACCTCGCGGTACGGCGATCCGTCCGGACAGGAGTACCCGGTCTCGGCCGGCGCGGACGTATCCCAGAACTCCTCGCAGCCGCCGCCGGACCCGGTGACGTAGATCTCCCCGAGCAAGCGGGTCGTGTTGCGCGGCAAAGTCGCCGTACCGATCAGGTCGGAGTCCTGGCGGGTCTGGTTCTGCAGCGGTAGCACTTCGTTCGCCGTCCGGGCTGCCGGGGTGTGGCGGTCGGTCGTGTAGAAGTCGAGCGTGACTGTGATGTCGAGTACGCCGGTGTAGGTGTCGTCGACGACGTTGCCGAGCTCCATCACCACAGGCTGCGGCGTGCGCAGCAGCGGACTGTAGGACGTGACGTCCTTCTCGACGTCCCAGGCGATGCCGTCCGTGCTCGGTTCCGGGGTGGACGTGCGGAAGACGCCGACCCCGCCGATGGTGATGTGGCCGAGGCGGTCGTACTGGACGCCCTTCACCTCGCCGTGCATCCGCAGCACGATCTTGGACCACGGGCCCTGGCAGCCGGCCGGGGGCGTGTACGTCCACCGGTACGGGTCGAAGTTCTTGAACTGGTTGCGGACGATCTGCACTTCGCAGTGTCTGGTGTGCGGAACGCTGACCGCCGGCGCCGGAGTGCGAGGATTGTCATAGTCCGAGCCGAACTCGGCCGGCGGGGCCGCTGCTCGCGCCGGAGCCCCGAGGGCAACGAGCAGGACGGATAGTGAGACGAAGGCCACCGACCGTATGCGCATGTTGCGGAAACGTAATGGAGAAGGTGCAGGTGGGCAAGCGAGTGCCATGGTCAGGACCACGCGCCAGCTATTACCCTCCGGTTACTTGACCCCCTGATTGGAGGCCAGTCATGAGGCCTGTCGCCGATGCCGGCCAGCTTGCACTTCTGAGCAACCGCAAGGACACGATGGCCCAGATGTTCCTGGAGCGGGTCGAGGCGACCCCGGCGCGGGAGGCGTTCCGTTTCCCCCGCGGGGAGCAGTGGACGTCGGTGACCTGGCGGGAGACCGAGGAGCTGACCCGCCGGCGCGCGGCCGGGTTGATCGCGCTCGGCGTCGACCCCGAGCAGCGGGTCGGGATCGCGTCCAGCACCCGGATCGAGTGGATCGAGTGCTACCTGGCCGCCGTACTCGCGGCCGCCGCGACGACCACGATCTACCCGACGACGATCTCGTCCGACGTGGCGTTCATCGTGGCCGACGCCGACGTACAGCTGGTGTTCGCCGAGGACGCGGGGCAGGTCGACAAGCTCCGCGAGCATCGGTCCGAGACGCCGTCGCTGCGCAAGGTCGTGCTGATCGACGGTACGCCGCTGGAGAGCGACGGCGACTGGGTGATCGGACTCGGCGAGCTCGACGCGCTGGGCGACGAGTACCTGGCCCAGCACCCGTCGGCCGTGGACGAGCGGATCGCTGGGATCAAGCCGGCCGATCTGTGCACGTTGATCTACACATCGGGTACGATGGGTCGCCCGAAGGGCGTGCGGTTGCCGCACTCGGTGTGGACCTACGAAGGCGCCGCGGTCGAGGGCATGCGGGTGCTTTCGCCGGACGACCTGCAGTTCCTCTGGTTGCCGTTGTCGCACGTGTTCGGTCAGGTGCTGGTCGCCGTCCAGTGCCAGATCGGGTTCGCGACGGCGGTCGACGGGCGGATCGACAAGATCGTCGACAACGCGGCCGTCGTCCAGCCGACGTTCATGGCGGCGGCGCCGCGGATCTTCGAGAAGGCGCACGCGCGGATCGTGACCATGATCCAGTCCGAGGGCGGTGCGCGGGCCAAGATGTTCGACTGGGCGTTCGGGGTGGGTGCTCGCGTGTCCGCGTTGCGGCAGGCCGGGCGCGAGCCGGGCGGGGTGCTGGCGGCGCAGTTCGCGGCGGCGGATCGGTTGGTGCTGTCGAAGATCCGGGCGCGGTTCGGCGGGCGGATCCGGTTCTTCGTATCCGGGTCGGCGGCGCTGGACAAGACGCTGGCGGAGTGGTTCCACTCGGCCGGATTGCTGATCCTGGAGGGGTACGGGCTGTCGGAGACGTCGGCGGGATCGACGTTGAACCGGCCGACGCAGTACCGCCTGGGCAGTGTCGGGCCGGCGTTCCCCGGGACGCAGTTCAGGATCGCCGAGGACGGCGAGATCCTGATCAAGGGCGACGGGGTGATGAGTGGGTACCACAACCAGCCCGCGCAGACGGCCGAGGTCCTGGACGCCGACGGCTGGTTCCACACCGGCGACATCGGGCACTTCGAGGACGAGTACCTGTTCATCACCGATCGGAAGAAGGACCTGTTCAAGACCTCGGGCGGGAAGTACGTCGCGCCGCAGGTGATCGAGGGCCGCTTCAAGACCATCTGCCCGTACGCGAGCCAGTTCATCGTCCACGGCAACAAGCGCAACTTCGTCTCCGCGCTCGTCACGCTCGACCCCGACGCCGTCGTTGGCTGGGCGTCCGCGAACGGTCTCGCCGGGAAGCCGTACGCGGAGGTCGTCACCTCCGATGCCGCGCGGGTGATGGTCCAGGGGTACGTCGACGAACTCAACGCCACCCTCAACCGCTGGGAAACCATCAAGAAGTTCACCATCCTCGACCGCGACCTCACGGTTGAGTCCGGCGAGATGACCCCGAGCCTGAAACTCAAACGCAAGCACGTCGAGGTCGAGTACGCCGACGTACTCGACAAGATGTACGAGTAGTCAACCCTACGCACAGCTACGCGCGGCTCCTTCGTCGCGCAGGACATCCGCCACGCGGTGACGAACGCTGGCCGGTGCTCCGGCTGTTAGCGGTGCTGGATGTGCGGTTTTGCGGCTGAGAACGTCGGCTGGTCCAGGGGGACGGTGATGATCGCGACGCGGAGGGATGGGGCGAGCGCCGTCCAGAGCGTCTCGGTGATCGACGTCCACGGGCCGGGGATGGCGACGGTTCGAGGCAGGCCGTTGGGGGTGATTGTGGTTGTGGTGCCCGAGTAGGTGGTCGTCGTTAGCGCCGTGCCTGGGGCGATTCGGGCTGCGTACAGGGACGGGTGCTCGGTCAGGTCGGGGGCGCCGTCGTACGGGCGGGCTGATCCGATCACGGCCTCGGTGAGTTCGGGTCCGGTGATTGTGGCGGTGGCGGTGATGCGGGGGGTGCGGATGGGCGGGTCGGGCTCGTAGGTGATCTGCCGCAGGGCCAGCTGCAGGTCGGGTTGTTGGGGCCGTAGGGCGGTCAGGTCGCTGACCTGGGTGCCGTTGCCGACGATGACCCAATCGTCTCCGCGGGTGGCGGCGGTGTAGTGGCGGAGGTCGTCGGCCGGGCCGCCGGAGGTGTCGCGGACGATCAGTTCGCGATCGTGGACGACGAGTTCGCGCGACTGGGATGCGGGTGAGCGGCCGGTCAGCCAGTAGGTGAAGAACGGTACGCCGTCCGCGTCGCGGCCGATGGCGAGACCGCGGCCCGGGTACTCGGCGGTTTCCTCGAGTGAGCGCATATCTCAGCGCCCCAGGAACTTGCGGATCGACTCGACGTACTTCACCGGCTCCTCGTCGTTGATGGAGTGGGCCGACCGGTCGAAGATCTCGAGCGTGGCCTGCGGCAGCCGGGCGGCGAGGTCGCGGGGCAGGTCGAAGCCGACGTGGCGGTCCCAGAGGGCGGCGAGGATGAGGGTGGGTACGTCGACGCCGGCCAGATCGTCGACGAGATCGGGGCGTTCGGTGCCGACGAGCGCGAGCGCCATCTCCAGGTTGGACTCCGGGGCTTCGGGGTCGTCGGCCGGGATGTTGGCCGGGTCGTAGTAGAAGAAGCCTATGGCGTTGGAGCTTTGCGCGATCGCGCCGATGGCGGCGAGGGTGCGCTCGATGGGATCCGTGAGGGGCTCCAGCTGAGCGCGGAAGGCGGTCCGCTCGGCCGGGGTGAGGATCGGGTCGACCGCGGCCGGTCGCATCGCCCACACACCGGGATGGAGCGGATCGGTGATCGGGGGAGCGTGCAGGATCAGCCCGTCAACATGGTTGCTGTGAGCAACGGCGTACTCGGCGGCCAGCAGGCAACCGTAGGAGACGCCCCACGGCACGATCCGCTCGACGCCCAACGCAGCACGCAAGTCGTCGAGATCGGCGACCAAGCGGGACATCGTGTAGGTCCCAGGGGCCCGCTCCGACCGGCCGCACCCGCGCTGGTCGTAGAAGACCACTGGCGCGAGGTTGGCGATCTCGTCTCCGACAGACTTCTCGATCGAGTACGAGCTTTCCCCCGGACCCCCGTGCAGCAGTACCAGCGGCACTCCGGCGTTCCCGGCGCCCGCGACCCGGACCCAGTGATCGACCCCACCTGCGGTGATTGTCCGCACTCCGTCACTCAGCATGGATGCGAGGATACGTCAGCGGTTCAGGTACCCGAGGACGGCCGGCACGCGGCGGTTGTCGTCGTCGGACGCGGGCAGGTCGAGCTTGGCGAAGACGCTCGCGATGTGTTTGGTGACGGCGCTGGCGGAGATCGTCAGTTGTTCGCTGTACCGCCGTGAGCAACCGACCGCACAGTCTCGACGAACTGCATTCCACTGCGGTTCTCTACCTCACCACCCTGTACTTAGCCCTACCCCGGTCAGGACTGTTCGAGGAGTTGCTTCAGGACGGCCAGGTTTGCGGCGACCGCGGACTTGATGCGGCCCAGCGCGATGGGGGCCAGGAGGTTCAACGGTCGCGGGGCCCGGAGGTCGACCGTGTTGGTGAGTGTAGTGGTGCCGTCGGTTGCGTCGAGGGTGTAGGTGAGGATGGCAGGGAGGGAGTTGAGGGTGCCCTGGACGGTGAGCTTGCGGTTCGGGGTGAGCTCGATGATTTCGAGGGATTCCTCGGTGCGAACGGGGATCGTGCGGATCTGCCGGTACCGGGTGCCGACGCCGGGTGGACCCGGTGTGACCTGCTGGGTTTCGGCCAGGGCGTAGTTCCACTGCGGGAGGTTCTCGAGGTTTGCGAGGTAGGCGAAGACCGTCGTCGGCGCGCGTTCGATGGTGATCGTGTTGGTGAATTTCATTCGGCCCGCCGGGAGCTGTCGACCAGGCGTTGGGCCGCGGTCGGGTCGTGGGCGGGGAGGACGACGAGGCCGGGGAGCTGCTCGGCCAGGGCCAGGACCTTGTCGGTGGTCTGGGCGAGCTCGCCCCGGTCGCCGACCCCGGGGAGCTGGCGGCGTTCGAGTAGCCCCGCCTCGTAGGTGAGGTCGCCGACCATCAGAAGCGGTGGCAGGTCGCGGCGGCGTACCAGCATCGAGATCGACCCCGGCGTGTGACCGGGCGTGGGGAGCACCAGCATCGATCCGTCGCCCATGACGTCGAAGGCTCGAGGAAAGGCCGTCAGGTCCACGTCGGTGCCGAAGTCGAGGTGCTTCCATCGCGCGCCTGGTACGTCGATATGCGCCCGGAGGAAACCGCGGGCCTCGGGGGAGAACCCGGACAGTTGGGCCCATTCCGCCGGGGTGATCAGGAGCTCGCTGCCGCCGAGTTGGGGGATCCCGCCGATGTGGTCCTGGTGCAGATGCGAGATCACCGCCTTGTCGACGTCTGCGGTCGAGTATCCGAGCGTGCCCAGCTGCGCGTCGAGGGTCTCGTGCTCGGCGATGTGGAACTTGGCCAGCCGGTCGTAGACGACGCCGTTGAATCCGCCCGGGAAGTACGTCGGGTCGGTCACCGAGGCGCGATCCTGGCCGGTGTCGAACAACACCAGTCCGTTCGTGTGCTCGATGACGTACACGTTGATCGGCCGGGGCGGCAGCCAGCGGCGGGAGGTGAGCAGCCACCAGTACAGCGGCTTCTTCGATCCGTGGGCGTGTTCGGGGTGGATCTCGACGCTGCCGGTGCTGATCACCGATACGGCCCGGACGGGGTCGCCGGTGCCGGTACGCGCCGGCAATCTTGTTGCTTCCGTGGACATCTGGACTCCTGAGTTGCCGATCGGTCACCCGACGATTTCGGGGCCGAGGGCATCAGTCTTCGTCCGCGAGCGCGGCATGTCTGTGACTTTTGTCGTGCGCCGGAGTAACCGGGGTCACTGGTCGTCGGGGTTCCAGGTCTGATCGTGGAGCCCGGTGGCGTCGAGGATGTGGACACGGTCCGCCGAGGTGGCGACCAGCCGGGCCAGCCGGAAGTCGCGCAGTACTCGCGCCACCACTTCACGGACCGAGCCGACAGCATCCGCAAGCTCCTGCTGCGACACCTGGGCAACGAGCTCGCCGCGCGGAGCCTGCTGAGCGGACGCGAGGTCCAGCAGATGGGCGGCGACCCGCTGCCGCACGGTGCCGAAAGTGTTGACCGCGGTCTGCTGGAGGTTCTCGTACAGCCGGCGGCTGAGCTCCTGCGCCACCGCCCACCCGACCCGGCTGTCGGTGCGTGCGGCGGTGGTCAGCAGGCCGGCGTCCATCCGGAACAAGGTGCAGTCGGCCAGCGTCTGTACGCCGACATCGGCCGGCCCCGCGACCAGGACAGCAATCCCGAGTACGTCGCGATCGCGGGCGTACCGCACTGTCACCTGACGCCCCTCCGGCGATGACATGTAGACGCGCAACAGCCCACGCACGACCAGGATCGCCCGGGGAGCAGACCGCTCCCGGTACAACGTGCTACCTGCCGGGTAATCAATCCGATCACCGGTCGCCAGCAACCGCTCGATCAGCTCCCCCGGCAGCTCCCCGAGAAAACTCCCACCCAGAGCCGCCGCCACCTCTCCATCGCTCACCCTGCAAGCATCCGCCACCCTGCGCAAGAACTCGACAGAGGGCGGCGCTGCAACCTGCTGGCGGAGGAGAGCCGAGCGGTGGAGGATGCAGGAAAGGGGTGGCGTATGACGCAGGTGTACGGGCCGATGATCGGTGGGGAAGGGGCACCGATCGGGAAGACCTACCTGTCGGTCGCTGTAACCGAAGCCGGGGTGGACAGACAGTTGGTGCCGGGGACTCGAATTCGGCTGACCGTCCGGAAGAACGGCGTATTCATCGCGATCGCCGGCTGCAACGAGCTGAGCGGGGTGATCCAGGTCGACGACGGCCTACTGCGCTTCGAGCCGCACGTCCAGACTCAAATGGGATGCGGTCCTGAACTCGAGGCTCAAGACGACTGGCTCGCGGGGCTGCTGATGCAGTCGGACTGCGTTGTCGAGGGTGACACTCTCACGCTGACCAGCGGCGGTACGACGCTTGTGCTGGTCGACCGCCGCTTCGCCAACCCCGACTTTCCGCTCGAAGGCAGTACCTGGCAGGTCGAGTCGGTGGTCCGCGGGGACGCCTTCGAACACTTCGTCCTCGCCGGTCCACGCAGCCTCGTCGTGATCGGTAAGGCCGGCCTCACCATCGACGGCACCCACGTCACCGGCTCGACCGGCAGCAGCTCCTTCACCGCGACCGTGGCCCGCGACGGCTCGACACTCGTCTTCAGTGAGCTGACCGTCGCGACAACGCACCCCAGAGGACGAGCCGCGGACCTGGAGCGAGCTGTGCTCGAGAATCTCCGTACCCCGCTCACCTACACCATCGAGTCCAACCGGATGCAACTCCGGGGCCCGACGAGAGCCACGGGTCTCAACCTCGTCGCCGTGCGGCCGGACGGATATCCCGCGGGCAGTCTGTGAGGCCGTCAGTTCGCCGTGGTCAGGGCGGCGGCGTGTTTGCCGGTGGTGAGGGATTGGCCCTGGTCGATCATCTGTTCGGCGATGCGGTCCACGGCGTGCGAGAAGGCTTCGGAGTTCTCGGGGTCCCAGTCGGTGAGGCGGTCGAGCATCCAGATCCGGAAGGCGCCGACGAACCGCTGGAACATCTCCATCCCGAGCGGGGTGAACCGGTAGTGACCGAGCGTCTCGGAAAGGTAGCCGCCGGCAACCAGTTGGGTGGCGAGCGGCTCGAGGACGCCGGGTGGCATCCGGAGGTCGCCGGTCATCTCGGCCAGGGTCGCTGAGCCCTTCTCGGCGCCGCCGCGGAACACTCGCATGATCATCCACGCCTGGGCGTGGCTGAGTGGGAGGCCGGACTCGGCGAGGACCTCGGGCGCGGGGTTGCGTTTGTGATGACGTACGACGAGCGCCGCCAGCTTCTGGAGCTCGTGCTCGGAGTCGAACGACGAGGGCGCCGCGAAGTTGTCGCCGACGTCGGACGCGGCCATCCGGGCGGTGTCGCGGAGCGGGACCTCCTTCAGCATCAGGGCCGTCAGAAAACCGAGCGCCGCCACCGGGACGGCCCACAGGAACACGGTGTGTAAAGAGTCGGCGTACGCCGCCGTCACCGCTGATCGCATCGACTCCGGCAGCTTGCGCACGCCTTCGACCGTCGTGACCACCCGCGGATCCGCGCCGGTGGCGCGGACGGCTTCCGCCAGGTGGACCGGCAGTTGGTGGGAGTAGATGGACCCGAACACGGCAACCCCGAACGAGCTGCCCATCGTGCGCAAGAAGCTCACCCCGGACGTCGCGACCCCGAGATCCGCGTAGTCGACAGTGCTCTGGACAACGACCGTCGGGACCGGCATACACAGACCGATACCCAGTCCGAGAACGACCATGTAGCAGGCCGTCACCAGATAGGACGTGGAGTTGTCGAGCAGGGACAGCAGGAACAGCCCCACGCCGATCAGGATCGTGCCGACGATCGGGAACATCCGGTAGCGGCCGGTCTTGCTGATGGTTTGACCGGTCACGATCGACGCGACCAGCAGTCCGCCGACGAGCGGCAGCATCTGCAGGCCGGACTCGGTCGCCGAGGCGCCGTGGACGAACTGCAGGTACGTCGGGAGGTACGTGACCCCGCCGAGCATCGCGAACCCGATGATGAAGCTCATCACCGCGCACACCGTGAACACCCCGGACCGGAACAATCGCAACGGCAGCAACGGTTCCGCCGCTCGTCGTTCGACCAGGATGAAGAGGCCTAGGGCAACCAACGAGCCGATCGCCATCGAGATGATGACGGGCGACGTCCAGTCGTACTCGTTGCCGCCCCACGTCGTCACCAGCGTCAGCCCGGTCGCGGCGAGGGCGATGAACAGGATGCCGAGGTAGTCGATCTTCGGCTCGACCGCCGCCTTCACCGACGGCAACGTGATCGAGGCAACGATCAGTACGACGATGCCGAGCGGGATGTTCACGTAGAACGCCCACCGCCAGCTCAGGTGGTCGACGAACAGCCCACCGAGCAGCGGGCCGGCCACAGTGGCGACCCCGAAGACCGAACCCATCACGCCCTGGTACTTGCCGCGTTCGCTCAGCGGTACGACGTCCGCGATCACCGCCATCGCGGTCACCATGATGCCGCCGGCGCCGAGGCCCTGGATCGCGCGGGAGCCGACCAGCCACAGCATCGAGTTGGCCATCCCGCACAGCGCGGAGCCGGCGAGGAACAGCACGACGCTGATCAGGAACATCCGCTTGCGCCCGTACAGGTCGCCGAACTTCCCGATCAGCGCGGTCATGATCGTCTCGGCGAGCAGGTACGACGTGACCACCCAGGACAGGTGGTTGGCGCCGCCGAGGTCACTCACGATGGTCGGCAGCGCGGTCGCCACGATCGTCTGATCGAGGGCCGCGAGCAACATTCCGAGCATGATCGCGACCACGACCGCGTTCCGGGTGCCACGTCCGACAGGCTGAGCCTCGGTGTCCATGAGCCGAATGTAGTCATCTCCGGACCTTCTGTAACCACGAAACGACGGAGATCCGGTCAAGAAACTTCCCCACCACTCCCACCCACCCCCGCTCGCCGGGCGTGGTGGTGGGGTGGGCGCGTGGCTGGCCGTACCGACGGACGGGTAGTAGTCGGTTGGTGGCAGGTGCGATGGGGGTGGTCAGGCGGGACTTGGCCTGGGACGGCCGACGGTTGGCCGACTACTACCCGTCCGTCGGTACGCGTGTGGCGGGGGTTCGTAGGATGGGTGGGTGCCGTCGACACTGCCCGAGGGGGAGGTTGCGCCCCGGGATGGGGCGTTGCCGGATGCTGCTGTTCGCGAGGCCGGGTCTCGGCCGCTGGGGTTCTACCTGCATGTCCCGTTCTGCGCGTCGCGGTGCGGGTACTGCGACTTCAACACCTACACCGCGACCGAGCTCGGTGGTGGCGGGTCGCAGGCGTCGTACGCCGAGACGGCGGTCGGCGAGGTCCGGATGGCTCGCCGGGTCCTCGGGGAGCTGGATCGGCCGGTCGACACCGTGTTCTTCGGCGGCGGTACGCCGACGTTGCTGCCGGCCGCGGATCTCGGGAAGATGCTCGCGGCCGTCCGGGACGAGTTCGGTCTCGCGCCCGGGGCGGAGGTGACGACCGAGGCGAACCCGGAGTCCGTCGATCCGGCGTACCTCGAGGCGTTGCTCGAGGCGGGGTTCACGCGGGTCAGTTTCGGGATGCAGAGTGCGTCGTCGCAGGTGCTGCGGATCCTCGACCGGCAGCACACGCCGGGTCGGGCGCTGCAGGCGGTGAAGGAGGCGACCGCGGCCGGGTTCGAGCACGTGAACCTCGACCTGATCTACGGCACCCCGGGGGAGTCGCTCGATGACTGGCGCGGGTCGCTGGAGTCGGCGCTGTCGGTGCAGCCGGATCACGTCAGCGCGTACGCGTTGATCGTCGAGGACGGCACGCAGTTGGCGCGGCGGATCCGTCGCGGTGAGCTGCCGATGACGGATGACGACGATCTGGCCGACAAGTACGTGCTGGCCGACGAGATGCTGTCCGCCGAAGGTCTGCGCTGGTACGAGGTCTCCAACTGGGCTCGCAGTACGGCGGCGCGCTGCCGGCACAACGAGCTCTACTGGCGCGGCGACACCTGGTGGGGGATCGGGCCCGGCGCGCACAGCCACGTCGGCGGCATCCGCTGGTGGAACGTCAAGCACCCGTCCGCGTACGCCGAACGTCTCAACGCCGGCGAAAGCCCGGCTGACGCTCGCGAAACCCTCGACCCCGAAACCCGCCGGGTCGAACGAGTCCTCCTCGAAGTCAGACTGTCCGACGGCCTCCCGCTGGACGTCCTGGATGAAGGTGGTCGTGCTGCCCTCGAGCAAGTGGTGGCAGACGAGTTAGTGACGATCGAAGGTGAGCGGCTGGTGCTGACCGCGCGAGGTCGGTTGCTGGCCGATGCGGTGGTGCGCGACCTGCTCCCGTGAAATGATCAGAAGTGATCAGAAGTGATCACTCCAGGCGGTTGACGACTGTTATGAGCAGGCGGCAGGATCGCGGCAAGCGTTTACCCCCTGTCGAGGAGTCGCGATGCCGCCCTTCATCAGCCGACGCCTGCTGCTTCAGGCCGGCGTAGCAGCCGGAGCCCTGACCACCCTCGGACTGCCCACCCGACGAGCCTTCGCCGAGGACGAGTTCGACGTACTACGAGCACGCTGGGCCGAGCTCAACACCGGCGGAGCGATCGACGCATCCGACCCCGCCTACACGGCCGCGCTCACCAAGCTGACCACCCAGGCCCAGCAATTCGTCGACACGTTGATCACCGCGTCGGACCGGACCGCGTTGTGGGCGGATCTACCGCTCAGCCCGTCGAGCGGGAACTTCTCCATCAGCTACACCCGCCTGAAGACGATCGCCCTCGCCCGTGCGACCACCGGCGGGACGCTGAGCACGGACCCGGGCGAGGAGTTGAGCGCTGCACTCGACTTCCTCAACGTGAACGCCTTCAACGAGACACTCAAGGAGACCGGCAACTGGTGGTTCTGGGAGATCGGCGCCCCGCGTGCCCTCCTCGACACCTGCGTGCTCGCGTACGACGTGCTGTCGGCCGGCCAACTCGCGGCGTACCTGAAGGCCGTCGACCACTTCGACCCGGATCCGAACCGCCGGACCAACTCGCCCACTGTCCGCGAGACCGGGGCGAACCGGGTCGACAAGGCGCTGATCGTCGCGCTCCGCGGGATCGTCGGCAAGTCCGCCGACAAACTCGCTGCCGCCCGGGACGCGTTGAGCGACGTCGCCGAGTCCGGCAAGAACAGCGTGTTCACCTACGTCACCTCGGGCGACGGCTTCTACCGGGACGGCTCGTTCATCCAGCACGGCAACCTCGCGTACGTCGGCAGCTACGGAAACGTCGCCCTCGGCGGTGTCGCGAACCTGGTCTCGCTGCTCGGCGGCTCCACCTGGGAGATCACCGACCCGAACCGCGCCGTACTCCTGGACGCGGTCGACGCGAGCTTCGCCCCGTTCCTGGTCGAAGGCCTGATGATGGACTGCGTTTCCGGTCGGGCGATCTCTCGCGAGGCCGGCGGCGACCACCGCAGCGGCCACGCCACCACGTCGACCGTGCTCCTGCTGGCAAGTGGTGTCGCCGAGCCGTATGCGTCCCGGTACAAGGCGCTCGCCAAGGGCTGGATCACTCGCGATCGGCTCAACGACTACCTGCCCGGCGCGTCGATCCCGGAGATCTCGCGCGCGAAGGCGCTCCTCGCCGACACTCAGGTCGAGCCCGCGCCGGCGACCCCGCAACACTTCCAGTTCCACAACCAGGACCGCGTCGTCCACCGCCGTCCGGGCTGGACCTTCGCGATCGCGATGTCGTCGAAACGGATGGCCCGCTACGAGTGGGGCAACGGCGAGAACCTCCGCGGCTGGTACGTCGGTGACGGCATGACGTACCTGTACACCGACGACCAGTCGCAGTTCTACGACGCATACTGGCCGACCGTCGACGCCCAGCGGATGCCGGGTACGACGGTCAGCACGCAACCCCGTCAACCCGGCGGGACGGGTGCCGGTACCGGCACCGTTGCGGCGTACGCCGATTGGGTCGGCGGAGCGTCGTACCGCGATGTCGCCGGTGCGGTCGGGATGCATCTGATCAACTACGACAAGACTTTGCAGGCCAGGAAATCGTGGTTCTGCTTGCGTGACTCGATCGTTGCCCTGGGCGCCGGTATCACCGGCACTGACGGCTACCCGGTCGAGACCATCGTCGAGAACCGCAACCTCCACGAGAACGGCACGGCAGCCCTGTTGATCAATGGATTGTCAACAATCGGCACCTACGACAATCCACACTGGGCGCACCTGGACGATGTCGCGGGGTACATCTTCCCGCAGGGCGGACGGCTGCGCGCCGAACGCGAGGACCGGACCGGGTCCTGGTCGGAGATCAACGTCGGCAACGACACGGCCGGTTCAACCACGCCGTACACGCGTCGCTACGCGAAGCTCGTCCTGGAGCACGGCACCGAGCCCGGCGGCTACGCCTACATTATGTTGCCCGGGGCAAGTAGGTTGGAGACTGCGGCGAGGGCCGTCGATCCCGGTGTCAGCATTCTTGCCAACACCGCGACCGTGCAGGCGATCCGCTCACACCGCGAGCAGCTGACGCTGGCGAACTTCTGGGCTGCTTCAACCGCCGGCGGCATCACCACGGTCGGGCCGGCATCGGTTGTGATGGGCAAGGATGGTTGTACCACGACCATCGCCGTGTCCGATCCGAGCCGAACAGCGCAGACAGCCCGACTGACGGTCGATCAGCGCGTTGGCGCCGTCGTCGCTGCGGATCCGGCGATCACGGTGGTTGCTACCGGCAAACAGCTCGTCCTCGACGTTGCCGTTGGTGGCGCCAACGGCGCGACCCACACTGCGTCGTTCCGCTGAGTCAGGGACCGAGTTCCGCGAGCCGCCGCTCCGGCGCCGGAGCAGCCTCGGCGAGCAACTGGGTGTACTCGTGCTGCGGATTCAGGATCACGTCGTCGGACGGCCCGCGTTCGACCACGGCGCCGCGGTACAGAACCATGATCTCGTCGCTGAAATGCCGTGCCGTCGCGAGGTCGTGGGTGATGTACAGCACCCCGAGGTTCTCCTCGCGCTGCAGTGCCGCGAGCAGGTTCAGCACCCCGAGCCGGATCGACACGTCGAGCATCGACACCGGCTCGTCCGCCACCAGGATGGCCGGCTCCGGGGCGAGCGCCCGCGCGATCGCAACTCGTTGCCGCTGGCCACCGGACAACTCGTGCGGCCTCCGGCCGGCGAAGTCGTCGTCCAGCCGGACCCGGCGCAACAGCTCCTGCACCCGGTCGGCGACCTGCTCGCGGGTGAAGTCCGGGTGATGGAGCTTCACCGGCCGGGCCAGGTGATGGCCGATCGTGTGGTAGGGGTTCAGCGATCCGAACGGGTCCTGGAACACCATCTGCACGGCCTTGCGGTACGCCGCCGCGCGGGCACCGTGGTACCGCATCGGTTCACCGTCGACGAGGATCGATCCGGAGGTCGGCCGCTCGAGCTGCATCAGCAACTTGGCGATCGTCGACTTGCCCGAACCGGACTGACCGACGAGCGCGATCGTGCGGCCAGGCTTCAGCTCGAAGCTGACCTGGTCGACAGCGCGCAGCCGCGTGCTCCGCAGACCATTGCGCAGGCGATAGTCCTTGACCACCTCGCGCATCTCCAACATGCTCATCCACGTCCTCGCTTCGCTCCGGGCGCGGATGAGACACGAGGCGCACTGTGCTTGATGATGAACTCGCTTCGCTCCTTCATGACGTCTCCATCTCCGCGGCCTCGATCGTCTGCTCGGTCTCGTCCAGCGTCAGGTCGCCGGTCCGGACGAAGCCGCCACGTTCGCCGGTCAGGCTGGGGAACGACGAGAGCAGCCGCCGCGTGTAGGGGTGCTTGGGTTTCGTGTAGAGCGTCAGCGCGTCGTCCAGTTCGACGATGAGACCGGCTCGCATCACCGCGATCCGGTCGCTGATCTCGAGCAGCAGGGGCAGGTCATGAGTGATGAAGATGACCGCGAACCCGAGCTCCGCCCGCAGCCGGGTGATCTCGCGGAGGATCTCCCGCTGGACGACGACGTCGAGCGCGGTCGTCGGCTCGTCCATGATCAGCACCTGCGGCTCCAGCGCGAGCGCCATCGCGATCATCACCCGCTGCCGCATCCCGCCGGACAGCTCGTGCGGGTACGCCCGGAGCCGCTCGCGGTCGACACCGACCCGCTCGAGCAGCTCGCCACAGCGGGTACGGCGTTCCGCCTTGGTCAGCTCGGGGCGATGGGTGATGTACACGTCCTCGAGCTGCTCGGAGATCCGCAGTACCGGGTTGAGGGAGTTCATCGCGCCCTGGAACACCATCGCGATCTTGTCCCAGCGGAACGCCCGCAGGTCGTCGCCCGCCAGGCCGGACAGGTCGATGTCGTAGCCCTCGCGCGACGAGAACATCATTCTCCCCGCGGTGATCCGCGCCGGTGGCTTCAGCAGCCTGGTGATCGCGTACGCGAGCGTCGACTTCCCGCACCCGCTCTCACCCGCCAGGCCGAGGATCTCTCCGCGTTCCAGGGTGAGCGAGACGTCGCGTACGGCGTGCACGGTGGTCTCGGCCAGGTAGTCGATGCTGAGGCTCTCGATGCTCAGAACGGGATTCACGTCTGCACGCTCCACTTGTTGCGTTCGGCACGCGTCTGCGAGCGCAGCTTCGGGTTGATGATCTCGTCGATCGAGAAGTTGATCAGCGACAAGGCCGCACCGAACAGCGCGATCGCCAGCCCCGGCGGTGCGAACCACCACCAGGCGCCGAGCCGGAGCGAGAGCCCGTTCTGTGCGTAGAAGAGCATCGTGCCCCAGGTGAACGAGCCGGACGCGCCGAGGCCGAGGAACGACAGGCCGGCTTCGCCGAGGATCGCGAAGATCACCGCGAACACCACCTGCGACGCGAGCAGCGGGATCAGGTTCGGCAGGATCTCGACCAGCAGGATCCGCCAGCGTTTCTCGCCGCTGATCCGCGCCGCGAGCACGTAGTCACGGCTGCGCACGCTCAGGGTGAAGCCGCGCAGGACGCGCGCAGAACCGGCCCAGCTGGTGATCGCGAGGACCGCGGCCACGAGCCAGATCGACTTGTTCGGCACGTAGCTGGAGATCAGGATCACCAGCGGCAGGCCGGGGATGACGAGCATGATGTTGGTCAGCAGCGAGAACACCTCGTCCGCCCAGCCGCCGACGAAGGCTCCGACGATGCCGAAGAACGACGACAGCAGCAGCGTGAGCGCACCCACTACGACACCGATGATCAGTGAACCGCGGGTCGCGTAGGCGAGCTGGGCGAAGACGTCCTGGCCGGTTTGCGTCGTACCGAGGATGAAGCCGTTGCCTGGTCCCGTCAGCCCGATGTCCCGGACGGTCGACGGATTCCCGACCAGCAACGGCCCGACCACGCCGAACAGGACGATCACGCCGGCGATGCCCAGGCCGACGGCCAGCTTGAGCGTCATCGGTGGCAGCCGGCGCCGGGCCGGAGCTGCGGTCGCCGCCTGCACTGCCCCTTCAGTGGTGATAGCCAAATCAGTTCACCCTCCTCAGGACCGCGCACGGGTGCGTGGGTCGATGACGCCGTACAGCAGGTCGACGAGCAGGTTCGCGCCGAGGACCGCGAGCGTGATGATCAGGAACACGCCTTGCATCAGCGCGTAGTCGTTGTTGCCGACGGCAAGCAGTAGTGCGGAGCCGATGCCCGGGTACGAGAAGACCGCCTCGGTGACGATCGAGCCGGCCACCACGAAACCCAGGGAGATCGCGAACCCCGAGATCGACGGCAGGATCGCGTTCCGGGCGACGTAGCGCGACCGGATCCGGCGCGGCGTCAGGCCTTTCGCCTCGGCCGTGACGACGAAATCCTCGGACAGCGTCGAGACCATCATGTTGCGCATCCCGAGCATCCAGCCGCCGATCGACGAGATGACGATGGTCAGCGCCGGCAGCGCACCGTGGTACACGACCGACTGCGCGAACGGCAGGTTCCACCCGGGCGTGACGGAGTACACGTCGTACCCGCCGTTGAGGGGGAACAGCGGCCAGGTGCTGCCGAGCAGGAACAGCAACAGCAGCGCCAGCCAGAAGTAGGGCACCGACTGGAGCATGGTGGTGACAGGGATCAGGTTGTCGATCCAGGAACCACGTCGCCAGCCGGCGGCCCGGCCGAGCAGGATGCCGACGGCGAACGAGATCACCGTCGCCAGTCCGATCAGGCCGACGGTCCAGGGCAGCGTCTGACCGATGACCTGAGAGACCGGCAGCGGGAAGTACGCGATCGAGGTCCCGAGGTTCCCGGAGACCAGCTGGTGCAGGTACTTCCAGTACTGGTCCCACAGGGATGCGTTCGTGTCGGTCCCGAGCAGCGCCTGGATCGCTGCCCGGGTGGTCGGCGTGACCGGACCCTTGGTCGCCAGCTTGGAGAGCATCAGGTCGACCGGATTCCCCGGCATCAGCCGGGGAATCAGGAAGTTCAGCGTCAGGGCCGCCCACAGGGCGACCACGTAGAAGGCGAGCTTTCGCAGCAGATAGCGCACGGCCGCCCCGCGCTCAGTTGGCGGGCTTGATCGTCTTGAGCACGATCCCGGCGTCCCAGGCCTTCCACGCCGCCGGCAGCACGTACATGTTGTCCGCGGTCGGCCAGCCGGTCGCGCGGGAGGTGTTGAACTCGGTCAGCATCGAGTTCACGTAGATCGGGATGTAGGGCAGCTGGTCCGCGATCACGGTCTGGATCTTGGCGTACTCCGCCTTCTGCGCGGCAGCGTCCGTCGTACCGGCCGCGACCTTCAGTGCCGCGTCGACGATCGGGCTGGAGAACCGCGACTGGTTGCCGGACGTGGCGTTCTTGCCGACCGGGGTCGTGTTCGCGGTCGCGAGCTTGCTGTCGTAGGTGAAGTACGGGTTGGTGGATGCGCCGAGGCCGACGGAGTCGAGCGACAGCTGGAACTTCCCGTTCGTCTGCGCGGCGTTCCATTCGTTCCACGAGACCTGGCTGGGTTTGAGCTCGATGCCGACCGCGGCCAGTTGCTGCTTGAGGGTGTCGTTGATCGAGATGTAGTCGCTCCAGCCGGTGACGGTCTGGACGGTGAGCGACAGGCGCTTGCCGGCCTTCGCCCGTACGCCGTCACTGCCCTTGGTCCAGCCGGCCGCGTCGAGGAGCTTGCCCGCCTCGTCGGTGTTCGCGCTCTGCGGAAGCTTGCCGGAGCCCGCGTCCGCGATCCAATTGTCGTCACGGCCGGGGAGCAGCAGGGTCGGCGAGCCCACGCCCGCGACTCCGCCGCCGGCGAGTTTGGCGAGCTGCTCGCGGTTCATCGCGAGGTAGATCGCCTTGCGCACGGCCGGGTCGGTCTGCGGTCCGGCACAGCCGAGGCCCGGGTTGGCGCAGGTGACGATGACGGTCGTCATCACCGGGGTGTTGACGTAGGTGAGGTTCTTGCCGGACTTCATGATGTTGTCGATCCCGGGCAGGTAGGCGCTCGCCCAGTCGACCTTGCCCGCGACCAGCGCCGCGCTGGCGGCGTCGGCGGACTGCACCGGGAGGTAGCGAACCTCCTTGATGCTGGGCTTGCCCGGCTCCCAGTACTGGTCGTTCTTGGTCAGCACGTAGCTCTGCGGGGTGAACGACTTCAGCTTGAACGGGCCGGTGCCGACCGGGTTCTCGTTCAGGTTCGTGGTCGGGTCCTTGATGTCCTTCCAGATGTGCTCGGGCACGATCGCCTGGTTGGCGAGCACGGCGGGCTCCTGCACCAGCGACTTCGTCTTGAACGTCAGTACGGCGGTGTCGTCAGCAGTCGCCTTGGCCGTGGCAGCAAGGCCCGAGGGATTGAGCGCGGGCGTCTTCGCGACCAGGTTGAACGTAAAAGCGACATCCTTCGCGGTGAACGGCTGGCCGTCGTTCCACTTGACGCCCGGGCGGAGCTTGATGGTGAGCTCCGTACCGGCGGGGTTCCAGGAGTAGCCGGTGGCGAGGACGGGCGTCGGCTCCGACTGCTTCGCGAAGTTGTACCAGTACAGCGGCTCGTAGATGACACCCAGCGTCGGCTGCAGGGCCGTGGTGCTGAACGGGTTGAAGTTCTTGGCGGTGATGTCGCCGGCGGCGACGGTGATCGAGGCGTCCTTGGTGGCGGCCTGGTTGCCGGCGCCGGTGCCGGCGTTGGAGCAGGCGCCGAGCAGCAGGGCGGTGGTGGTCGCGGCGGCCGCGACGCTCACCAGGCGCCGCGTCCTGAGACGGTTCGTGGAGTTCCGGAACATCGATGGGTTCCTTTCCGGGCATGGTCCGCACCAACGCGGTCCTTGGAACGCGTCACCCGGCACCCGGCCAGGCAAGCTGGCGGTAACTTAGTTGGCCTAACAAACTCCGCGCAAGGGTTCGCGACGGTAACGATTTGACCGCGGAAGGTATCGGCTAGACCGAAAGAGCGTGCTCGGACTTGAGCATCATCAGCGCGGCGCCGATCGCCGCCGCGTCGTGACCGCGCTCGTCCAGAACCACTTCGGTGCCGACGCTGCGCCCGAAGACCGAGCTCAGGATCCGCTCCTGCAGGATGGGCAGGTAGATCGTCCCGGCGACGGCGAAGGCCGGACCGGTGAGGACCAGGAGCTGTACGTCGTACATGTTGGCGATCGTCTGCGCGCCGATCGCGATCCACGCCGCGGAGTCCCGGATGATCGCCTCGGCCCGCGAGTCTCCGCTCAAGGCCAGGCGGGCGATGGCGGCGAAGGCCGCGACGCCGGAATGCCGGTGCGAGCCGAGGTCGAGTCCGGCGGCGCGGGCCTTGGCGACGACCGCGGCGGGTCCGGCGAGCGCCTCCAGGCAACCGGTGCCGCCGCACCAGCAGCGCGGGCCGCCGATCTGGACGCAGATATGCCCGACCTCGCCGGCGTTGCCGTGCGCGCCCTGGTAGACGTTGCCGTTGAGCCGCAGGCCGGATCCGATGCCCTCGCTCATGAACAGCGCGGCCATCACCGAGACGTCGTGGCTGGTGGTGAGGCGGGTCCCCGCGGCGGCGGCGGTGGCGTCGTTCTCGAGCCTTACCGGCAGGCCGAGTCGCTCCTGGAGGCGGCTCCGGACCGGGAAGTCGATCCAGCGTGTCATCGACGGCGGAGCGGACGTCACCCCGCGGTTGCGGATCAGCGGGCCGGGGCAGACGAAGCCGAGGCCGAGCACGAGCCCCGGGTCGACGCCGGAACGCTCGATCAGCTCGCCGGTCTCGATCGCCACCCGCTCGACGACCTCTTCGGGGTCGCTCTCGTCGCCGGGACCGTTCCGTCGCCAGCGCGCCACCACGCCGCCGGCGTAGTCGACCAGCACGTACGTCAGGCTGTCCTCGCTCAGGTGAACGCCGACGACGTACCGCGCGGCGGCGCGGATCTGCAGCAGCGTGCGGGGCTTGCCGCCGTTGGACGTGGAGGTGCCGCGACCGGTCTCGGCGACCAGGCCGTCGTCGATCAGCCGGCGGACGACCGCGGTGACCGATGGTGCCGTCAGGCCGGTGAGCTGGGTAAGTTCGACCCGGCTGAGGGTGCCGGCGGACCGGATGCGGTCGACGATGACGGCGCGGCTGCTCGTCGGCGCCGGATCGTAGCCCGGCGACTGCGAGGAGTCGCTGACCTGCTGCATCGGTCCATCCGCCTTCTGCCCGGTTAGTTAGATCTGTGAATATAGTAGGAACGGCCGCCTAGGAGGGCAGTTTATGCAGGACGTGACGCCCCGGGACCGCATTGCCGGGCTGGTGCTGGCGCGTCCTGACCGGCTCCTCGGGATGGAACCGTTCATGGCCGACGTCGTCCAGGGGATCGAGGAGTACTTCGCGGGGCGGCGCTGCAGCCTGCTGATCGAGTTCACCCACGCCATCGCGGGTGAGATCGAGATCTGGCGTCGCTGGGTGGCCAACGACCATGTCGACGGCATCGTGATGGTGGATCTGCGCAGCGACGACCCGCGGCTGGCGGAGCTGGAGCGCCTGCGGATGCCCTCGGTGTTGCTCGGCGGGCCCGAGTTGCAGGCGCCGATCACGAACGTGCTGGTCGACAACGCCGAGGGCGCGCGGGCGGCGGTTCGGGCGCTGGCCGATCTCGGGCATCGTGACATCGCCCGGGTGAGCGGCCCACGCGACATGGTGCACTGCCAGGCCCGGGACGAGGCGTTCATCGAAACCTGCGCGGAGCGCGGGGTGCAGGGGCAGCTGATCGAGGGCGACTACTCCGAGGACTCCGGCCGGGAGGCGACCCGGCAGCTGCTGACCGGTGCGCGGATCCCGAGTGCCGTTGTCTACGACAACGACCTGATGGCGATCGGCGGTCTCACCGTCGCGAAGGAGCTGGGTGTCACGGTCCCGGACGAGCTGTCGGTCATCGCGTGGGACGACACCGCGGTGGCCAGGCTCGCGCATCCGCCGTTGAGCGTGGTGACGGTCGACGTCCACGGCCTCGGTACGGTAGTCGGCGAGGCGATCCTCGCCGCGATGGACGGTGCCGGCCCGACGACGTACCACGTGCCGAAGCCGACGATCCGGCTCGCGCAGTCCACCATCAGCCGGAAGTGAACCAGGACGAAGGCACCCACCGGGTCGAGGTGGGTGCCTTCGCCGTTCCAGGGATCACTCGCGCAGGAAGAGTTCGATCACGCAGCTGTCGACCTCGGGTGCCCGGTTCGGCAGCTTCACCGTGAGCGTGTTGTCCGGCAGCCCGGCGAGGTACGTGTGGCCGGGCGCTGCGGGATCGACCGCCACCCGCTGCACCTCGGACGCGTCGTGCAAGAACTGCGCATACGTGACCTTGTCACCCAGGCCGGGCAGGTGGAGGTGTCCCATCGGCCACGCGAAGATGTGCAGGTACAGCCGGCGCCCGTTCTGCGTGTAGCGGCAGTCGGCGGGCGGGACGTACGTGCTCGGGCCGCAGTCGCGGACGGATCGCTCGTGCAGTCGCATCCACTCGCCGATCCCGTCGAGGACCGTGAGCGCCCGAGGTTCCCAGGCGCCGCGGCCGTTCGGGCCGACGTTGAGCAGCATGTTGCCGCCCTTCGAAACCGCGTCGACCAGCATCCGGATCAGCAGCGCCGGCGACTTCCAGTCGTGGTTGTCGCGGTGGTAGCCCCAGCTGCCGTTCAGCGTGTGGCAGGCCTCCCACGGCACCTGCGTACCGTTGCCAGCAGCAACCTCGTTGCCCGGCGGCTGCACCTGCTCGGGGGTGGTGAAGTCGCCCGCGCCGAGGCCGAGCCGGTTGTTCACCAGGATCCCCGGTTGCAGCTCACGCACCAGCGCGAGCAGTTCTTCGGAGCGCCACTCGTCCGGTCCCTTCGCGTTGAACCCGCGATCGGCGTACGAGAAGTCGAACCACATCACGTCGATCTTCCCGTACCCCGTCAGCAGTTCGCGGACCTGTCCGTGCAGATAGTCGGCGTACTTCGAGACGTCGCGATCCGCGGTGCGGTCGATGAAGTCGACGTCCTTGCGCTGCGGGTGGTACAGGTCGACCGGGAATTCCGGGTGATGCCAGTCGAGCAGCGAGTGGTACAGCCCGATCTTGAACCCACGCTCGCGGAACGCGTCGACCATCGGCGCGAGCAGATCCTTGCCCCACGGCGTGTTCGGCGCCGAGTAGTCCGTCAGCTTCGAGTCCCACAGGCAGAAGCCGTCATGGTGCTTCGTGGTGATGACGAGGTACCGCATGCCGGCGTTCCACGCGTCCTCGGCCCAGCGCTCCGGATCGTAGAGGTCCGGCGAGAAGTGGTCGAAGTACGGCTGGTAGTCGGCGTCGGTGAGCTGCTCGTACGACTTCACCCACTCGTGCCGCGCGGCGGCCGCGTAGATGCCCCAGTGCACGAACAGCCCGAACCTTGCCTCGGTCAACCAGCTCATCGCGGACTCGCACCGCCGAGGGCCGACTCGAACTCGCCGCGGATCTTGTCGCCGCCGTCCTTCGCCCACTTCTTCACCGCGGCGTCGAACGCGCTGATCGGCTTCCGGCCGGCGATCACGTCGTTGCGTACGTCGGTCAGCGGCTGCCCGATGTCACCGCCCGACTTGTCGTTGGTCGGTGAGATCAACGAGGCCGTCGGGTCCTTGACCACCATGCCGATCAGCTTGGTCAGATCCTCGTGCGCGCGGTCGACGTACGTTGGCGAGTCGGCGTTGTACAGGGCCTGCGGCGCGGCGGTGATGTACTTCCACGGCACGGTCAGCTCGGCCTCGCCCTTGCTGGTCAGCGTCGGGTTGCCCTTCTCGTCGCGGGTGAAGTCGACGCCCTCGACGCCGTACGTGAGCAGCAGGTTCTCGGTGCTGCCGAACGGTGCCGCGAAGAAGTTCGCCACCGCGAGCAGTTCCTTCGCCCGGGTGTCGTCGGCCTTCTTCATCAGCGTGTACGCGAACAGGATGTTGTCCGACCACGTGTTCGCCTTGCCGCCCTTGGGGGCCATCGGGACGAACGCCCGCGGGTCGTTCTTCGGGTCCAGCCGGGCCATGTCCTTGACGTAGCCGGAGTACCCCGGGAACCCGTCGTACACCAGCGCGCCCTTGCCGGAGCGGAACGCGTTCTTGCGGGCCGTGCCGTCGATCCCGTCCGAGCCCGGCACCAGCACCTTGGCCTTGACCAGCTCGACGGCGAACTCGAGGGCTGCCTTGTACTCCGGGGTCTCGAAGCTGCGGACCAGCTTGCCGCCGTCGAGGCGCCAGCCGTTCGGTACGCCGAACATCTGCTGGACCATCGTGAAGAACGTGTTGCCCTTCGAGTTCACGATCGCCCACCGGCCGTCCTGCGGCTTCGTCAACTCCTTGCAGGCGGCAAGGAAGTCCTCGGCGGTGGCCGGGTACTCGACGCCGGCCTCGTCGAACGTCCGCTGGTTGTAGAAGCCGGCGCCGCCGGTGATGCTGCGCGGGATCGGCAGGCCGTAGATCTTGTCCTCGACCACGCAGGCCTGCCAGATCACCGCTGGGATGTTGGCCAGGTTCGGGTAGTCCTTGACCTTGTCGCCCGACAGGTACGGCGTCAGGTCGGTGCACTTCGCACCCAGGAAGGCCGGCAGGTTGTTCACTGCGGTCGGGTCGGTGAGCAGCACGAGGTCCGGCAGCTGGTTCGCGGCGAGCATGGTCTGGAACTTCGTCGCCCAGTCGCTGTCCGGGACGATCGTCAGGTCCAGGGTGCCGCCGAGCTTCTCCTCGACCGCCTTCCACGCGGCGTTCTTGTCCCGGGCCGGTGGCAGCGGGTCGAAGATGTCCGTCATCACGCTGACCTTGCCGCCGTTGAGCGGTGGCTTGGGCACGGTGGTGACGAGATCCTTCGGGTACGTCCGGTAGCCCGGTGGTACGCCGTCCGCCGTACCGGGGAGATCCGGTTTCGGCCCGTTGAAGGCGACGTACGTCGGCAGCGTCACCGAGGAGGCGCGGGCGGTACCGGCCGCCGTACTGCCGTTGCTGCAGGCAACCAGCGTGGGGACTCCGGTGGCGCTCATCACGGCGACGCCGACAGCGCTGCGCAGGAAGCTTCTGCGACTGGTGGTCACGATGTTTCTCCTAACCCTTGATGGCGCCGGTGAGTACGCCCTTGGTGAAGTAGCGCTGCAGGAACGGGTAGACGCAGAGGATCGGGACGAGCGCGACAACGACGACGGCCATCTGCACGGCCTGGATCGACGCCACCGCCTCGCCGGGAGACTCGGTACCGCCGCCGACCGGCTGGCCCTGCAGGACGTAGAGACGAAGTACGAGCGGCAACGGCCACTTGCCGGTGTCGTTGAGGTACAGCAAGGCGTTGAAGAACGCGTTCCAGTGGCCGACCGCGTAGAACAGCGCGACGACCGCGAGGACCGCCTTCGACAGCGGCAGCACGATCCGGATCAGGATCGCGAAATCGCCGGCCCCGTCGATCCGGGCGCTGTCCAGTAGCTCGGCCGGGATGTTCTGGAAGAAGTTGCGCAGCACGAGGAAGTTGAACGCGCTGACCAGGCCCGGCACGATCAGCGCGGCGTACGAGTCGTAGAGGCCGAGCGCTTTGACCAGCAGGAAGTTCGGGATGATGCCGGCGCCGAACAGCATCGTGAACAGGATGGCGGTGAGCACGAACCGCCCGCCGACGATCGGCCGGCTGAGCCCGTACGCCAGCGCGATGGTGACGACCAGGTTCAGCGCCGTACCGATGACCGTGATGCCCGCGCTGACCAGCAGCGCGTGGCTCACCACCCCGCCCGCGAAGATCGTCCGGTACGCCGCCAGCGTCGGCTCGCTCGGGAACAACGCGATGATGCCGCCGCGCCGGGTGATCTCGGACTCGCCGGCCAGACTCGTGGCGACGATGTTGACGAACGGATACAGCACCAGCAGGCAGACGATCGCGATCACGAGACCCTTGATCGCCAGGCCGGCCCTGGACGGCGCCTCCATCCACGGAGGCCGTTGCGAGGTCGTCATCTGCTGTAGATCCCTTCGTGGCCGAAGCGGTGGGCGAGCTTGTTCGCGCCGAGGATCAGGACCAGGCCGATCACGCCCTTGACCAGGCCGACCGCGGCCGCCGGACCCCATTGGCCGTCGAGGACGCCGTGGAAGTAGACGTAGGTGTCGAGGACCTCGCCGGCGTCGGCGCCGACGGCGTCGCGCTGGAGCAGGATCTGCTCGAAGCCGACCGAGAGGATGCTGCCCAGGTTGAGGATCAGGAGCAGCAAGGTGACCGGCACGATGCCCGGCAGCGTCACGTGCCAGAGCCGCCGCCACCGGTCCGCGCCGTCGATCGCCGCGGCTTCGTAGTGCTCGGTGTCGATGTTGAGCAGCGCGGCCAGGTAGATGATCGTGCCCCAGCCGGCGTCCTTCCAGATCAGCTGCAGCGTCACCAGCCAGGGAAAGAATCCGGGGCTGGTCATCAGGTCGACGCGCGGCAGGCCGACCTCGCCGAGGAGTTGGGGGAGTAGACCGGTGCCGCCGATCAGTTGCTGGCTGATCGAGATCAGGATCACCCAACCGATGAAGTGCGGCAGGTAGACGACGCTCTGCACGAACCTTCTGATCTTGGGACTGAGGATGCTGTTGAGCAGCAGCGCCAAGCCGAGTGGGGCGGGGAAGAACAGCACCAACTGGAGTACGGCGAACTTCAAGGTGTTGAGCAGTGCGCGGTAGAAGTCCGGCTGGGTGAACACGCTGAAGTTGCCGAAGCCGACCCACGGGCTGCCCTTGAAGCCGAGGTACGGCTGGTAGTCCTTGAAGACGATCACGTTGCCCAGCAGCGGCACGTAGTGGAACACCACGAAGTACAGGAAGCCGGGCAGCACCAGCAGCAGCATCGTCCGGTCGCGACGGAGCCTGGCCCGCAGTCCGCCACCGGCGCGCGCCCGATCCGCGGCTCGTCCTGCAGCTCGCCCTGCCGCTCGGCTGTCGCGATGCATGACGTGCCTCCTGATAGTAAGCGTTTGCTGTCTCGGCTGGGAGTAACGATGAAACGTTCACCGCCTTGCTGTCAAGCGCTAACGAGACTTGTCTTGACCTGCGGTGGTTGGTCTGCCTACCGTTTCTAGTAACCGTTTACTAGGAGTGATCCGTGCCGAACCCTCACACCGACCCGGGCAGCAGTCCGCGGTTGCGCACGCTCGTCGCGATGCCCGCGGAGACCTGGTCGGAGGTGATCACCCCCGCGGCGCACGATCGCTTGGAAAACGTCGCCAACCTCCTCGGCCTCCACCCGGCCGGCTCTGTTGCGGCAGGGTTGCCGCGGTTGGAGGGGGCGTTCGCGGAGGTGGCGGAGGAGTTGGCTGCGGCTGAGGTGCTGCTGACGGGGTGGGGGTGCCCGCGGATCACGGCCGACGTGTTGGACGCGGCGCCGAAGCTGCGGGCGATCGTGCATGCGGCGGGGACGATCAAGACGTTCGTCGATCCGGTGGTGTTCGACCGGGGGATCGAGGTGTCGTCGGCGGCCGCGGCGAATGCGATCCCGGTCGCGGAGTTCACGCTGGCGGCGATCGTGCTGGCGGCGAAACGGGCGTTCCGGCACCGGGACTGGTTCCAGGCCTCGGGCACCAAACGACCGTTGCCTGGGGCACCGATTCTTGGAGCGCTCGGTACGACGGTCGGCGTACTGGGGGCGTCGCGGATCGGACGACTGGTGATCGAGCGCCTGCAGTCACTCGACGTCGACGTGCTCGTGAGTGACCCGTACCTGAGTCCAGCTGAGGCGACCGAGCTGGGTGCGCGCTGGTGTGAGCTGCCGGAGCTGTTCGCGGCGAGCAATATCGTCACTGTGCATGCGCCGCTGCTGCAGGAGACCGCCGGTTTGGTGTCGGCCGAGTTGCTGGCCGCGATGCCGGACGGCAGCGTGCTGATCAACACCGCGCGGGGTGGATTGGTGGATCACGCGGCCCTCGAACGCGAGTGTGTTTCCGGTCGCCTGGACGCCGTACTCGACGTCACCGACCCCGAGCCGCTGCCACTCGACTCACCGTTGCTGCGGGCCCCCAACGTCTTCATCACCCCGCACCTCGCCGGCGCCATGGGCAACGAAGTCACCCGCCTCGGCGAGGCGGCAGTCGCCGAGGTCGAGCGCCTCGCAGCCGGCCAGGCCCTGGCCCACAGCATCCACCGAGAAGACCTGGGACGCATCGCATGACCCAGTTGCAGTTGCCGGCGCCGGATCGGGTGTTGTCCTCGCGGACCGGGTACACGCGGGAGACCTGGTTGGGGGTAGCCGATCACTTGCTGGACTCGTTGGTGCCTTGGTTTTCGGCCAGCGGGGCGCAGGTGCGGTTGCCGGGGCGGGGGAGTTGGTCGGGGGCCGACTGCGACGGGTTGGAGGGGTTTGCCCGGTCGTTCCTGCTGGCGGCGTTCCGGATTGCCGCGGATGGAGGAGACGAGCGGCTGGTCGAGCGGTACGCGCGAGGTCTGGTGGCCGGCGCGGCGGGTGAGTGGCCGCGGTTGACGCCCTGTTCGCAGCAGATGGTGGAGGCGGCGGCGATCGCGGTCGGGCTGCACGAGTCGCGGGCGTGGCTGTGGGACAAGCTCGACGTACCCGAGCAGGAGAAGGTGGTCGACTGGCTGAGTGGGTTCGTCGGGTCGCGGACGTGGGACAACAACTGGCGGTTGTTCCAGGTCGTCGGGGAGCAGTTCCTCGCGTCCGTCGGAGCGCCGTACTCGCAGGACGACATCGACGGTGGGCTCGATCGGATCGAGGACTGGTACGTCGGTGACGGGTGGTACTCCGATGGCGACGGGCAGAACTTCGACCACTACATCGGTTGGGCGATGCATCTGTATCCGGGTCTGTGGACACGGATGGCCGGCCCGTCAGCCGAGGGCCGTCTCGCGGTCTACAAAGAACGCCTGCACCGCTTCCTCGAGGACGCCGTCCACCTCACCGGCACCGACGGAGCGCCGATCCACTTCGGTCGTTCCCTGTGCTACCGCATGGCGGCCGCTGCGCCGTACTGGATGGGCGCACTCCTCGACGCGACCCCGCTCACGCCAGGCCAGACCCGCCGCCTCTGCTCCGGCACCCTCCGCCACTTCGTCGACCACGGCGCCCCCGACGAACGCGGCCTCCTGAACCTCGGCTGGCATCACCACTTCCTCCCCACCACCCAGCCGTACTCCGGCCCAGGCTCGCCGTACTGGGCGTCCAAAGGCTTCCTCGGTCTCCTGCTCCCCGCCGACCATGAGGTGTGGACCGCCCGGGAGGCCGCGCTGCCCCTCGACGAACACGACCAGGTACGAGCGATGCCCGCCCCCGGCTTCTTGATCCAGGCAACCAAACACGACGGCATCGTCCGCCTCCTCAACCACGGCAGCGACCACAACGCCGAAGGCACCCCCCACTACAACCGCCTCGCCTACTCAACCCGCACCGCCCCCGACCTCACCGAGCCGACCGTGCCGGGCGAACACACTCAGGTCAGCTGTGAGCACCTCGACAACCACGTCTCGCTCGTCGGCGCTGCTGGGTTGCTCGGCCACCGGGGAAGCATCCGGCGCCTGCGGGTAAGTGGAGCAATGGCGGCGTCGTGGTGGGAGGCCAGTGGTGGGCGGATCGAGGTGGTGAGTGTGCTGCATGGGCGGATCGAGGTGCGGTGTGTGTTGGTCGACGGACCGCCCGGCATCGTGCGGCACGGCGGGTACGCCATCGCGGGACTGCAGCGACCTGAGGTGATCGCCAACGAAACGTGGGCGCAGGCAACGCGGGCCGATCGGTTGACGAGTGTGATGGTCGGGCTGCGCGGGTACGCGCGTTCCGGCGTACACAGGAACCTCGACGTCAACGCATTCGGCCCGCACTCCGCGACGCCGTACCTCGAGGCTGAGCACCACGGAACAGATCCGCTGGTGCTCGTGGCCGCGGTGGTACTGTCCGGCGACACGGTCTGGCCGGGCGCGGTGGCTGAGGGGATCGAGGTCACGGTCGACGGTCTCGGCGTACACCTGCGGTTCGCGGACGGGACCACGGCAGGCGTACGACTCGGCGAGGAGGTGGGTGATGGCGGAGCAGCCCCGAACGCGGGCGCGCCGGCGTGACCCCGAGTCGGCCCGGACCATCCGCGACGTGGCCGCCCGGGCCGGCGTCTCCACCGCGACCGTCTCCCGTGTTGTCAATGGCAACTATCCGGTGGCGGCCTCGACCCGCGACGCGGTCGAACGCGCAATGCGCGACCTCGGGTACGTCGCCAACGCGCACGCCCGCGCCCTGGCCGGCTCGACCACGCGCGTCGTCGGCATCGTGGTCAGCGAGATCGTCGACCCGTTCTTCGCCTACATCGCCCGCGGCGTACAGGCCGAAGCGCTCGCATCCGGCCGCCTCTGTCTGGTCTGCTCGACGCAGGGCGGCGAGTCCGCCGAGCTCCGCTTCGTCGACCTCCTCCTCGAGCAGCGCGCCGACGCCGTGATCCTGGTCGGCGGCGCGGTCGAGGACAAGGAGTACTTCGCCGCGGTCGGGCAGCGCGCCCGTCAGTTGGCGAGCAGCGGCTCGAGTCTTGTGCTCTGCGGCCGACCGGGGCTCGAGACCGGCGTACCGGCGTACGCGGTCGAGTACGACAACGCCGGCGGCGCCGCGGCGATCACCGACCACCTGCTCAGCGCGGGGCACACGCGGATCCTCTACCTCGGCGGCCCGACGACGCTGTCCACGACGACGGCCCGGCTGCGCGGCTTCCGCCAGGCGTTCGCGGCGCGCAAGCTCGAGCACGACCCGAGCCTGGTCCGCACCGGTGCGTTCGGTCGCCAGTGGGGGTACGAGCAGACCTTGCGCGCGCTCGACGACGGCCTCGACTTCACCGCGATCTTCGCCGCCAACGACATCGTCGCGGCCGGGGTGTACGTCGCCCTGCGCGAACGCGGCCTGGCCATCCCCGACGACGTGTCGGTGGTCGGGTACGACGACGTACCGGTGGCCACCGAACTGCAGCCGGCGCTGACCACGGTGCGGGTGCCGCTGGAGGAGCTCGGGCGCGCCGCGGTCCGGGCCGGGCTCGCGGGCCAGGACCCGAACGCGGACCCGTTCGCCCACCAGCAGCCGATGACCACACTCGGCACGGTCGTCGTCGTGCGTGATTCGGTCGGGCCGCCGCGATGATCACTCACAGCTAACTCCCAGTCTGTGCATCGCTCGGTGATCACGGTGATTCACAGCGTGACCAGGCGTGACGCTATGTCCGGACTTGACTAGCCTCGTATCTCAGCGTGACCATGCGGTGCTTGACATATCCGGCTTGGACGATTGAGACTCAGGTCACTTTCGCGATCCGAGAGCGCTCTCAACTCCGTCCAAGTTCCAGGGAGCACGTCACATGCGGCCCAGCGCCCGCTACCGCCCCATCGCAGGACTGCTCGCGTGCGCCGCGGTCCTGCTCGTCACCGCCGCCTGTGGTGGTGGTTCCAGTACGTCCGGTCCGACCGCCGCCAAGACGGACGGGCCGAAGATCAAGCTGACCATCGCGACCTTCAACGAGTTCGGGTACGACGACCTGTACACGGAGTACGAGGCCGCGCACCCGAACATCACGATCGTCGAGCAGCACGCCAAGACCGTCGACGACCACGTCAAGAACCTGGACGCGAACCTGAAGTCCGGTACCGGCCTGGCCGACATCGAGGCGATGGAGGTCAGCTGGATCTACAAGTACCTGGCCAAGGCCGACAAGTTCGTCGACCTGCGCAAGTACGGCGCGGACGACCTGAAGGACCGCTGGCTGGACTGGAAGGTGGCCGGCGCGACCACCCAGGACGGGAAGATCATCGGGTACGGCACCGACATCGGTCCGGAGGCGATCTGCTACCGCCGCGACCTGTTCGCGAAGGCCAAGCTGCCGACGGATCGGGCGCAGGTGGCGAAGCTGTTCCAGGACTGGCCGTCGTACTTCGCGACCGGGCGGACGTTCAAGGAGAAGGTGCCCGGCTCGGCCTGGTACGACTCCGCCGTACTGACCTGGGAAGCGATGCGCAACCAGCTGATCCAGGCGTACTACTCGAACCAGGACCGCTTCCTCGGTGCCGAGAATCCGCGGCTGAAGAAGACCTGGGACCAGGTGGTGGCCGGCAGCAAGGACGGTCTGTCCGCCGGGCTGGTCGCCTGGAGCGACGAGTGGAACGCGGCCTTCCGCACCGACAAGTTCGCGACGATGGCGTGCCCGGGCTGGCTGCTCGGCGTGATCCAGGACAACGCGGGCAGCTTCGGGAAGGGCAAGTGGGATGTCGCCGATGTGTTCCCCGGTGGCGGCGGCAACTGGGGCGGCTCGTACCTGACCGTGCCGATCCAGTCGTCCCAGCCGGAGGAGGCCGCGAAACTGGCCGCCTGGCTGACCGCGCCGGAGCAGCAGGTGAAGGTGTTCAAGAAGATCGGCTCGTTCCCCTCCACGCTCGACGCGTACGACGATCCGCAGGTGAAGTCGCAGGTCAACGCGTACTTCAACAAGGCGCCGGTCGGGCAGATCTTCGTCGACCGGGCCCGGAACGTGATCCTCAAGCAGCACAAGGGTCCCCGCGACGGCGAGATCAACCAGATCTTCAGCGCCGCGCTGGCCCGGGTGGACAACGGTAAGCAGTCCGCGGACGCCGCCTGGGCGCAGGCCGTCGACGAGGCGGAGAAGGTTGCCGACACCCGGGTCGGGAACTGAAGAAATCTGTCAACACGCCCCGGCGGGCGGCCAACGGCTGACGCGCGTTCGACCTAGGACGTACTACCGTGTGAACGCAGGCCGGTCGACAGCTGAGGAGGGCCGATGGAAGGGTCTGGTTCTCCGACGTTGGAGCAGGTCGCGGCGGTTGCCGGGGTGTCCCGGGCAACGGTCTCCCGGGTCGTGAACGGTTCGCCGAAGGTGCTGCCGGACACGGTCGCCGCGGTCGAGCAGGCGATCCGTCAGCTCGGCTACGTCCCGAACCGGGCAGCCCGCGCGCTGGTGACGCGTCGTACCGACTCGGTCGCGATCGTCGTACCGGAGCCGGACAGCCGCGTGTTCTCGGATCCGTTCTTCGCTGGGATGCTGAGCGGGGTCAGCCGGACGTTGGCGCCGACCTCGTCGCAGCTGGTGCTGCTGATCGAGCCGTCCGAGGGTGATGATCAGCGGTTCATCCGGTACCTGCGCGGCGGGCACGTGGACGGGGCGATCATCATCAGCCACCACGGTCGCGACAACGTACTGCAGGAGCTCGCGCAGTTGCCGCTGCCGATCGTGTTCAGCGCGCGGCCGCTCGGCGTCGACGTACCGGTGGCGAGTGTGGACGTCGACAACGTGGCTGGGGCGCGGACCGGGGTCGAGCATCTGCTCGCGATCGGCCGGCGGAAGGTCGCGACGGTCGCCGGGCCGCTCGACATGACGGCCGGGATCGACCGGCTGACCGGCTACAAGGACGTGATGAAGGAAGCCGGGTTGCCCGCGATCATCGGGTACGGCGACTTCACGGCGGACGGCGGTGAACAGGCGACGCTACGGCTGCTCGATGAGCACCCCGACCTCGACGGGCTGTTCGTCGCCTCCGACCTGATGGCGACTGCTGCGCTCCGGGTCCTCTCCCAGCGCGGCCGGCGAGTGCCCGCGGACGTCGCAGTCGTCGGCTTCGACGACTCGGTCCTGGCCACCACCACCACTCCCAAACTCACCACGGTCCGCCAACCGGTCGAACAGCTGGGCGCCCGCCTCGCCGAAATCCTCCTCGCCAAGATCGCCGGCGCCCAACTCACCACCCCCGAGATCTACAACACCGAACTGATCATCCGCGACAGCGCCTGACCGTCGGCCTCCTCTCCCACCCGACGGCGCGCCTTGTGTGTTACCGCTCGTGAGTTATGTTGGTCATACCAACGTTGGTGAGGCCAACATAAATCGTGGAGAGTTCAGATGGCGAACGAAATTGCTCGGGTGCTGGTTGTTGGGCGTAGTCCTGGTGTGTTGGAGGCGGTGGTGGGGTTGTTGCGGGGGTCGGGGTATCGGGCTGATGCGACCAATCAGTTTGATCGGGTGCTGGATGACTACGACGTCGGCGAGTTGGACGTGCTGGTGTTCGGGGGGATGGTGCCTGCGGAGACCAAGGAGTACTTGAAGGCGGAGATCGGGAGGCGGAACGCCGGGATCACCGTGCTGCAGGGGCTGGTTGGCATCCCGGGGGTTCTGGCGGCTCAGGTCGACGCGGCTACTCGTGAGAACGAGTCGGCGGTCGAGGTCGAGTACGACGAGGCGGAGCGGATCATCAGGGTGACGCTGCCGGACGACGTACGCGTGACGGTTGAGGCTTTATGGATGACCTCGTGGACGCCGCCGGAGCCGACCACCACCTCGTCGACGGTGTTCGATGGTGAGCTGGTGGCGGGATCGCATGACATCGCGCTCCCGGAGCGGGTGCCCACTGAGGGGTCGTTCGCGGTGGTCAGGGCCGGCGACGAGGTGCGCGCTTTCGCGGTCGGGCCGATGCCGAAGGCGCTCGCGCGGATGGTTCCGAAATCGGCGAGCGATCACCGGCTGCCCGAGGTCGCGAGTGTCACGACACGGGAGGATCTCGGCTAGGGCGGGTCGTTCTGGAATTGGAATTGGACCCGGATGGAGTCGTCGAGGGGGATGATGACGGTGGTGTTGGAGGGGGACCAGGTTTGGGGGACGAGGAAGAGGCGGTTCTGGCCGACCACCAGTAGGCGGAGGCCTCGGTAGCGGTAGTTGAAGGTCTGGCCGGCGCCGGCGCGGAGGGTGGTCTCCTCGAGGCCGGGGGAGCGGAGGGCGAGCTTCTCCTTGGTGTCGAGGATGACGACCGGGAAGCGGTTCAGGTGCCGGGCGTCGGATCGGGCCAGGCCGCGGCCGGAGTACTGCGCGGTTGTCGCGGTCGCCCAGAAGGCACAGGTGACCGTGGCGATCGCCAGCAGGGCGATGAGGATTCGTTGGGGGCCGAGGGTCGGGTCGGCTTTGCGGCGGAGATAGGTGAGGTAGGCAAGCGCCGCCGCGGAGAAGCCGATCACGGCGGGGATGATGAGGGCGTAGTACGGCACCTGGCCGATCAGCGGATAGGCCAGGAGGCCGGCTACGCCGAGGACGAGGACCAGTACGGCGATGCGGGCGGCCCGGCGTACGGCGACGGGCGTCGGATGGATCGCGTTGTGCAGAAGGAGCGCCGCCACCGCGAGCAGAGTAATCACGAGCAGCGGGACGAGTAGTGGCTGCGGACTGCGCATCACGTAGTCCTGCGTGCTCAGGCCGATCGTGTCGACGTCGATCCCGAAGTACTCGTACTGCGAACGTGAGGAGACGTAGCCGAAGTAGAACAGCAGCGCGCTGAGCAGCGTCACCGGCGTGATGATGCCCGCGGCGAAGCTGATCCAGCGTTCGGCCTGCGACCGTTCGTCGGCCATCGCTCACCCGTCCGACGGCGTCTCGGAAGGACTGCCGAGTGCGTGCGTGTCGAAACCGACCTGGCTCTGGCCGCCGTCCTTGATCGACGCGCAGTCGTCGTCGGAGGCGCAGGTCGCAGCGGCCGGGATGACCAGCGTCGAGTGCTTGCCCTCATCGGGGATCAGCTGCTGTACGCCGACGTAGCAGGGCGGCTGGTCGTCGGACCGGATCTGGTGACCCTCGCAGGCCGGGCCCTGGTCTCCGCACCCCGACTGGTCGATCTTGAAGTAGTCGCCGTCCTGACTGAGGCCGGGTGCGCCGAACGTGAGCGTGGTGCCGTTCGGGAGGTCCAGTCCGGTCAGCGTGACGCCGACGCACTGCTTCGACTGGTCGTCGGGCTGGTTCGCCTGGGCCCCCGGACCGATCGGGAGCGAGACGATGCTGATCGATGGTTGCTTCTGCTGCGGCTGGGTGGATTCGGCATCGGTCGGCTCCGGCGCCGGCTCGGTGGTGTCGTCGGCGGTCGCCGTCACCACGGGCTCCGGCGTACCCCCATCACTCGACGAACAGCCCGTCAGCAACAGTACTGTCACCGAAACCGCCGCAACCAACGTTCGCATGACGACCACCCCCACCGAACAGGATGACCCTCTGTGCAGATCGCGACAACCTTTTGTTCACTCTCCGCTGCGACAACAGGGCATCCGTGATATCCCTGGGTGCAAAAGGGAGGCACATGACCGACCACGAGATCCGGATCGCACTGGTACTGAACGGTGGGGTCAGCCTGGCGGTCTGGATGGGCGGGGTGACGCACGAGCTGGATCTGATCAGGCGCGCGTCCGGTGGCCCCGACGCGCCTGGTTCGCAGCCGTACGACGCGGTGCTGGCGGACCGTTGGCGCGAGTTGTGCCGGCGTGGCGAGGAGCGTCGTCGGGTGGTCGTCGACGTGATCGCGGGGACGAGTGCCGGCGGTCTGAACGGTTCGTTGCTCGCGACAGCGATCGCGAACGGCTCGACCCTGGACCCCGATGGTGACAACGGTCCCTGGCTGCGGCAGAAGTGGGTCGCGCTCGGTTCGCTCGACGTCGGCAAGCTGGTGCCGTCGGCCGGCGCGAAGTCGACGTCGGTGCTCGACGGCAAGTACTTCCTGCAGCAGCTCGAGGACCTGCTCAAGGGTGTGGCCGACGCGGGTGAGAACGACGCCGAGGAGCCGGTGACGTTGTTCGTCACAGCCTCCGGGTTGGGCGTGCAGCAGTTCGAGGCCAAGGACGCGGCCGGGCAGGCGTTCGTCGTACCGGACCATCGGTACCTGTACGGCTTCACGAGCGAGGACGCCCCGACGTACGACGGGTCGAAGCGGAAGTTCTCGGTCGAGGACAAGAACGGATTGAAGGACACCGAGCTGCTAGCGCGAGCAGCGCGGGCGTCGGCGTCGTTCCCGGCGGCGTTCGGGCCGGTCCTGGAGACGCCCGAGCTGGCTGCGAGTCCGCCGCGGATCCAGCCCGGCCCGGCGGAGTCCGGGTCCTGGCTGGTGGACGGCGGCGTGCTCGACAACGCCCCGTTCGGTCCCGTGCTCGACGTGGTTGCTCGTCGCCCGGTGACCGGCAAGGCCACCCGCTACGTGCTGTACGTCGTACCGTCGGCCGGGATCGGGCACGCGTCGACCGCGTTGCCCGGCGCGAAGGAACCGAGCTGGCGGGTGTCGGCGTTGTCGGCCGTGCAGTTCCCGCGCGAGGTGGACTTCCGGTCGGACGTCGAGCAGCTGGAGCGGTTGCTGCTGGAGGCGGACGCGTCCTGGTCCGACACCCAGCGACTCTTCGACCGTTGCCTGAGGCAACCAGAAGAGCGGGCCCGGTTGAAGGCGGCCGCCACGGCGCTGCAGCCGGCGTACTCGCGGGGTCGCGCGGCCGGCGGGGTCTGGGAGGCAGTGACGATCGCGAGCCACGACCAGTCGACCGTCCTGGACGCCGCGACCGCGTTGTCGGAGCCGGAGATCGACGAGATCCTCGAGACCGAGCATCCGTGGGTGCCGAAGCCGGACGGTTCGACGGCCGCTCTGCGTGACGATGCCGACGGCAACCCGAGCTGGCTGTGGGGGACCGGTGCGGACGAACGCATCGTCCGGCTGATCCTGCGCTACCTGCGGAACCAGGTCAGTCAGGCGCCGCGGGGCGAGCGTGCGGAGCTGGACAAGCGGCTGACCGCGGCGAGCGACTGCCTGATGAAGGTGCAGGCGGTCCGCGACGCGCTCGACAAGCAGCTGGCCGCGGCTCATCTGGACCTGCGGCCGGCCGGCGGCGCCGAGGCCGTCGCTGTCGGGCTGAACGACATCTTCGAGCAGCTGCAGATCCAGCGGGCGCTCGGTGACGCGTTCGCGGAGCTGGTTGCGGTGGTCGGCTGGGAGCTGGTGGACACCGCGCTCGAGGTCGAGATCGTGTCCCGCTGTACCTCGGCGCGTACTCCGGAGCAGCGCAGCGCGCCGTTCCAGTTCCTCCGCCTCGGGCCGGACATCCCCCTCGCCGTGCTCGACGAGCTGCAGGAAGGATCGATCGCGAACCAGCTCAACGAGCGGATCCTCTACGGCAGTCAGGTCGGGCACTTCGGTGCGTTCGGTGCGGCCGACTGGCGGCGGTGGGACTGGTTGATGGGCCGGCTGCACTGCGTCGCGCACCTGGGCTCGATGCTCGGGGCGGACGCGGACTGGATCCGCGAGACCCAGCGGCAGGTGCTGCAGGCCGAGGGCTGGAAGCTCGACGCGGTCGCCGAGCGGATCGAGCGGCTGGCCAAGGACTTCCCGGTCGACGCCGGGATGGGCGCGCTGGTGACGATGCGCGACGAGTTGAACGCCTCGCCCGAGGGCCGGGCGATCACCAAGGGCATTGCCGACCGGATGGTCGACGTCTCGTCCGGACTCGGGTCGGAGGTCGGCAACTGGGTGAAGGCGGCCGCGGGCCGCAAGCATCAGCCCGGGTCGTGGCTGTTGCGGACCGCACGCTGGTTCACCGAGCCGGCCCGGCAGACGGCGTGGGACCGGATGGTGCGTGGCGCCAAGCTGAGCCCGGCGCACCGGCCGCTGATCTTCGAGCCATGGTTGCCTGCAGCAACAGCTGCGGTGGGCGTGCTGCTGCTGATTCTCGCGGCCGCCGTCGACGGCGGCCGCCTGCTCGCCGCGATTCTGGCCGGCGCGGTGCTGGCACTGAGCGCGGTGCTCGGCGTCCTCACCTGGTACGTACGCCGCGCCCGCCGGCGGATCCGGGCCTGGCTCGAGCGGCGGATGCCGGCGATCAATCCAGAGTCACGAAGTCGATGAGCTCCTCGACCCGGCCCAGCAGCGCCGGGTCGAGATCGGCGAAGCTGTTCACCTTCGACAGGATGTGCTTCCAGGCCGCGGCCACGTCGGCCTGATCGGTAGCCGGCCAGCCGAACGCCTGCAGCACGCCCTTCTTCCAGTCCTGGCCGTGCGGGATCCGTGGCCAGGCCTTGATCCCGACCGACGACGGCTTCACCGCTTCCCAGATGTCGATGAACGGGTGCCCGACGACCCGCACGTACCGGTCGGTGACCTGGGCGGCGATCTTCGACTCCTTCGAGCCCTCGACCAGGTGGTCGACGAGTACGCCGAGCCGGCGGCCGGGACCGGGCTGGAACCGGTTGACGATCTCGACCAGGTCGTCGACACCTTCGAGGTACTCCACAACGACGCCCTCGATCCGCAGGTCGTCGCCCCAGACCTTCTCGACCAGTTCGGCGTCGTGCCGGCCCTCGACGTAGATCCGGCCGGCGCGGGCGACCTTGGCGCGGACGTTGTCGACCGCGACCGAGCCGGAGGCCGTCCGGGTCTTCCTCGCCGGGCCGGCCTTCTTCGGCGGCTTCAGGCTGACCGGTTTGCCGTCGATCCAGAAGCCCGGCCCGAGCGGGTACGTGCGGATCTTGCCGTGCCGGTCCTCGAGGTCGACGACACCGTGCTCCCACCGCACGATCGCGCCGACGAACCCCGAGCTGGGCTCCTCGACGACCATCCCCTTCGCGATCTCGACCTCGACGGTCCGCCCGTTCTTCGGCTTCCGCCAGTCCCCACTGAGTACGTCGTTCCCATACCTGTCAGCCACCTGCCCAACGGTATGTCGTGCACCGCTCAGTACGTGGGAGCGGCATGCGTGGCGGTGGTCCGCCGGCTGGAAGCGGTCACCGTGAGGACGAAGTACGCCAGGAAGCCGACGACCAGGCCGACGGCCCACGAGTAGTCGTAGAGCGGTTTGAGGAACGGGATCAGGCCGTCCTCGGGGAACGGGCCGGCGCCCGGGTTCGAGTACGCGCCGCCGACCGCGAGCACCGAGCCGAGCAGCGTGGCGGCCACGCCGCGCCAGTTCCAGCCGGCCGAGTACCAGTAGCGGCCGTTCGGCTGGTACAGGTCGGCGAGGAACAGGTTCGTCCGGTCGATCAGCCAGTACCCCGCGATCAGTACGCCGGCCACCGACGCGAGCAGACCGCCGTAGAACGACAGCCAGACGAAGATGTAGATCGACGGGTCCGAGATCAGCCGCCACGGCTGGATCACGACGCCGATCACGCCGGTGACCAGGCCCGCGGTGCGGAAGTTCAGCCAGCGGGGGAGCGCGTTCGCGAAGTCGTACGACGGGCTGACCACGTTGGCCGCGACGTTGCAGGACATCGTCGCGAGGATCGCCATGATCAGGCCGATCGTGACGATCACCGGGTTCTCGAACCGGCGGGTGAGCTCGACCGGGTCCCAGATCGCCGAGCCGTACAGCACGACCGTGCCCGAGGTGGTGATGATCGAGACCAGCGCGATGAACGACATCGTCGTCGGCAGGCCGATGATCTGGCCCCACACCTGCGCCCGCTGGCCCTTCCCGAACCGGGTGAAGTCCGGCATGTTCAGCGACAGCGTCGCCCAGAACGCGATCATGCCCATCAGCGACGGCGCGAAGATCTTCCAGAAGTCGGCGTCCCAGCCGAGTTTCGACGGCTGCGACAGGATCGGCCCGAAGCCGCCGGCTTTGACCAGGATCGCGACCATCAGCGCCACGAACGCGACCGTCACCAGTGGTGCGGCCCAGTTCTCGAACCGGCGCAGGCCCTCGATGCCGCGGAAGATCAGCACCATCTGCAGCACCCAGAAGAACGCGAAGCTCAGCCACATCGTCCACGGATGGCCGCCGATCGCCGACGCGTTCAGCCAGCCCTTGCCGAACAGCTCGCCGACGATCACGTAGATCGCCTGGCCGCCGATCCAGGTCTGGATGCCGAACCAGCCGCAGGCGATGAACGCCCGCAGCAGCGCCGGGAAGTTCGCGCCGCGGACGCCGTAGAACGCCCGCGCGAACACCGGGAACGGGATGCCGTACTTCGTCCCCGCGTGACTGTTCAGCAGCAGCGGCACCAGCACGATCAGGTTCCCGAGCGTGATGGTGAGGAACGCCTGCAGCCAGTTCATCCCGATCGCGACCAGGCCGGAGGCGAGCAGGTAGCTGGGGATGTTGTGCGCCATCCCCATCCACAGCGCGGCGTAGTTGTACGTCGTCCAGGTCCGCTCCGGCAGCCGGGTCGGTGCCAGCTCGGCGTTCGCGTACGGGCTGTCCGCCAGCGCCGCGGGATCGGTCAGTTCGACTCGTCCATCCGAGTGAACAGTCTGCTCAATCGTGGCCATGAGGTACCACCCCATCCGGTCGGGCGATGTCCGTTCCGAACAAGTTGCGCGACGAGATGACGTCGTGTCAACGGACAACTACCCGAAAGGGTCATCCCGGGCCGAGCAAGGGCAGAGTCGGGCGCTGCGGCGCACCCAATGCCTGGTAGCCGCGGCGGATCGCGTCCTGGAGCTTCTCGACCGGCCACGGCCAGTCCTCGGTGTGCTTGAGGGCGTCGTCCAGCGGAGTGCCGGCGTGGTGCAGCGACGAGATCGTGTTCGCCACCGTGCCGAGGTCCATCGCCTGGTCGCGGGCGAACTCGGCGTCGACGACAGCGCCGTGCCCGGGGACGACCTTCGTGGTCGCGGTCATCATGCCGACCACGCTGTTGAGGGTGTCCGGCCACTCGAGCGGGAACGAGTCCTCGCCGTACGACGGTGGCGCCGACTCCTCGAGCAGATCGCCGACGAAGAACGCGTCCACATCCGGTACGACGACCACCGTGTCGCCGGACGTGTGGGCGTTGCCGACGTACAGCAGCTCGACGCGACGGTCGCCGAGGTCGATCACCTTCGCGGCCGCGAACGTCGTACCGGCGAGGTCTTCCTCGGTCGCCGCGTTCTCGTGCAGGTAGACGGTGGCATCGGTGAAGACGCTGTTGCCGACGACGTGGTCGAAGTGTGCGTGGGTGTTCACGACCCATTTCACCGGCGCGTCGGTGAGCTCGCGGATGTGGTCACGCAGCTGCTCGGCCTCTTCGGTCGTGGCTCGGGTGTCGATCACCAACGCGCCCTCGGACCCGACGACCAGGCCGACGTTCAGGTCCCACGCGTCGTACCGCCGAACCCAGGTGCGGTCACCGATCTCGCTCCACGTGCTCATGCGGACGAGGTTACTTGCTGAGCACGTCGCCCTTGATCACCTGGTCGCGGTCGACGCCGCGCAGCAGCAGGCCGACGTTGTCGCCGGCCTTCGCGGTCTTGACGATCTTGCGGAACATCTCGACGCCGGTCACCTCGACCTGCTGCAGCGGCTGCCCGGCCCGGCTGAGCAGCACCTGCTCGCCGACCGACACCGTGCCGGCCTGCACCCGCCCGGTCACGACGGTGCCGCGACCGGTGATCGAGAACACGTCCTCGACCGTCATCCCGAACGATCCGACGGGCAGCGAGTCCTGCGGCCGCGGCGGCCCCGGGAATCCGCCCGCCTGCGCGTGCCCGCGGGCCAGCAGCTCCTGCGGATCCATCGGATTGCTGTCCCGCTTCCAGAACTTCCAGCTCATCCTTCGACCCTAGCGGTTGGCAACCCCTCTCCTCGCGACTTAAGGTCGCAAGTGTTCCGATCGGAACCTCGAAACTTTCGAAGGGTGGTCGTTGTGACCGAACGACGTGCACTGGTGGTCCGCGGCGGCTGGGAAGGTCATTCCCCGGTCGAGGCGACCGACCTGTTCATTCCGTACCTGAAGGAGAACGGATACGACGTCACCGTCTCCGACACGACCGAGAGCTACCTGGACCTGGACGGCGTCGACCTCGTGCTGCAGTGCGTCACGATGAGCGAGATCCCCGCCGAACACGTCAAGGCGCTCGACGCCGCGATCCGGACCGGCACCGGCCTGGCCGGCTGGCACGGCGGGATCGCGGACTCGTTCCGGAACAGCGCTGACTACAACTTCATCGTCGGCGGGCAGTTCATCTCGCACCCGCACGGGTTCACCGACTACCGGGTCGACATCGTCCCCGAGCAGGCCGGCCACCCGATCGTCGAGGGCATCACGCACTTCGACGTGCACACCGAGCAGTACTACGTGCACTACGACCCGACCGACACCGTGCTGGCCACGACGACGTTCAAGTCGCACCCGGACTACCCGTGGATCGAGGGCGCGGTGATGCCGGCGGTCTGGACCCGCACGTGGGGTGAGGGCAAGGTCTTCGTCTGCACGGTCGGCCACAAGCTGGACGACCTGGAGACTCCTGAGGTGCGCACGATCATCGAGCGGGGGCTGCTGTGGGCGAGCAAGTGACCAACATCGGCATCGTCGGCACCGGAGTGATCTCCGGCACGTACCTCGACCACCTGGCCAAGCTCCCCGGCGTCGACGTGATCGCAGTGGCCGACCTGGACCGCAGCCGCGCCGAGGCGATCGCGGACCAGCACGAGGGCATCCGTGCACTCACGCCGGACGAGCTGTACGCCGCCGACGACGTCGAGATCGTGCTGAACCTGACCATCCCAGCCGCACACGCTCCGGTGCACCAGGCCGCGATGGAAGCCGGTAAGCACGTGTACGGCGAGAAGCCGCTCGCCGTCGACCGCGCCGCGGCCGAGCCCCTCCTGAAGTACGCCGCCGCGAACGACCTCCGTGTCGGGTGCGCACCGGACACCGTGCTCGGTACGGGAACCCAGACTGCTCGCGCAGTGATCGACCGCGGCGACATCGGCGTACCGCATGCCGCGACTGCGTCGTTCGTCACGCCGGGGCATGAGCTGTGGCACCCGGCACCGGAGTTCTACTACCAGCCGGGTGGCGGTCCGGTCCTCGACATGGGGCCGTACTACGTGACCAGTCTGGTCACCCTGCTCGGTCCTGTACGCCGGGTCACCGCGCGGGCCGGTCAGTCGAAGCAGGAGCGGAAGATCCACTCCGGTCCGCGTGCGGGTACTACGTTCCCGGTCGAGGTGCCGACGCATGTCACCGGCGTACTGGAGCACGAGTCCGGTGCGTTGACCACTGTCCTGATGTCCTTCGACGTCTGGGCGGCCCGGTTGCCGCGGATCGAAGTACATGGGACCGAAGGCAGCCTGTCCGTTCCGGACCCGAACGGCTTCGACGGCACGGTCGAGATCGCCACAGCCGCGCAGCGCGAGTGGACCGAGGTCCCGGTCGCCGGCGGGTATGCCGGTGCCGGCCGGGGCGTCGGTCTGGCGGACATGGCCCGCGCGCTCCGTCGCGGTGAGCCACACCGTGCTGACGGAGCGTTGGCGTACCACGTGCTCGACGTACTCGAGTCGCTGCTCGAGGCGGCGGTCCAGGATCAGCCTGTGGACGTCGCAAGTACGGTCGAGCGGCCCGCCGCCGTACCGTTGGGGGCGTCGCCCGAGCTCGCCTGAGGTTCAGGCTGAGACCCGCCCCACGCCGCCGTGCGTCGGTGCGGGCTCCTTCGGCTCGGTAGACTGGCACTCGGAACTTTCGAGTGCCAAGGGTCGATCGAGAGAGGGTGGTGCGGGTGCTGGACGACCGCAAGCTGGATGTGCTCCGCGCCATCGTCGAGGACTATGTCGCGACCCATGAGCCGGTCGGGTCGAAGACGCTGGTGGATCGGCACAACCTCGGCGTCTCACCCGCCACGGTCCGCAACGACATGGCCGCGCTGGAGGAGGAGGGGTACATCACCCAGCCGCACACCAGCGCCGGCCGGATCCCGACCGACGCCGGGTACCGGCTGTTCGTCGACAAGCTCAGCACGGTCAAGACGCTGTCGACGGCGGAGAAGAAGGCGATCACGTCGTTCCTGGCCGGGGCGGTCGACCTGGACGACGTCGTCCGGCGTACCGTCCGGCTGCTGGCGCAGATCACCCGCCAGGTCGCCATCGTGCAGTATCCGTCGCTGAACCGGTCGAGTGTCCGGCACATCGAGGTCGTCACGATGGGCACGCGCCGGCTGCTGCTGGTGCTGATCACCAGCAACGGCCGGGTCGAGCAGCGGATCGTCGAGCACCCGCACGACGTCGACGAGCAGCTGATCGCCGACCTGCGGTCGCGGCTCAACACGGTCCTGGCCGGGCAGCGCCTGACCGACGCGACCACCTCGCTCGCCGGCGTGCCCGAGCTGTTCGCCCCGGGCGACCGCTCGCTGGTCGCGTCGATCGTCACCACGCTGCTCGAAGCCTTCACCGACGAGGTCGGCGAGCAGCGGATCGCGGTCGGCGGCGCGGCCAACCTGACCCGGTACGGCGACGACTTCGAGCGCAACGTGAAGCCGGTGCTGGAGGCGCTCGAAGAGCACGTCATCCTGCTCCGGCTGCTCGGCGAGGCGACCAACCCGCAGACCCTGACCGTCCGCATCGGTCACGAGAACCCGTTCGAGGAGCTGGCCACCACGTCGGTGGTCGCGACCGGCTACGGGTCCAAGTCGGAGGCGCTGGCCACGCTCGGCATCGTCGGCCCGACCCATATGGACTACCCGAGCACAATGGGCGCGGTGCGGGCCGTCGCGCGCTACGTCAGCCAGATCCTGGCCGACTCATAATGAAGCTACCAACCCCCTGGTCTGGAGTATGAGCACCGATTACTACGCCGTTCTAGGCGTCAGCCGTGACGCGTCAGCGGACGAGATCAAGAAGGCGTACCGCAAGCTGGCGCGCCAGTACCACCCGGATGTGAACGACTCCGAGGATGCGCACCAGAAGTTCCAGGAGATCGGGCGCGCGTTCCAGGTGCTCAGCGACCCGCAGAAGCGCCAGATGCACGACCTCGGCGGCGACCCGTTCGCGAGTGCGGGCGGCGGGGCGGGCGGTGCCGGGTTCGGGCAGGCCTTCACGTTCACCGACATCATGGACGCGTTCTTCGGCCAGACCGGCGGCGCGACCCGCGGGCCGCGGCCGCGGACCCGGCGCGGTCAGGACGCGCTGATCCCGCTGCGGATCGACCTGGCCGAGGCGGCCTTCGGGACGACGCGGGAGCTCAAGGTCGACACGGCTGTCCTCTGCCCGACCTGTAGCGGGTCCGGCGCGGCGGCCGGGTCCGAGCCGGTCACCTGCGAGATCTGCCACGGGCGGGGCGAGGTGACGCACACGCAGCGGTCGTTCCTCGGCGAGGTGCGGACCATGCGCCCGTGCCCCAACTGCCGCGGCTACGGCACCACCATCCCGAGCCCGTGCGTCGAGTGCGCCGGCGACGGCCGCGTGCGCTCGCGCCGTACCGTCACCGTCAAGATCCCCGGCGGCGTCGACAGCGGCACCCGGGTGCAGCTGTCCGGGCAGGGCGAGGTCGGGCCCGGTGGCGGGCCGGCCGGCGACCTGTACGTCGAGATCGAGGTCGAGCCGCACGACATCTTCACCCGGAACGGCGACGACCTGCACTGCACGGTCACGCTGCCGATGACCGCGGCCGCGCTCGGTACGACGATCGACCTGCCGACGCTCGAGGGTGAGACGACGCCGTTGGAGATCCGGCCGGGCACGCAGTCCGGGAGCGGGCTCACGTTGACGGCGCGCGGCGTACCGCGGCTGCGGCACGCGGGACGTGGCGACCTGATCGTCCAGATCATCGTCGAGACGCCCACCAAGCTCGACGACGACCAGGCCGAGCTGCTCCGGCAACTCGCCGCCGCCCGCGACGAGGAACGTCCCCAAGGCCACGTGCAGGCCACCCACAAGGGCGTCTTCGGCCGCCTCCGCGACGCCTTCGGCGCCCACTAGAACCCGGGGCGTTCGGTCGGTGGGTGTCGCGGTGTTCTACCTCGCTGAGCTCGGCGGGGACGAGCTGGTGCTCGACGGGGCCGAGGGACGGCATGCGGCCGTCGTACGGCGGATCGGGCCGGGCGAGCGCATCCGGTTGACGGATGGGCGCGGCGCCTGGGCCGAGGGGCCGGTGGTTGCCGCGGGCAAGAGCGGGCTCACCGTGGCGGTGGACGAGCGAGGCACCGTTGCCGCAGCCGATCCTCGGGTGGTCGTGGTGCAGGCTCTGCCGAAGGGGGAGCGGGGCGAGCTCGCCGTGGAGATGCTGACCGAGGTCGGTGCGGATGTGATCGTGCCGTGGAACGCGGAGCGGAGTCAGTTCCGCGCGAACCCGGAGCGGGTGGAGAAGACGCTCGCGAAATGGCGCGCGTGGGCGTTCGAGGCGAGCAAGCAGTCTCGGCGTCCGTGGTTCGCTGAGGTCGCACCGATCGCGTCCACGGCCGAGGTCACGGAGCGGCTCGCCCGCGCGGCGCTGCCCGTCGTACTGCATGAGGAAGCCACGGTGCCGCTGGCCTCGCTGCAGGTGCCGCCGGCCGGCGACATCGTCCTCGTGATCGGCCCCGAAGGCGGCATCGCACCCACCGAACTGAAGTCTTTCGACGTCGACCCGATCAGACTCGGCGACACGGTACTGCGCACCTCCACCGCCGGCGTCGCAGCCGCCGCCGCCCTCCTCGCCCGATCCCGCTGGACCTAACCCCGCACAGCTTGCTGGTAGGCCGCGAGTACGTCGGCGTCGTCGATGCTGCCGTGGTGATGGACCTGTTGCCACGTCCCCGCGTACCTGAAGATCCTCGTCGTGCGGATCCGCAGCGGACGCTCACCGAGCTCCGGATGCCGGTACGTGCCGACCTCCCGCCCCGCGAACACCACCGACTCACCCAACCAGTACGTCGCCGCGTCCCCGAATGTCACCTGCACATCCAGCGAGCCCGCGAACACCCGCTCGTACAACTCCCGCACGGCCTGCCGCGACCGCAGGATCCCGCCGATCGGATTGTTCAGCTGCACCAGCGCGTCATCCGCCCACCCCTCGACCAGCGTCTCCAGGTCCTTCCCGTTGAGTGCGTAGTAGAACGTCTCGAGCGCCGCCAGCGCGCCCGCACGGCCCGGCAGCCGCGCCTCCGCCGCGCGCGACCGCGCAGCCGGCCCGAATTCGTAGTCGACCAACTCGATCATTGGACACCTCTCGCTAAGCTGTTAGACAGGAACCGAACATAACTGTACGACAAGGATCGAACACCATGGTCGTCGAGTCAGCCCGAGCCCGTACGCTCAGCCACGTCGAACCGGCCGAGGTGCCGTTGCAGGTGGCGCTCGACGCGCTCGCGGACCCGGTTCGCCGCTCGATCCTGCGCGACCTGGCCACCCACGACGAGTGGACCCGCGCGTGCGGCACCTTCGACCTCCCGGTCAAGAAGGCGACCGCCAGCCACCACTTCGCCGTACTCCGCTCCGCCGGCCTGATCGAGCAGCGCGACGAGGGCGCCCGCCGCCTCAACCGCCTCCGCCGCCCCGAGTTCGACCAGTCCTTCCCCGGCCTGCTGTCCGCCACCATCGACCGCGCGGACTAGCGAACTCTTACAAACCCCGAACACTGTCCCGAACCTCCTCGAACGCCGGTCGGGGAGAGTCGTTCTCGTCAGCACAAGCGAGAACGAGGAGCAGAACATGCGCAGGTCTGTGCGCGGCGCGGTCGCGGCCGGTACGTCGGCCGTCGTCCTGGTGGGCGGACTCGTCGGGAGTACGACGATCGCCGCGGCCGATCCGACTCCGGCACCGTCTCCGTCGGCGAGTACGTCGTACAAACCGGTCACGTTGAGCCCGGAGGAGTCGCAGAAACTGTGCGCCGAGCGGCTGCCGAAGATGATCGCCCGGCGCGACAAGCTGGCCCAGCGGATCAGCGGCGGCGCTGACGTGAAGGGTTCGGTCGCGTGGCTCAACGCACGCGCTGCCAAGCAGAAGGCGAACGGGCACGACAAGGTGGCCGCGCAACTCGAGAAGCGGGCCAAGCGTCGCTCGCTGCGGCTGAAGGAGCTCGGCACGGTGCAGACCAAGCTCGCGTCCTTCAAGGCCGAGCACTGCCAGGCGGCCAAGTGATGCGCAAGGCACTGACCGTGCTGCTCGGTACGGCGTGTCTCGGCCTCGGACTGTCCGCGTGCGGCAGTTCCGGCAACCAGCCCGGTGGGCAGGGCACCGGTCCTGCTCCGGCGACCCAACAGGTGGGGTCGCCGGAGCAGGAGCTGGATCAGATCGGGTCTACCCTGGACGCGATCGATCGCGAACTGGCCGGGGACGACGCACCCTGACCGCGAATCTCCAGGAGCAGAGGATGGCCGAAGCCGGCCGCGGGCTGGTTCTGGTGGTGGAGGACGAGGCGGCGATCGCCGAGGTGATCGAGCTGTACCTGCGCCGGGACGGCTTCGGCGTCCGGATCGAGTCCGACGGCGAGGCAGCGCTCGCCGCCTGGCGGCGGCTGCACCCGGTCGCGGTGATCCTCGACATCGGGCTGCCGGGCCGCGACGGCGCGGACGTCTGCCGGACGATGCGGGCCGCCGGGGACTGGACGCCGGTCCTGTTCGTCACCGCCCGCGACGACGAGGTCGATCGCCTACTGGGCCTGGAGCTGGGCGCGGACGACTACATCACCAAGCCGTTCAGTCCGCGGGAGCTGGCGGCCCGCGTCCGGACCGTCCTCCGGCGCGCGGCCGGCGGCGTTCCGGCGGCAGGCGACGTGCTCTCGGTGGGTGTGGTGCGGCTCGACGTCGGCCGCCGGCGGGCCTGGGCGGACGAGGCCGAGGTGAGCCTGACGTCGACCGAGTTCGACCTGCTGACCCAGCTGTTCCGGCGCCCCGGCCGGGTGTTCGAGCGCGACGAGCTGCTCAGTTCGGTCTGGGGATACCAGTCCGTGGCAGGCACCCGGACGGTCGACGTGCACATCGCCCAGTTGCGCGCGAAGCTCGGCGCGGCCAGTCCCATCCGCACGGTGCGCGGCGTCGGCTACGCGGCCGACCGCGACTGATGGCCGTCGAGGTCCGGACCCCGGCCGAAGCCGGTCGTGGCTCATTGGCCACCCGGATCGTGCTGACCTGTGTAGCTGTCGCCGGGGTCGCTGTGCTGGTGGCGGGTCTGGTGATGGCGGGGCTGGCAAGGCGGTCCGCCCAGAACGTGCTGCAGCAGTCGCTGGCCGCGCAGGCCGACGTGATCGCCGGCCAGGTGGATCAGCGTGGTCTGAGTTCGCGTGCGGCCGGGCTCGGGAGGGTCGCGCAGGTCGTCCGCGGCCAGGGCATCGTCGTCGTACTGCTCCTGCCGAGGCGCGGCGTCCAGTCGACCGACGGATCCTCCACCCAGGCAGCGATCACGGCCGGGCTCGGCGACATCGACAGTAGGCAGCGGATCTCCACCGAGGTGCGGGTCGGCGGCACCGACTACCTGGTCGAAGCTCGCGGTCTCGGCGACACCTCCGGGTTCGCCCTGGTCGAGCCGGTCCGGCTGGCCGCCGACACCCAGCGGATCCTGATCCGCAACATCCTGTTCGCGCTCGGGGCCGGCCTGCTGGTCGCCGCCCTCGCCGGTGCGCTGCTCGGCCGGCTCCTCGGCCGTCCACTGCGTCGTACGGCGGACGTCGCGGCGGCGATGCGTCAGGGTCGGCGCGATCTCCGCGCACCGGTCGAAGGGCCGACCGAGGTGGCCGAGGTGGCGGCCGCGGTCAACGAACTCTCGATCGCCTTGCAGCACAGCGAGGCGCGGCAGCGCGAGTTCCTGCTCTCGGTCTCGCACGAGTTGCGGACGCCGTTGACCGCGGTTCACGGGTTCGCCGAGTCGCTCGCCGACGGGGTCGCGACCGATCCGCGGCATGCCGGTCAGGTGATCCGGCAGGAGTCGCAGCGGCTCGAACGGCTGGTCAGCGACCTGCTCGACCTCGCGCGGATCGGTGCGGATCAGTTCCGGCTCGATCTCGCCCGGGTGGACCTGCGCGAGACGCTCGTCGCGTGTGCCGAGGTCTGGCGGGTGCGCTGCGAGCGGCAAGGCGTCCGGTTCCACCTCGACCTGCCGCCGGTGCCGGCCGTAGCGACGACCGATCCGCGCAGGATCCGGCAGGTCCTGGACGGTCTGGCCGAGAACGCTCTCCGCGTCACCCCGGCCGGTGCGCGGCTGACGATGTCACTGGGGCGCACGGCGGACGACATCACGATCCAGGTTCGCGACGGCGGTCCCGGTCTCGCACCGGAGGACTACGCTGTCGCGTTCCAGCCCGGCGTACTCAACCAGAAGTACCGCGGCCGGCGGCCGGTCGGTTCGGGGATCGGCCTCGCGCTGGCTCAGGGACTGGTCACCAGGCTCGGTGGCACGCTCACCGCGGGACCGGCACCGGAAGGCGGCGCCGGATTCACGATCGTGCTGCCGGCTACTTGACCAGGATCGTCTTCGAGTCGGTGTTGGTGACGCTGCCGTCGGCATCGGAGATCAGATAGGCCTCGATCTGCCACTGGCCAGGCGTCAGCACGACCGAGAACGCGAACGGCGAGAACTTCTGCCCCTCCGTGGTGTTGGTGAAGCTCTTCTTCGTCTCGCGGGTCTTCAGGTTCGTCAGCTGGTAGTTGACGGTCGCCTCGAACGCACTCGCGGTGCCCTCGACGGTGACCTTGCTGCCGGTCACCGCGCCCTCACTGGGCGACGTGATCCAAACGAGCGCCTGCACATCCGTCGCCTGCGCCCGGGTGAGCGGAGTGCTGGTGTCGACCTGCCCGAAGAGCTTCTGGACCGCTCGGCCGGCCTGGGTGACCTGGATCGAGGTGGTGTCGTCCTGCAGTGCGCCCTGCACGGTGTAGATCAGCTGCTGGGTGGCGACCCTGGCGAGATCAGGGTCGAGGTCGGTCTTCGGAAGCTGTTTGAAGTCGACGGTGACGACGCCGTCCGAGCGGGTGACACGGTTCACGGCGGCACCACGCCAGACCGAGTAGTAGTCCGGGTCCTCTGGCTGCTTGGTGGTCATGATGCGGACCGCCTCCTCGGCCGGGCGGCCGCTGACCTTCGCCCAGGTGCGGTACAGCTTCGCGGCGGACTTCTTCGGTACGCCGACCTGCTGACCGAGCCAGTAGACAGGGACAACGGCGCTGCGCACCGACTGCTCGGGGGCGCTGCTGTCGGTCGGCTGGACTGTCTTCACCGCTGCCGACGTCGACTTGGTCGGCGGCAGGGTGGCAGCGGTCGGGACCGGTGACGGTGCCGGGGAGAGGACGGACGGCGTCTGGCTCTGCGGTACGCCGGACGCGCTGGTCGTCGTACCGGGACCGGCCACCGCGTCGCCGTCGTTGGCGATGTTGTCGTTCCCGTTGAAGACGGTGAACGCGCCGACCACCGCGGCCGTCCCGACCGCGGCCAAGCCGGCGGTCAGGAGCCAGGGCCGCCGCGCGACCGGCCGGCGCTGAGCATGCGCGCGGGCGCGGATCTCCGGCAACGCGTCAGCCGGCTCGACCCGGTCCGCCTCGCTCCGTAGGGCCCGGCGCATCAGCTCGTCGAACGGCTCGTTCGAGTTCTGGTCGTTCATACGTTCTGCTCCAGGAGCTGGCGCAGCGACTTGGTTGCGCGTGCGGCGTGGCTCTTCACGGAGCCCCGGCTGATGCCCATCGTGTCCGCGATCTCGGCCTCCGACAGGTCACCGTAGTACCGGAGCACCATCACGGTGCGCTGCTTCTCCGGCAGGGTCCGCATCGCCTCGATGACACGGTCGGTCTCCGCGGTCCGCAGTACCGCCTGCTCCGCGCTCGGCGCGTCGGGAAGGGTCCGCGGGGTGTGCTTGTCCACCACCACCAGGTGGCGCTGGCGGGACCGGCAGCGGTTCACCACGGCGGTCCGCAGGTACGCGAGCGCCTTGTGGGGGTCGCGGATCCGGTGCCAGCGACCGTGCATCGCGACGAACGCGTCCTGCACGATCTCCTCCGCCGAGCCGGTGTCGCGCAGCAGCAGCGAGCCGAGGCGGACGAGCGAGGTGTAATGAGCGGTGTAGACAGCCGTCAGCGCCTCGTCGGCATCCCACGAGGACTCATGTGTCACGCACTCTTCGTACACCACGGCCGGTTGAGCCACGAAAAGACGACGCGAAGACCTCGTCCCAGGTTGACAACAACCCGGCAGAAAGTCCGCTCACCGAGCGTGTCCGGGTGAATTACGAGTGAGGCTGTCGGACCAGGCGGCTAGCATGGGAGGTCACATCACCAGTACTCAGGAGGAAGAGCCTGTCCAGGCCACGCAGTATCGAACCGGAGGCCCGCCAGAACGGCACAGTCTCAGGTGCCGCCGGCGCGCAGGCGTCGCACAAGATCGTCGTGCCGAACAGCATCGACATGGTGGCCCTGCTCGGAGCCCGGGACGAGTTCCTCCGCATCGTAGAGAAAGAGTTCGCCGCCGACATCATGGTCCGCGGCAACGAGATCACGCTCAACGGTGAGCCGGCCGAGCTGGCCCTGGCCGAGCGGCTGATCGACGAGCTGATCGCGGTGATCCGCACTGGGCACGGCCTGACCGCAGACTCGGTCGAGCGCAGCATCGCGATGATCAAGCAGGCGACGGCCGAGAGCCCGGCCGACGTGCTGACGCAGAACATCCTGTCCAGCCGCGGCCGCACCATCCGGCCGAAGACGCTGAACCAGAAGCGGTACGTCGACGCCATCGACAAGAACACGATCGTCTTCGGCATCGGCCCGGCCGGCACCGGCAAGACCTACCTGGCGGTCGCCAAGGCGGTCCAGGCGCTGCAGGCCAAGGAGGTCAACCGGATCATCCTGACCCGGCCGGCCGTCGAGGCCGGTGAGCGGCTCGGGTTCCTGCCCGGCACCCTGTCGGAGAAGATCGACCCGTACCTGCGCCCGCTGTACGACGCCCTGCACGACATGCTCGACCCGGAGTCGATCCCGCGGCTGATGACCGCCGGCACGATCGAGATCGCGCCGCTGGCCTACATGCGCGGCCGGACGCTGAACGACGCCTTCATCATCCTGGACGAGGCGCAGAACACGTCGCCGGAGCAGATGAAGATGTTCCTCACCCGGCTCGGCTTCGGCTCGCAGATGGTGATCACCGGCGACGTCACCCAGGTCGACCTGCCGACCGGGACGCATTCCGGCCTGCGCGTCGTCCAGGACATCCTCGAAGGTGTCCAGGACCTGACCTTCTGCCGGCTGACCTCGCACGACGTGGTCCGGCACAAGCTGGTCGGGCGGATCGTCTCGGCGTACGAAAACTATGAAGGTAGTGCTGAAACTCACCGATGAACGTCGAGGTCAACAACGAGTCCGGAGTCGAGATCGACGCCCACGGACTGATGCGGCTCAGCCGGTTCGTGATGTCGTCGCTGCGGCTGCACCCGGAGTGTGAGCTGTCGATCAAGCTGGTCGACGAGGACACCATGGCGCGGTACCACGTCGAGTTCCTGGATCTGCCGGGTCCGACCGACGTGATGTCGTGGCCGATGGACGAGCTGCGGCCCGGGCCGTCCGACGACGACGAGGGCGAGCTGCCGCTCGGTCACCTCGGCGACATCGCGCTCTGCCCGACGGTCGCGGCGGCGCAGGGCGCGAAGGCCGGTCACGGCACCTGGGCCGAGCTGGAGCTGCTGACGGTGCACGGCATCCTGCACCTGCTCGGGTACGACCACGCGGAACCCGCCGAGAAAGCGGAGATGTGGGAGATCCAGGGCCGCCTGCTGGAAGCATGGCGGGCACCTGGAAACCGGCTCGAGAGTGTCTGAGGCAGGAGTGACGTTGCGGTGACCTACCACGACCTCGTGCTCCTGGTTGTGGCTGCGGTGCTCGTCCTGCTCGCCGGTCTGTTCGCCGGTGCCGAGGCCGCGCTGTCGTCGTACTCGAAGGTGCGCGCGAACGAGCAGGTCGAGCTGGGCAACCTGCGGGCGGTCCGGCTGCGGGACCTGCTGTCCGACGCCCCGCGGTACCTGAACTCGCTGCTCCTGCTCCGGCTGATCTGCGAGATCACCGCGATCGTGCTGGTCACCCAGGCGCTGTCCGGCGTCCTGTCGGTGACCTGGGAGCACATCCTGATCACCGCGGTGGTGATGGTGCTGGTGTCGTACGTGATCATCGGCGTCGCGCCGCGGACGCTCGGCCGGCAGCACTCGGACCGGTTCGCGATCATCTCGGCCGGCCCGGTGATGGCGGTGACCCGGATCCTCGGTCCGCTGCCGAAGTTCCTGATCCTGATCGGCAACGCGCTGACCCCGGGCAAGGGCTTCGCCGAAGGACCGTTCGCGACCGAGGCCGAGCTGCGCGCGCTGGTCGACTACGCCGAGAAGTCCGCGGTGATCGAGTCCGGCGAGCGGCAGATGATCCACTCGGTGTTCGAGCTCGGCGACACCATTGTCCGCGAGGTGATGGTGCCGCGGACCGACATGGTCTACATCGAGAAGCACAAGAAGCTCCGCCAGCTCACCTCGCTGGCGCTGCGGTCCGGGTACTCGCGGATCCCGGTGATCGGCGAGTCGCTGGACGACATCCTCGGCGTCGTCTACCTCAAGGACGTGATGCGCCGCGTCTACGACAACGCCCAGGCCGAGTCGACCGAGCGGGTCGAGTCGGTCATGCGGCCGTGCATGTACGTCCCGGACTCCAAACCGGTCGACGAGCTGCTGCGCGAGATGCAGGCGGCCCGGATGCACCTGGCGATCGTCGTCGACGAGTACGGCGGTACGGCGGGACTGGTCGCGATCGAGGACATCCTCGAGGAGATCGTCGGCGAGATCACCGACGAGTACGACGAGGACCCGGACTCGGTGCAGCAGCTGTCCGACGGCGCGTACCGGGTCTCGAGCCGGCTGCCGATCGACGAGCTCGGCGAGCTGTTCGGCGTACCGCTGGACGACGACGACGTGGACACGGTCGGCGGTCTGATGGCCAAGCTGCTCGGCAAGGTGCCGATCCCCGGCGCCGAGGTGGCGATCGAGGGTCTGTCGCTGACGGCGGAGCGGCCGTCCGGTCGCCGCAACCAGGTAGGTACGGTTCTGGTACGACGCGAGGAGCCGACTCCCGCGCCGCAGGACCAGAACCACCAGCACGCCTGACCTATCTCTTGGAGCATTTCTTGTCTGACCTGTCCGCCGAGGACGCGAAACTCGTCACGCTCGCCCGCGCGGCCCGCGCCCGGACGCGGGCCGCTGAAGGAGCCGCCGTCCGCGACTCCGACGGGCGCACGTACGCCGCTTGTACGGTCTCGCTCGACACGGTCGAGCTGACCGCACTGCAGCTGGCCGTGGCGATGGCGCTCGCGTCCGGGGTGAAGGGTCTGGAGGCGGCCGCGGTGGTCACCGAGGCCGAGTCAGTTGATGTGAACGTCGTACGGCACTTCGCTGGCGCCAACATTCCCGTCGTACATGCCAATGGCACCGGAGAGGCCCGCGATGTCGTCCACACCTGAGAACTTCAAGGCAGGATTCGCCTGCTTCGTGGGCCGGCCGAACGCCGGCAAGTCCACCCTCACCAACGCGCTGGTGGGCCAGAAGATCGTCATCACCTCGTCGAAGCCGCAGACCACGCGGCACGCCGTCCGCGGGATCGTGCACCGGCCGGACGCCCAGCTGATCCTGGTCGACACCCCTGGGCTACACAAGCCGCGCACGCTGCTCGGCGAGCGGCTGAACGACCTGGTGAAGACCACCTGGGCCGAGGTCGACGTGATCGCGGTCTGCCTGCCGGCCAGCGAGAAGATCGGCCCCGGCGACCGGTTCCTGGTGACCGAGGCGGCGAAGGTCGCGAAGACGCCGAAGGTCGCGCTGGCCACCAAGGCCGACCTGGTCGAGCCCGACCGGATGGTCGAGCACCTGGCCGAGATCCAGGCGCTGGGTGAGTCCGCCGGGATCGAGTGGGCGGCGATCGTGCCGGTGTCGGCAACCTCCGGCTACCAGGTCGACGTGGTCGCCGACGAGCTGGTGAAGCTGCTGCCGAACGGCTTCCCGCTCTACCCGGACGGCGACATCACCGACGAACCCGAGGAGACGCTCGTCGCCGAGCTGATCCGCGAGGCCGCGCTGGAAGGCGTCCGGGACGAGCTGCCGCACTCGATCGCGGTCACCATCGACGAGATGAACCTGCGCGAGGACCGCCCCGAGGACAAGCCGCTGCTGGACGTGTACGCGAACATCTTCCTCGAGCGGGAGAGCCAGAAGGGCATCGTGATCGGCCACAAGGGCGCCCGGCTCCGCGAGGTCGGCGCGGAGGCGCGGCGGCAGATCGAAGCCCTGCTGGGGACGCCGGTGTACCTCGACCTGCACGTCAAGATCGCCAAAAACTGGCAGACAGATTCGAAGCAGTTGCGCAAACTGGGATTCTGATGAATCTGCAGAATCCCGTGTACGCCGCGTTGACCGGCCCGCACGCCCGCTTGGCCGAGATCCGCGGCAACGCCCGTCGCTACCCGACGGCCATGGCGCCGTTCCTGGCGTTGCCCGACGTACCGACCGAGCAGGACTGGGCCGATGCGGCCGCGCTGCTCGGTCCCGGTACGACGGGTGCGCTGATGCGGCCGGGTCTTCCGGTGCCCGACAGTCTCAAGGTGGACCTGGAGATCCCGCTGGTCCAGTTCGTCGCGCCCGCGTCGCTGCCGGCCGCGGACCCGGAGACGATCGTCCTGGGCCCGGACGACGTACCGGACATGCTCGCGCTCGTCGCGCTGACCGATCCCGGCCCGTTCCGCAGCCGCACGATCGAGCTCGGCACCTACCTCGGCATCCGCCGCGACGGCAACCTGATCGCGATGGCAGGCACGCGGTTCGCCCTCCCCGATCACACCGAGATCAGCGCCGTCTGCACCCACCCGTCGTACCAGGGCCAAGGCCTGGCCACGCGCCTGATCCGCGCCACCGCCGCCCACATCAAGTCCACCGGCCGCACCCCGTTCCTGCACACCGGCGGCACCAACACCAACGCCATCCGCCTCTACAAGTCCCTCGACTTCACCCTCACCAACGAAATGCTGGTAACGATCGTCCAGCCGGCGTGACGGACCTCCGCGGTCGGCTCGCCCACGTCTACTGGCTCGCAGGCGGCACCGGCGCCGGCAAGTCGACGATCTCCCGTCGCCTCGCCGACCGGTTCGGCCTTCGCCGCTACGACACCGACGCCGCGATGGGCGACCACAACGCCCGCAGCAGTCCCCACGAAACGCCGTACCTGCAGGACTTCCTCGCGATGGACATGGACGAGCGCTGGGCGAACCGATCACCGGACGTCATGCTCGACACCTTCCACTGGTTCCGCGGCGAGGCCTTCGGGCTGATCGTCGAAGATCTGCTCAGCCTGCCGGTGGAACCGGTCGTGGTGGAGGGGTTCCGGCTGTTGCCCGAGCTCGTCGAGCCGTTGCTGGCCGATCGGCGGCAGGCTGTGTGGCTGCTGCCGACACCCGCGTTCCAGCGGGCCGCCTTCACCGAGCGCGGGTCGCTCTGGACCATCGCCGGGCGAACGAGCAGGCCTGAACGGGCCTTGAGCAACTTGTTGGAGCGGGACCGGATGTTCACCGAACGGGTCGCCGGTGAGACCGAGCGGCTCGGTCTCACCGGCGTCGCGGTGGACATCGGCCGGACCGAGGACGAGTCGGTCGACCGGATTGCGAAGTTGTTCGGTTTGGCCTAGATCTTCTCCGACGAGATGAAGGTCACAGTGGTCCAGGCGGTCTAGCCTGGAACCTTTGCAACAAGCTGCAACCGCGGCGCGTTTCGTCCCCCGCGCACGTTATGCTCGCGCACGATCTCGAGGCTCATCGAGGTCATTCTTGTCCTGAGGGGGACTCCCAGTATGAAACTGCAGCGCTTCGCGCTCGCCCTGGCCGGGGTCGGCATGCTCGCCGCCACGGCCGCCTCCGTACCGGCCACCGCCGCCGTCCGGTCCAACCCGACGCCCGCGATCGCCAACCCGGCCAAGGGCAACCTGAAGACCACGCCGAACACCAAGCTCGCCTCCGGGGGATGCGTGCAGGACGTGGGCTTCAACACCCCGACGCCGGGGATCAACGACGCCCTGATCACGCCGGCCAAGCCGCCGCGCGGTGAGTTCTTCGCGGAGTTCCCGTTCGTCGGCACCCGGCTCAACACGACGTGGTACGGCGTGCAGACCGACGCGCACTTCTACTACCACAGCCTGTTCGTGCAGAACGGCACGCTGTACCGCGGTGTCACCTACTTCGACACCGACAACGCGCGGCCGACGTACGCGCGGATCGGCTCCGGCTGGACCAGCTTCACCCAGCTCGTGACGTCGAACTACGCCATCACCGCGCCGAACCGCTCGTACCTGTACGGGCTGAGCACCAACGGCAGCCTCTACCGCTACGCCGCGTCGGGCGCCACGTTCCGGGCACTCGGCCACTTCGCCGGTTTCAAGGGCTTCAAGGCGATGACCGTGATCTCCGAGACCCCGACCTACGACACGCTCCTGATGACCACCAAGGCGGGCGCGCTCTGGACGGTCCGGGTCCCGGCCGCGGCCTCGACCAAGCCGGTCCTGAAGCTGGTCCGGAGCACGGGCTTCGCGGCGTACGAGTCGCTGGCCGCCAGGGAGTGCGGTGAGAAGGGCGGCACGCTGGTGACCGGTTTCGACAACGACACCGACTCGGCGTACCAGTACGCGACGAGCAAGTTCAACGGCTCGGCGACGGCTGTCACGTCCTACGGCCGGGTCACCGGCGGCACCATCCCGGGCACCGGCGTCTTCTCGATCACCGGCCACTGGAACCAGCTCGTGGGCGAGTGAGCTTTCAGCAGTAACTGAGTTTTCAGCAGTAGAGGGCGGGGGCGTCGCTGGTTGCGGCGCCCCCGGTCTGCTTCAGAGCTTCTTCTGGTAGGCCAGGATGCGGGCGATGATCCGGTAGTTGAGTTGTTCGTTGATGCCGATCATGTGGTTGTTGGATTCGGCGTTCCAGGTGTCGATCTGGGTGATGGCGGGCTCGGCCTCGCGGAGCCACAGGAGCATCGCGGACTTCACCAGAGCGCCCAGGCGGTGGCCGCGGTGGGCGCGGTCCACCGCGGTGTCGTGCTGCTCGCCGATGTACGGGCGTTCGCGCTCGACGGCGACGACCGTGTGGCCGGCGAGCGCACCGGTGGACTTCTCGCGGGCGATCACCCGGTAGACCGTGCGATCGCTCTTCGACTGCGCCTCCTCGTACGCGCGCAGACGCTCCGGGCTGTAGACGTCGTCCTCCATGTCCAGGTCGTCCTTGGGAGCATCGTTGATGGAGGCGGTCAGCGTGACCATGTCCTCCAGCAGCTCCTCCGGCAGCGCCCCGGTCAGCTTCGTCAGCTCGTACGACGTGGACGCGGCGACCGCGTCGTCGTACAGCCGCTGCACCACACCCCAGTCGAGTCCGGTGATGTCCTGTCGCCGGTTCACCTCGACGGCCTTCTGCACGAACCCGTGCCGGCGCGCGAACGCATCCGCCTTCGGCAGGTCCACGCACCCGTAGCCGATCGTGTCCCGGCCCAGCTCACGGGCGAACCCCTCGCCGTACTCGACCAGTGCCGACCCGACTCCGCGGCCACGATGATCCGGATGGACGTCGACGTCGACCCAGACCTGGTTCGTGTTGTCGTAGAGGTTGACGCCCACGGCCAGCAGCCCGACCGCGGTCCCGTCGGTGTCTCGCGCCAGGTAGGCGTACTCGGGCTCCAGATCCCACCCGTAGCGCAGCATGTTCGCATAGCCACGCGCCGTCGGCGGCACCATCTCCGGGCAGTCGAGTTTGAGGGCTGCGCTCTTCAGCGCAACGGCTTCGGCACACCCGGCTTCGTCGTCGGGTGACAGCTTCGAGATCTCCACCCGCCCAGCGTCCACCGAGCGACCCGGTTACCGCGACTGGTTTATCCGCGGTCGAGAAGTTCCTCGCTGAGCTTCCACAGCCGCCGCGCGTTCTCCGGGTCGATCGCATACGGGAGTACACCGAACGCGCCCGGAGTCACCGCCAGTACGCCGGTGTCCGCCTCGTCCGACGTGTGCACCGTCGCGATGTCGACGTCCTCGCAGTACACCCCGCCGTACCCGTCGAGCGTGGGGCTGACCGCACACCACACCTGCGTCGCCGCGCCCTGCTCGACGGTCTTCAGACCGCGCGCGGGATCGATCACCGGCTCGTAGTTCTCGTCCAGGAAACCGCCTTCGCGCAACGTCTCGCGGTCCGAATACCGGGCCAGCTGGGTGATGATGCTGCCCGGATGCACCGCGAACGCCCTGATCCCATCCGCCCGCTCCCGCGCATCCAGCTCGACGGCGAAGAGCACGTTCGCGGTCTTCGACTGCCCGTACGCCGGGTAGGGCGCGTACTCGCGGTGCTCGAAGTTCGGGTCGTCGAAATCGACGTCGCTGTACCGGTGCCCGCGCGACGACACCGCCACCACCCGGGCGCCACCGGCCTGCCGCAACGCCGGCAGCAACCGCGTCGTGAGCTGGAAGTGCCCGAGATGATTCGTGGCGAACTGCGACTCGTATCCGCGGGCGTCCCGGGTCAGCGGGTTCGCCATGATGCCCGCACTGTTGACCAGGATGTGCAGCGCCCGCCCGCCGGCCAGGAACCGGTCCGCGAACGTATCGATGCTCGCCGGATCCAGCAGGTCCAGCTCCTCGACGACAACGCCGTCGATGTCGGCCAGCTCGCCGGCTGCGCGCGCGACATCGCGCGCCGGCACGATGACGTCCGCGCCCGCGGACCGGAAGGCGCGGACAGTCTCCTTGCCCAGCCCGGAGTACCCGCCGGTCACGATCGCGATCTTGCCGTGCAGATCGATGCCTTCGAGGACGTCGTACGTCGTGGAAGCGGCACTGAATCCGGAACCCATTGGTGTTTGCATGCTTCGACGGTAGGCCGGGATATCTGGACGCAGAATGCTTGAGAGTGCCGATAACTTGCGCGATAGTACGGATATGGCCGATCCGCTCACCGACACCCTCGCACTGACCGAGGCGCGCTGCCACGTCTCCCGCGGGTTCGAGGCGATCGGCGAGTGGGCGCTGCGCTACCCGGCGACGAACCGGCTCAAGTTCACCGCCGCGGTCGAGGGCACGTGCTGGATCGACTTCGACGACGAGCTGACGGCCGGCCGGATCGAGCTGGCGCCGGGGGACATCGTGCTGTTCGACGGGCGGCACGAGTTCGTGAAGGGCAACTCCGACGCCGTACCGGTCGAGGACGCGGTCGCCGCGTTCGGTGCTACCGACGGCCCGATCGCGCGCTTCGGCAGCGGCGCCATCACCGGCGTAGGGCCGCGGGTCGTCGGCGTCGGCGGCCATGTCGCCCTGAACCGCACCGGCGACGAGTTGCTGATGCGCGCCCTGCCGCCGGTGATCCATCTCCGTGCAAGCGACGAGCGGGCCGCGACCTTCCAATGGCTGCTGCACCGGTTGTTGCGCGAGGCATCGACCTCGGAGCCCGGCGCGAGCCTGGCCGCCGGCGACGTCGCGCACCTGCTGTTCCTGGAGGCCTTGCGGGCCTGCCTCGCCGAGGGCGGCGCGCTCCCGGTCGGCTGGCTCCGCGCGATCGCCGACGAGCGCATCGCCCCGGCCCTTCGCCTGATGCACGAGCAGCCCGGCCGGGCGTGGCAGCTCGAGGAACTCGCCCGAGCCGCCGCGATGTCCCGTACGACGTTCGCCGAGCGCTTCCGCGCCGTCGCGGGCGTCCCACCCCTTACCTACTTGCTGAACTGGCGGATGCGCCTCGCCGAGCGAGCTCTGCGCGACGGTGACGAGCCGCTGTCCGCCCTCGCGCATTCGCTCGGCTACACGTCCGACAGTGCGTTCAGCAACGCGTTCAAACGCGTCAACGGCATCGCGCCGCGCCGCTTCCGCGAGGCGGCGCGAGCGACTCGGGTGGCTCTGGAAGCGGACGAAGCCGCTACGGCTTAGGCATCCCGTACGCGTGCTCGACCGCCATCGAGAACATCAGCCGCTGGTCCTCGACCATGACGGCGCGGTACTCGTCCCAGTCGGGGTGCTCGCCCGATGCGATGCGGTAGTAGTCCACCAGATCCTCGACGACCGCGTCGTGCGGATCGGCCGCGACCGGGCTGAGCTCGGCCTTGCCTTCCAGCACGACGTACGAGCGGCCGCGCGGACCGTCGACGTACAGGCTGGCGCGTGGGTCGCGGCGCAGGTTCCTGGTCTTGGCGCGGCCGTCGGTGAGCGAGACGCGGACCCGGGTGCCGTCGAAGACGTACGTGACGTTGGACAGCTGGGGCCGCCCGTCGCGCTTGATCGTGACCAGCACGCCGAGTCCGTGCGTGCCGATCCGGTCGAGAAGCGAGTCCGCCCGGCTCATCGGTTGCTCCAGGAACGCGTGCACAGAACCAACCGGTACGAATCCGGATCCATGATCGTCACACCCCAAGTGTCCCAGTACGGGTTGCGCGACGGTACGACGGTTCCGCCGGCCGTCACTAGTCGCTCGACGAGGTCGTCCGGCACCGGGCCGTCGAGGTAGATCACCAGCAGATCCTCCTCGGTGGGTTGCGGTCGCATGGTCGGATCGTCGACGAGCTCCAAGTGCCATTCGGCGTCGGGCCACCCCACCATCAGCAGGTGATGGTGCTCGTCGGCCTTCCGGTAGAGCACGCTCAGCCCCAGCCCGTCGACGTAGAAACGCTCGATCGCCGCGAGGTCGGTGCTCGGCCGGGCGATCCTCATCTGAGTCATGTCGAGAACGCTAAATGCTCAAGCGCCCTTGAAGGCAAGGAAGCCACGTACGACGTCCAGCCAGCGGTCCGGGGCCTTGCTGTGGATCCGGTGGCCGGCCTCGATCGTCGTAACTGTTGCTGTCGGCATCGTTTTCGCGACCAGGCCGAACCGGGTCTGGTCGAGATGGCTCTGCGGCCCGCCCGCGAGCAGCAATGTCGGCGCTTGGACCGCGCTCAACCCGGCCCACCACGCCGGCTGCGGTCGTCGAAGATCCGCGATGACATCGCGCAGCAACCACGGATCGCAGCGCCGCCGACTCAGCCAACCAGCGGCCAGCAACCCCAGCGTCGGAATGGCTCGCACCCCCGGGTCGCCGTCCTGGGCATCGCGCGGCGGGACCGGCAGCTCCTCGAGCACCAACCGCTCGACCTTCGCCGGCTCCGCCGCCGCGACGGCACTCGCGACGAACGCCCCGAGCGAGTTCCCGACGAACGTCACCCGATCCAGGCCGTCCAGTTCGTCGAGCACCTGATCGCGGAAGTCGTCGAGCCGGTACGGACGCCGCCGCGGAGCACTCCCATGTCCCAGCAAGGTCGGACGGTGCACGCGGTACCCCAGCTCCTCGAACGCGGGCACGAAGCGATCCCACGTCGCCGGTCCGCTCGTACCGGCATGCAAACACACCAGGTCCTTCACCAGCACTCCTCTCTCAAACACTCACCAGCAGGACACCTGCCACGATCAGGGCCAGCCCGCCGACCCGGGGTCGCTCGCGGAGAACGGCGGCGCCGAACACCGCGCCGACGACGACGTTCAACGTCCGCCCGATCGCCACCGTCCCGACCGAGGCGAACGACAGCGCCAGCAGCACCAACCCGTAGCTGGCCGGCATCAAGACAGCGATCGGCAGCGCTTGCCGCCAGTTCGCCAAAGCACCTCGGCGGGCCATAGGCGCCAGCGCGACAACCTGCGCCACGTTGGCCACTGCCAGATAGGTCCAGAGGTCAACGTGCAAAGAGCGGACAGCGAACCCGTCCCACATCGTGTACGCCGCTGTGCACATCGCCACCGCCAACCCCAGAACCACACCGCGGGCCGGAGCGCGCGAGTGCGGCCGCTCCATGAGTAGCACGCCGACCAGCACCAGTGCCGCACCGCCGTACACGTGCGGCCCGCTCAGGCTGGCGATGGCCACGAGTGCGGGCGCAGTGCCGCGACTCACCGAATAGACAGTGGAGAACGCCGCAGCGCCGTACGCCTTCTGCAGCGTGACGGCGTACGTCGTGTGCAAGGCCATGCTGACCAACCCGGCCCACCAAGCCGTCGCGAGCGATCCGCGCAGGAGCAGCACGAGCGAGATCGGCAGTGTCAGCAGCCCGCACAGCCAGACGAACGCGGGACCGCCCAAGCCGCTCTTCTTCAGCAGCAGGTTCCAGGTCGCGTGGCAGGACGCGGATGCCGTCAGCAGGCCCAGAGCGATCACGTAGACAGTGTCTACAGGATCGCTATAGACGCTGTCTACTCGGTACCTGTGGATCGGCTGAAGAAAGCCCCCGGATCCTGGTCCGGCGGTCGTGGACTGGAAACCATCGGGGACATGACCGAGATCAGCGAGCGGGCCGTGGTGCGGCGGCTGAACGATCGGTTCGGGTTCGGGCCGGCGCCGGGAGACCTCGACGCCGGGGCCGACGCGACCGTCCGGCGAGTGCTGGGCCCGGCATCGGATGCTGCCGCGGCCGCAGTACGACCGCCGACGGGCCTGGAGCCGCCCGAGGGCGTGCAGAAGCCGGAAGGGGCGAAGAAGCAGGGCGGTGCGAAGACGCCGCAGGACAAGGACGCGAAGAAGGCCGCCAACAAGCAGCGGGCCGCGCAGGAGCGGAAGCTGACGATCTGGTGGCTGGATCGGATGGTCGTCAGCCGGACCGCAGGGGAGCGGCTGACCTGGTTCTGGCACGGGCACTTCGCCACCAGCAACCAGAAGGTCCGGAACGCGGCCTGGATGCTGGCGCAGAACCAGACCCAGCGCACCCTCGCCCTCGGCCGGTTCGGCGACCTGGCCCGGGCGATGGTCGTGGACACCGCGATGATCCGCTGGCTGGACGGGCAGAAGAATCGCAAGGGATCGCCGAACGAGAACCTGGCCCGCGAGTTCATGGAGCTGTTCACGCTCGGCATCGGCCACTACCAGGAGGCCGACGTCGCCCAGGCTGCGCGCTGTCTCACCGGATGGGTGCTGCGCAAGGACGTCGCGACCTTCCAGCGGCGGCGGTTCGACTCCGGCACGAAGACGCTGCTCGGCAAGACCGGCGACTTCGATGCCAAGGGGTTCGCGGGTCTCGCGCTCGCGCAGCCCGCCTCGGCCGGGTTCGTGATCGGGCGGTTGTGGTTCCGGCTGGTGTCGGCGACACCGCCCGATGCCGCCACGGTCGCCCGGCTGAGTTCGGCGTACGGCGTCAACCGTGAGGTGAAGTCGTTGCTGATGGCAATGGCTGCCGAGCCGGCGTTCAAGGACCCGGCGTCGAGTCTGGTGAAGGAACCGGTCGAGTGGGCGGTCGGGTTGCTGCGGGCGCTGCGGCTCCAGCCGTCGAAGCTGGAGGAGAAGGAGCAGACCAAGCTGCTGGCCGGCCTGCGCGGCATGGGGCAGTTGCCGTTCCGCCCACTGAGCGTCGGCGGCTGGCCGGCCGGCGCGAGCTGGCTGACGACGTCGGCCGGTGTGACCCGGCTGCAGCTCGCGCAACAGCTGGCGAGGAAGGCCGATCTGTCAGGCGTCAAGAACGCAGAAGACGTTGCCGCACTCCTCGGCGTCGACGGCTGGTCCGAGCGGACCAAGAGCGCGCTGGCCGGTGTGAAGGACCCTGCGCAGCTGACCGCGGTCGCGGCCTGCGCACCCGAGTACGTCGTGAGCGGATGAGTGGAGGACCGATGGACAACCTGACGAGACGGCGGTTCCTGACGCTCAGTGGGGTGACGGCGGCCGGCGCGCTGGCCGCCGGGGCGACGCAGGTGAACTGGTCCGACCTGATGGCCGCGGCTGTCGACGATCCGTTGCCGAGCGACCAGTCGGTGCTCGTCGTCATCACCTTGTACGGCGGGAACGACGGGCTGAACACGGTCGTCCCGGCGGCGGACCCGGCGTACCAGAAGGCGCGGCCGGATCTGGCGTACCAGCAGAACGAGGTGCTCGACCTCGGCGACGGGCTCGGGCTGAACCCTGGGATGAAGGGCCTGAAGGGCCTGTGGGACGACAAGCGGCTGGCGATCGTGCGCGGGGTCGGGTACCCGGAGCCGGATCGCAGTCACTTCCGGTCGATGGCGATCTGGCAGACGGCGTCGCCGAAGTCGCCGATCCCGACCGGCTGGCTCGGGCGCTGGCTCGACGCGACCGGCGCCGACCCGCTGCGTGCCGTCTCGGTCGAGTCGACCCTGCCGCCACTCCTGGCCGGCGAAACCACGGCGGCTGCCTCGCTCCCGTTGCGCGGACTGTCGCTGCTGGACGGTGCTTTGGGTACGGCGTACGCCGCCCTGGGTAAGCCGAGCCCGGGGGAGGGCCACTGGCAGGCGCGCGCAGCCAAGTCCGTGTTGGACCTCCAGAACGCGACGCAGGTGCTGGGCAAGGCGGTCAAGAGCGGGCATGAGCAGGAGGACGAGGACGACGAGGAACGCACGAAGGGCGCATCCGCCGGCGGTACGTCGCAACTCGGTGCGCAGCTCGAACTGATCGCCGGGCTGATCGAGGCCGGTGTGCCGACGCGGGCGTACTCGGCTTCGCTGGGCGGATTCGACACGCACGCGGATGAGCGCGGTACGCAGCAGCGGCTGCTGACCGAGCTGGACGGCGCGCTGACGCCGTTCGCGCAGCGGCTGCAGAAGACCGACCGCGGGAAAAACGCGGTCGTGCTGGTGTACTCCGAGTTCGGCCGCCGGGTCCAGGCCAACGGCAGCGACGGCACCGACCACGGCACCGCCGGGCCGGTCTTCCTTCTCGGCGAGAAGGTCTCGGGCGGTTTCTACGGCAACCAACCCAGCCTCACCGACCTCTCCAACGGAGACCTCAAAGCCGGCACCGACTTCCGCGACGTCTACGCCACCGTCCTCCAGCACGTCCTCGGCGCAGACCCAGCCCAGATCCTCGCCGGCCATCAGACCACCATCGACGGCCTGCTGCGGGCGTGATGTACCGAAGGACGGGTAGTGGTGCTCGGGATCGGCCGACAGGCGGCTCCCCTGGAGCGTGGCCGAGGCCCGCCGAGTCGACTACTACCCGTTCTTAGGTACGTAGCCGGAGGTGAAAGGCGGCGCCGGGCTTGCCGTCGGCGCGGTCTCCGACTGTCAGGTCGCCGCCGTGGGTTCGGGCTACGCCGCGGGCTATGGCGAGGCCGAGGCCGGCGCCTTTGCTGTGGGGGCCGTGGACGAGGCGCTCGAAGATCCGTTCACGGGCGGGCGGCGGGACTCCGGGGCCGTCGTCCTCGAGCAGTACGCCGGTGCCGTCGACGCTGATCCGGACCGTACGGGCGCCTGCCTGGCGGGCGTTGTCCACCAGGTTGGCGACGACCTGGGTCAGCCGCTCGGGGTCCGCCGTGACGGTCGCCGCGCCGGTGACTTCGACGTCCAGTTCGGGAGCGACCAGCCGGATCCGGGCAGCCTGCGCGTCGGCGAGATGGCGAAGGTCGACCTGGGTCAGGTGCAGCTGCAGGCCCGCGTCGATGCGGCTCAGCTCCAGGAGATCGGAGACGAGAGTGCCGGCCCGTCGCGATTCGCGGACCAGCAACAGCTCGAGCTCCTCGCGCTGTCGGGCAGTGGCGTCAGGGCCCAGCTGGATCAGCGTTTCCGCGGCAGTCTGCAGACCGGCTACCGGAGTGCGCAGTTCGTGCGCCGCATCCGCGACGAACTCTCGCATCCGATCCTCAGATCGCTGTGCGGTACCTTCCGCGCCTTCGAGAGCGTCGAGCATCTCGTCGAAGGCGGCTGCCGTACGGCCGAGCTCGGTGTCGGCGCGCTCCGGCTGCAACCGCCCACCCCGCCGCCCGGCCGCGATCGAACGCGCCAGCCCGGTCATCGCGTCCAGCGGCGCCAGCGCGAACCGCATCCCGATCACCAACGCGAGCGCGGTGATCAGGATCGCGGCGGCACCGGAGATCAACAGCACCGTGCGCAGCCGTGAGCTGGCGTCGGCGAGCAAGCTGGTGTCGGCGGACAGCATCAGCGTCGCGCCCTTCGTCTGCTGCCCGGCCGACAGCGTCGCCTTCACCTGCCGTACGGTCCCGCCCGCGTCGATCGGTGGTGCACCCAGCTGCCGCCCGTTCCGCAGGATCAGCGTCACCCGGACCCCGTCCGCGTCGACCCGGCGTACCAAGTTGCCTGGCGCAACGTTCTGCCTGGCGAGTTGCTGAGCGAGCTGTGCCCGTCCGGTGAGCAGCGAGTCGAGGCTGCGTTCGGCCTGCGCGTCGAACACCGCCTTCACCGTCAGCCCGGTAATCGGCAGCACCACGAGCAGTACGGCGATCGCCGTCACCGTCACCCGTACCCGCAACGACCCCGTCCGCAGACCTCTCATGACCGCAGCACGTACCCGGATCCGCGGACGGTGTGCAGCAGCCGCGGACCATGTGCCTCCAGTTTGCGCCGGAGTCCGCTGACGTAGACCTCGACCAGGTTGTCCGCGTAGTCGTCGTACCCCCAGACCGCGGTCAGCAGTTGCGTCTTGCCGACCACCTTCCCGTCGCGGCCGGCCAGGAAGGTCAGCAGCTTGAACTCGGTCGCGGTCAACTCGATCGGCGCCCCGGCCCGGCGCACCGCGCGTGCCTCGACGTCCACCTCGAGATCGCCGACGGTGAGGACGGTCCGCAGCCGCCCCATCCGCCGCAGTACGGCCTCCACCCTGGCGATCAGCTCGGCCAGCACGAACGGCTTCACCACGTAGTCGTCCGCGCCGGTCCGCAGCCCGTGCAGCCGATCGCCGACGGCGTCCCGCGCGGTCAGCAGGATCACGCCCGCGTTCGACGTCTCCCGCGTGATCGTCAGCAGCTCGAACCCGTCCCGCCCGGGCAGCATCACATCGAGCAGCACCAGATCCGGCCGGTACTCCGCCAGGTCCCGCTCGAGGCCCTCGCCGTCCGGCCGGGTGCGCACGGTGTGCCCCGCCTCGGTCAGCGCGATGCCGACGGCGGTCCGGATCGGCTCCGCGTCCTCCACCACCAGCACCCGCGCGGTCATCCGGCCATCCTTGCACCGCCCGCCGGTCGCTCCACGAGCAACGGACAGAATCCTCAGCGCATCCTCAGCGAGCGCCCCGTCACTCTTCGTGTCTCGCGCGTCGAGACCCCGGGTTCGACGGGCCGGGGGAGTTGTGCATAGAGTGGCTGTCACCATGCGGCACCAGCTTCTCCTCCTTCGCTGCCGCGGCGAGGCCTGACAAGGCCGGTTCCCTCGCCGCGGAGTTCTGTCGTACGCCGGTCGTCCAGCGACCCTGTGCAGTACACAGCTTCTCGAGGAGAACCCCCGTGGCACCGAAGAACCAGCCCAAGCCCGTCCAGCAGCCGTCCGGTATGCCGACCCATCGCTACCGTGCGTTCCCGCCGATCGAGCTGCCCGACCGCACCTGGCCGGCCAAGTCCGTCGACCACACCCCGCGCTGGCTGTCCACCGACCTCCGCGACGGCAACCAGGCCCTGGTCGAGCCGATGTCGCCGGCCCGCAAGCGGCGGATGTTCGACCTGCTGGTGAAGATGGGCTACAAGGAGATCGAGGTCGGTTTCCCGAGCGCCAGCCAGTACGACTTCGACTTCGTCCGCAGCCTGATCGAGTCCGACGCGATCCCGGACGACGTGACGATCTCGGTGCTGACCCAGGCGCGCGAGGAGCTGATCGAGCGGACCGTGCAGTCGCTGCAGGGCTCGCCGAAGGCGACCATCCACCTGTACAACGCGACCGCGCCGCTGTTCCGCCGGGTGGTGTTCAACGTCGACAAGGCCGAGTGCCGCAACATCGCCGTCCGAGGCACCGAGACCGTGATGAAGTACGCCGACGAGATCCTCGGCGACTGCGAGTTCGGGTACCAGTACAGCCCGGAGATCTTCACCGGCACCGAGCTGGAGTTCGCGCTCGAGGTGTGTGAGGCGGTCAGCGACGTCTGGCAGCCCGCCGAGGGCCGCGAGATCATCCTGAACCTGCCGGCCACCGTCGAGATGTGCACCCCGAACGTGTACGCCGACCAGATCGAGTGGTTCGGCCGGCACCTGACCCGGCGCGAGCACAGCACGATCAGCCTGCACCCGCACAACGACCGCGGTACGGCGGTGGCGGCGACCGAGCTCGCGCTGATGGCCGGCGCGGACCGGGTCGAGGGCTGCCTGTTCGGCCACGGTGAGCGGACCGGCAACGTCGACCTGGTCACGCTGGGGATGAACCTGTTCAGCCAGGGCATCGACCCGCAGATCGACTTCTCCGACATCGACGAGATCCGCCGTACGGTCGAGTACTGCACGCAGATGCGCGTCCCCGAGCGGCAGCCGTACTCCGGCGATCTGGTCTACACCGCCTTCTCGGGCTCGCACCAGGACGCGATCAAGAAGGGCCTGGAGGCGCTCGACAAGCAGGCCGCGGCCGAAGGCAAGCCGGTCAGCGAGATCACCTGGGAGGCGCCGTACCTGCCGATCGACCCGAAGGACGTCGGCCGCAGCTACGAGGCCGTGATCCGGGTCAACTCGCAGTCCGGCAAGGGCGGCGTCGCGTACATGATGAAGTCCGAGCACCGACTCGACCTGCCGCGCCGGCTGCAGATCGAGTTCAGCCGGGTGATCCAGCAGCACACCGACAACGAGGGCGGCGAGGTCGGCCCGCAGCAGATGTGGGACATCTTCGCGGCCGAGTACCTGGCGCCGGGCAAGCTGTCGCTGCTGAGCGTGAACTCGACGTCCGGCGAGGGCCAGGGCGACCAGCTCCGGGTTCAGGTCTATTCCAATGGCGTGCCGCACGAGCTGGTTGGCGAAGGCAACGGTCCGGTGTCGGCCTTCGTGGACGCGCTCAAGCCGCTGAAGTACGACGTACGGGTGCTGGACTACCACGAGCACGCGCTGTCCGCGGGCGGTGACGCGCTCGCCGCGGCGTACGTCGAATGCGAGGTCGGCGACGAGGTTTTCTGGGGTGTCGGACGGGACGCCAACATTCTCACTGCCTCGTTGAAGGCTGTCGTGTCGGCTGTCAACCGCGCCACGCGCTGACTCCGTCACATTCTCCCGGCGAATCGCCCGTCGCTGTTTCAGAGCCGGGCGATTCCGGCACGCCCCGGTACCGTGAGATCACGGTCCGCAACGTTGTCTCAACGTTGCCTCAAGACGTTGACTCGATGACTGGGGTTGCGCACACTGTCGTCACTATGCGCAGATCCTTGCAAGACAGCGTTACTAAGTCGTGCTGTTGAGTGGTCTGCGCCACCGACTTTCCCTGGCAGTCGCGTGGAGGTGAGCAGTGAGCGGTGCGGTCGAGACACCCGCGTCGGAACTGATCGAAGGACCGGTTGTCGAACCGAGACCCTCGGCCGTTCGGCGCTTCTTCAGCGCCTGGCTTGTCCGAAGACTCTTCAAGGCCGTCTTGACCGTCTTCATCGTCACGAGCGGAACGTTCTTCCTGGTCCGGCTGCTGCCGGGTAACCCGGTCGACACGTACATCCAGACCCAGATCGCGCAGACCGGTATCTCGTACGAGGCGGCCGCGGCACAGGCGAAGAACCTCTTCTCCCTGGACCCGAACGCGCCGCTGATCTCGCAGTACGGGACCTACATGCTGAACATGCTGCACGGCGACTTCGGCAACTCGGCGCTCTCGCCGGGCACGACCGTTGCCTCGGTCATCAGGACCTACCTGCCGTGGACGCTGTTCTCCGTCGGCGTGGCCACGGTGCTCGCCTTCGTCATCGGTATCGCGGCGGGCATGCTGATGGCGTACCGCAGGGAGACCTGGGTCGACCATCTGCTCACCTCGATCGGCGCGTTCCTGCACGCGATCCCGAACTACATCCTGGCGATCCTGATCGTCGTCTTCCTCGGGGTGAAACTGCAATGGTTCAACCTCACCGAGGCGCGTGGTTCGTACACACCAGGTGTGCATCCGTCGTTCAGCCTGGCCTTCCTGAACGACATCTTCTACCACGCGATGCTGCCGATCCTCGCCTACACACTGACCACGGTCGGCTCCTGGGCGCTGGTGATGAAGTCCTCGACCGTTGAGACGCTCGGTGAGGACTACGTGACCGTCGCCCGGGCCCGCGGCCTGTCCGACTCCCGGATCAGGAACGGGTACGTCGGGCGCAACGCCGTACTGCCGCTGTTCAGCCAGCTCGCGGTCTCGCTCGGATTCGTCGTCGGCGGGTCGATCTTCGTGGAGAAGATCTTCGGGTACCAGGGCATCGGGTTCAGCCTCTTCAACGCGGTCAACGGCCGCGACTACGCCGTACTGCAGGGGATCTTCCTGGTCGTCACCGTCTCGGTGGTGGTGGCCAACCTGCTCGCCGACATTCTCTACAGCCGGCTGGATCCGCGGATCCGCGTCCAGGGCAAGGGGTGACGAGATGACCGAAGCAACTATCCCCGTCACCTCGATCGGAACCACCGGCGTCTCCCGCTTCGCCGGCATCCTGCGGTCGCTGCGGCGCAGTCCGGCCGGTTTCATCGGCTTCATCATCGTCGCCCTGCTGGTGCTGATCAGCGCGATCGGACCGTTCTTCACCCCGGAAATCGCGCCGAACGTCAAGGAGATCCTGCTCCCGGCCGGATCGCCAGGCCACTTGCTCGGCACCGACAACGAGGGCAAGGACGTCCTGGTCCAGATGATCAGCGGCGGCCGGACGGTGATCTTCGTCGGCTTCGTCGCCGCGGCGATCTCCACCGCGCTGGCCATCGTGCTCGGCTCGCTGGCCGCCTACCTCGGCGGCTGGGTCGACTCGGTCGTCGTGACGCTGGCCGACGTCTTCCTGACCGTCCCGCAGATCGTCCTGCTCGCGGTCCTCGGCGCCTTCTTCAAGCTCGACTCGCCGCTCCTGCTCGCGCTGCTGGTCGGCGGCCTGTCCTGGCCGGTGCTGACCCGGGCCGTCCGGGCCCAGGTGTTCTCGCTGAAGGAACGCGAGTTCGTCGAAGCGGCCCGGCTGCTGGATCTCGGCACGCCCCGGGTGGTGTTCGTCGAGATCCTGCCGAACATGGCCAGCTTTATCCTGATGAACTTCATGATCGGCGTGACGAACGCGATCTACCAGCTCGTCGGTCTCTACCTGCTCGGTCTGGCGCCGCTGACCGGATCGAACTGGGGCATCATGCTCAACCGCGCCTGGATCGCCGGCGCAATCTTCAACGACGACAGTTTGGCCTGGATCCTCAGCCCGATTGTCGCGATCATCCTGCTGCTGCTCGGACTGGTGATGATGACTCGATCCCTCGAAGAGATCCTCAACCCGCGCCTCCGGGACCGGTGAGCCTGGTGACGACTACGACTTCGGGAGCGCCCCGCGCGGTGCGCGGCGGCCAGGGCAAGCCACTGCTGTCGATCCGCGACTTCAAGGTCGAGTACCGGACCGGCTCCGGTGCCACGGTGCAAGCGGTCCGCGGCGTGGACCTCGACCTCTACCCGGGCGAGAGCCTCGCCCTGGTGGGGGAGAGCGGCTGCGGCAAGACCACCTTCGGGCTCGGCCTGCTCCGGCTGCTGCCGCGGCTCGGGCACGCCAGCGGCAAGGTGATCTTCAACCGCGGCGACGGCACCGAGATCGACGTACTGGGGCTGGACGGTCGCGACCTGCGGCAGTTCCGCTGGCGGGACGCCGCGATGGTCTTCCAGGGCGCGATGAACGCCTTCAACCCGGTGCTGAAGATCCGTGCGCACATGCACGACACGATGCGTGCGCACACCAAGGCGAGCAGGCAGGAGATCGAGGACCGGGCCGGCGAGCTGCTCCGGCTGGTGCGGCTGGAGCCGGAGCGGGTGATGGACTGCTATCCGCACGAGCTGTCCGGCGGCATGCGGCAGCGGGTGCTGATCGCGATGAGCCTGCTGCTCGAGCCGGAGGTCCTGATCCTGGACGAGCCGACCACGGCGCTCGACATCCTCACCCAGCGGTCGATCGTCGACGTACTCCACGAGGTGCGCGAGCGGCTCGGCTTCTCGATGATCTTCATCTCCCACGACCTGTCGCTGGCCGCCGAGCTCGCCGACCGGGTCGCCACCATGTACGCCGGGCGCCTGGTCGAGACCGGCGGCGTCCGTGACCTGTTCTACCGCCCGCGGCACCCGTACACGCTCGGCCTGATCAAGGCCGTGCCGCCGATCGTGGGCGACCTGCCGGACCTCGAGTCGATCCCGGGCGGTCCGCCGAGCCTGGCCGCGCTGCCGAAGGGCTGCGCCTTCAACCCGCGGTGCAAGTTCGCCACCGACGAGTGCAAAGAGGACGAACCGGACCTGGTCCCGGTGACCGACGAGGCGGGCAACGCCCACGACGTCGCCTGCATCCACTGGAAGGACGTGCACCTCGACCGCCGGGTGCAGGACGATATGGGGACTGCCTCATGAGCGCGCTGGAGAAGACTCCGGAAACCCCGGAGACCGCGGAGACCGCGAGCCGTACGCCGTTGATGACGCTGGCCGGCGTCAGCCAGGTGTTCGACACCAAGGCGGGCCCGATCCGCGCGGTCGACAATGTCAACCTGTCGGTCAACCCCGGCGAGGTGCTCTGCCTGGTCGGCGAGAGCGGCTCGGGCAAGACCACCGCGGCCCGGATGGCGGCCGGCCTGGCGCGGCCGAGCGACGGTCGGGTCGCGTTCGACGGTAACGACATCTGGTCGATGAACCGCCACGACTTCGGCACCTTCCGGCGCAGCGTGCAGTACGTCCACCAGGACCCGTACGCCTCGCTGAACCCGACCCGGACCATCCAGCAGACCATCACCGCGCCGCTGCTCAAGCACGGTGTTGTCAAGGGCAACAAAGCGGCCGCCGACAAGGCCGCCGAGCTGCTCCGGAAGGTCGACCTGACGCCGCCGGAGAACTTCCTGCCGAAGTACCCGCACCAGCTGTCCGGTGGTCAGCGTCAGCGGGTGGCGGTGGCCCGGGCGCTCACGCTGGACCCGAAGCTCATCATCGCCGACGAGTCGACCTCGATGCTCGACGTGTCGATCCGGATCAGCGTGCTCGCGATGCTCGGCCGCCTGCGCGACGACCTCGGCGTGGGGTTCCTCTTCATCACCCACGACCTGGCGATCGCGAAGTACTTCGGCTGGCACGGCAAGACCGCGGTGATGTACCTCGGCCGGATCGTCGAGTTCGGTCCGACGCCGAAGATCATCAACGCGCCGACGCATCCGTACACCCGGGCGCTGATCGACGCGATCCCCGAACCGGATCCGGACCTGACCAAGACCAAGGGCCGGGAATCGCTGCGCAGCCTGGAGATCCCGAGTCTGGCCCATCTGCCGAGCGGATGCTCGTTCCACCCGCGCTGCCCGTCGTTCGAGGACGGGCTCTGCGACGGCAAGGTTCCACAGCTGGTCGAGATCCGCTCCGGTCAGTCCGCGGCCTGCCACGTGGTGGCCCGCGACGGAGCCGGGGAGGTCCGGCCTGATGAACCGGTGGCCTGATGTCACCACAGATCGGGCGGTTGGCGCTCGGCTGGGCGGCGTTCCTGATCCTGGCGAGCGGAGCCCTGCTGCTCACGCTGTCGCCGGGTACTCCGGAGTTCGTCGTCACCCTGTTCACCTTGTGTTTGGGCCTGCTACTGGGCCTGATCGTCGTCGTCGGGGTCGTCCTGACCCGGCGCCGGGACAAACGCGAGGGCGGTTAGCAGTACCCAAACCAGTAGTGCCTGACGCACACAGTTGTGCGATCAGATCAGAAAGGACGAAGGAATGAGTCCCACCGGCACCAACGATTCCGGCACCAACTCTCCGGGGCCGAGTCCCCGGACGAGCGCGATCTCGCGCCGGCACGTGCTCCAGCTGTTCGGCATCGCCGGTGTCGGCGTGGCCGGCATCGGGTCGCTGGAGGCCTGCTCGCCGAGTTCCCCGAACGCCAGCGGCGACAGCAGCAAGTCGGCCAACAAGGAGTTCCACGGCGCGTACCCGTACCAGCTGCCGCCCAAGGGCCACTTCAACCTGGCCGCCGGCGTCACCGACGGCATCCAGCAGCAGAGCCCCTACCTCGACCTCGTCTACCCCAGCGGCGGCCTGTACTACTGGGCCGACAAGAAGTGGGAATGGATGATGGCCGAGTCCGGCACGCTGGACGAGGCGACCAAGACCTACACGATGAAGCTGCGCTCCGGACTGACCTGGAGCGACGGCAAGCCGGTCACCGCCAAGGACGTCGTGTCGACGTTCAACCTGCACTGGCTGATGCGCCAGCAGTCGTGGACGTTCCTGTCCGACGTCAGCGCCAAGGACGACACCACGGTGACCTTCACCATCGGTACGCCGTCCACGGTGCTCGAGCGCTACATCCTCCGCGCGCCGATCATGCCGGACTCGGTGTACGGCGAGTGGGCGACCAAGGCCGAGACGATGCGCAAGGCCAAGACCAGCCTGGACAGCGCCGAGGGCAAGCAGCTCAACGGCGACTTCCAGAAGTTCCGTCCGGAGAACCCGGTCGTGTCGGGGCCGTTCAACTTCGACGCCAAGAACATGACCAACGCGCAGATGACGCTGGTCAAGAACGACAAGGGCCTGTTCGCCGACAAGATCGGCTTCAGCAAGGTGCTCCTGTACAACGGTGAGACCTCCGACGTCACCCCGGTCGTGCTGAACAAGGACGTCGACTACGCGACCCACGGCTTCGCGGTGGCGACCGAGAAGACCCTCCAGTCCAGCGGCTTCCGGATCCTCCGGCCGCCGGTGTACTCCGGCCCGGCGCTGGTGTTCAACTACACCGCGCACCCGGAGCTGTCCGACCCGAAGGTGCGGCAGGCGATCGCCTACGTCCTCGACCGCAACGAGAACGGCACCGTCGCGCTCGGCGACTCGGGCAAGCCCTGCAAGTACATGGCCGGCTTCTCCGACATCTCCGTGCCGGACTGGATCTCCGACGCGGACCAGAAGAAGCTGAACGCGTACGAGAAGGACCTCGCCAAGGCGACGTCGCTGCTGCAGTCGGCCGGCTGGAAGCAGACCGGCGGCAAGTGGATCCTGCCGAGCGGCAAGCCGGCGGCCTACGACATCAAGTTCCCGACCGAGTTCGCCGACTGGAACCCGGCCGCCACCAACGCGGCCGACCAGCTGAACAAGTTCGGCTTCAACATCACCAAGCGCGGTATCACGTTCACCCAGCTGAACCCCGACGTACTGGCCGGCAAGTTCGACTTCGCCATCCAGACCTGGGGCGCGTCGAACCACCCGCACCCGTACTTCGCGTTCGTGCAGAACCTGTACACGTTCAACTACGTGATCGCGGCGAACTCCGGCGGCAAGGGCATGAACTTCCCGCTGAAGCAGACCACCTCGGCCGGTCCGATCGACCTGCAGTCCGTGGTGGACAAGTCCGCACAGGGATTGAACCTGGACGAGCAGAAGAAGAACATCACCGCCGCGGCGATGGCCTTCAACGAACTGCTGCCGATCATCCCGCTCTGGGAGCGCTACGGTAACAACCCCGCGCTCGAGGGCACCCGGGTGGCGAAGTTCCCGGCCGACGACGACCCGATCCTGAAGAACGCGCCGTACGCGGACAACTTCGTGATCATGTACATGTACCAGGGCAAGGTCGCACCGGTTTAACGACTGGCGCTCTGACCTGATTGTCTGATTGGGTCGGCCGGGTGATCTTGGTTCGCGAGATCGACCCGGCCGACCTGGCCCTGTTCGACGAGTGGTACGACGCCTTCCGGGCCGGCGTGGTCGCCGGCCGGGAGGCTGCGCTGGTGACCGGTCGCGAGACGCTCGGCTACTCGCTGCGCAATCCCAGCCCGCTGAAGCAGCGGATCGCCGTGGCCGCGTTCGAGGACGACCGGGTGCTCGGCGGCATGCTGTTCGAGTACCGGCTGACCGACAACCTCGACACGGTCGAGGTCGAGATCGACGTACCCGCGGAGCACCGGCGGCGCGGGATCGGTTCGGCGCTGTGGCAGTGGGCGGTCACCCGATCGGCCCAGCTCGGGCGGACGATCGTCCAGACCGAGCTCGGCGTACCGTCGGAGCCGTGGCCGGGGGCCGCGTTCGCGGAGCGACTCGGATTCGGCGTGGAGCACGTCGAGGAACACCTCGTCGTACCGCTGCCGTACGACGACCTGCGGCTGGACGAGCTCCGGGAGTCGGCGGGGCGGCTGGATGGATATCGCCTGACCTCGTGGGCGGGGGTGTGCCCGCCGGAGCATCAGCAGGCCTACGCCGACCTGCACACGGCGATGGACCTCGACGTCCCGACCGGTGGCATGACCCGCGAGCTCGTGCCGTGGACGGTCGACAAGCTGGAGGCGAGCGAGGCGCGGATCGACCGCAACTACCTCGCCCTGGTGACGATGGTGCACACCGACGCCGGCGACCCGGCCGGGTACACGTTGATCTACCTGCCGCGGGCCGACGCCGAGCACGCCCAGCAGGACGACACGCTCGTACTGCGGGAGCACCGCGGCCACAACCTCGGCACCCACCTGAAGCTGGCGAACCTCGAGCAGCTGGCCAAACACCGTACGACGCAACGTTTCCTGCACACCTGGACAGCGCTGTCGAACGCCCCGATGCGCAAGGTCAACGCGCGCTTCGGCTTCCGCCGGGTCGAGGAGCACCGCGAACTCGAGCTACGCCTTCCCCGGTTGCGTCCGGCGGCCCGCGCCGTGATCCTCGACCCCGACGACCGCATCCTGCTGGTCCGCTTCGAGTTCGACGACGGCCCGCTGTGGGCGACGCCCGGCGGCGGCCTCGAACCAGGCGAGACCGTGATCGAAGGCCTCCGCCGCGAACTCGTGGAGGAGGTCGGCCTCCAGGACTTCCCCGACCCGCCGCACCTGTGGCACCAGGAACTCGTTGCCGAAGGCCACGCCACCGGCTACGACGGCGTACTCAACGACTACTTCCTCATCCGCACGGCACCGTTCGACCCGTCCGGCACCCTCACCCCCGCAGAACTCCGCGCCGAAAACGTCCACGCCATGCAATGGTGGACCCTGGACGACCTTCGCGCATCCGGCGGACGGTTCGCCCCGCGCGACCTGCCGGCCATGGTCCACCGACTCCTTGAGTCAGGCCCACCGAACACCCCGACCCACCTGACGACCGAATAACTCAGCTGTCGTGCCGGTCAGAGGCGCCGTAGCCAGCTGAGGTGGCCCTCGTCCATCACGGCGTGGCCGTCGGCGCTGTCGGCGACGTTGGGGTCGTGGGTGGCGATCACGACGGCCGCGCCGCGGCGGGCCTGTTCGTGCAGCAGGTCGAGGACACGTTCGCGGTTCGTACTGTCGAGTTCGCTGGTGGACTCGTCGGCGAGAATCACCCGCCCTTCCTGGGCGATCCCGCGAGCTACCGCGACCCGCTGCTGCTCGCCGCCGGACAGCTCCTCGACCAGGTGATCGCCGCTCTCCTCCAGCCCGACACCCGCGAGCGCCTGCTCGATCGTCCGCTCCACGTCGTCACCGGGCTTTCGCCTGGCCAGCAAGGGGATCGACAGGTTCTCGCGGGCGGTCAGGACCCGGGCGAGCCCGTTGCCCTGCGGGATCAGTACGACGCCGTGCGCGGCCGCCGCAGGCCGGTCCTTGATGACCAGCCCGTCGATCTCGACCTGCCCCTTCGCCACCGGCACCGCGCCGGCGATTGCCCATAGCAACGAACTCTTGCCGGCGCCGGACGGTCCGCTGACCGCGAGCACGAATCCGGGCGGGACGGTGAAAGACACGTCCGAGACCGCGGCCAGGTCGCCGTACCGCACCGTCACCTGGCTGACGTTGATCACTGGTTGCCCTCCTGCTCCACGGGCGTGAGCCGGATGACGCCGTCGTCGGTCGTGACCTGGACGAGCGTCCCGGCCGGCAGCAGCTCGGCCACATGCGGTGGCAGCGGCAACGATCCGTCCACCGCGACCACGGCGTACTCCTCACCCGACCGGCCCTCGGAGGCGATCCGCCCGTCCCGGATGGTGATCGTCCGGGGGAGGGTCGCGGCGACCTCGGGGTCGTGCGTGACGAGGAGGACCGTCATCCCGGTCTCGGTGTTGATCGTGCGGAGCGCCGCGAGTACCTCGTCGCGGGCGTGATGGTCGAGCTGGCTCGTCGGTTCGTCGGCGAGCAGCAGGCCGGGCAGCGTTGCGATGCCGACGGCAACGGCGCAGAGCTGGACCTGGCCGGGTGTCAGCTGCGTGAGCGGACTCTGCGCATGGTTGCCCAGGCCAACAAGTTCGAGGATGGTCTCCGGCGTCGGGAGGTCGCGCTCGGGCGGTGCGGCCTGCTGGGCGTAGCGGATGTTGTCGGCCGGCGTGAGATACGGGATGAGGTTGCGTCCGGCACCTTGCAGCACGATGCCGACATCGCCTGATCGCATCCGGTCCAGCTCGAGGTCGGTCATCGTGGCGACGTTGTGCTCGCCGATCTGCAGCCTGCCCGCGCTCGGCGTGAGCAGGCCGCCGCACAGCTGGAGCAACGTCGACTTCCCCGCACCGGACGGTCCGAGCAGCCCGACCAGCTCACCGGGCCGCACGGTGATCCCGATACCGGACAACGCTGCTACATCGTGGCCGTGAGCCCGGTAGATGTGCACGAGTCCCGTCGTACTGATGGCCAGGCCACTCATGTCAGCTCCTCCCGGATCCTGTTGTAGCTGGAGCGTCTGTTCACGCCGCTGCCGAGGACGAGCGTCACGGCCGCGAGGATCGCCGTGCCCCCGATCCAGAGGGCCAGCGCGACCGGCCAGCTGATCCCGAGATCGAGCGGCACCGGCCCGCCATTGGTGGCGAACAGCGGTATCAGCGGCAGCGCGACGTGCGCACCGACAAGCCCGCAGATCGTTCCCAGCAGGACCGCCAGCGCGACCGGTCCGGTCTGCTCCCAGCGAGCGGCCCGTCCGGTCGCGCTCGCCGGTACGCCGGTGATCTTCAGGCTGGCGTAGTCCTGCGCGCGCGACCGCCAGGACGTGACGACGGTGAGCAGGAGTACGACGATCGCGAGCACCCACGCCGCGATGCCGACGACCGGAGTCAGCTGCAACGCGAGTGCGCTCGCCGAGCGCCCGTACGCCGCGATCCGGTCGTCCCGGCGATCCACCAGGTCGGCGTTGTACCCGGCCTTGGCGAGCTTGTCGGTGATCGTGTCGACGTTCGCCAGGCCGTCCTTGTTCAGCCAGAGCTCGAAGTCGGTGCCCCCTTCGTCCACGACACCGCCGAGCCGCCGCACCGTCTCCAGATCGACCACGGCGGTGCGATCGCTGTATCGGTTGACGGGTCCGCGGAGCCGGTCGATCCGGGCCAGGGTCATCGGGCTGCCGTCGGCCGCCGGGCTGCTGGTCGCGCCGTCGACCCAGTGGTACTCCGGGGTGACCAGCGCGGGCACGACGGGCGGCACGGTCGCGTACTGCAGGAACATGTCGGCGCCGAAGCTCTTCATCGCGATCGTCAGCGCACCGCCCGGCGCAGCTGTGATCGAGCTCTGGTCGGAGCCGAGCTGCGGAACGGTCTGCCAGGCCTCCGGCTTGCCCAGGGCAATCGTCGGGTGGTCGTCGCTGGAGATGTTGCTGATCACAACGTTGCCCTGGACACCCGCCGGATCGAGCGCCTCGCGGCCGATGCCGAGACGCAGCAGGTCGCAGCCGCCGAGGCAGTCCACGTCCGCCCGCAGTACGACCGGCTTGGTCGACGGGAACCGGATCGGCGGGAACGTGACCAGGAAGCGGGACCCGTCGCGGTGGCTGACCACGTTCGCCCGCAGTACGACGGACTTCGGCGCACCGCCGTCGATCTCGTCGCCGTTGGCGGCGCGGCTGACGAGTGGCTTGATCCCGTTCACCGCGACCGTGGCCGTCAGCTGTGAACTGCGGAACGTGAGTGGCGAGAGGTTACTCGGCGCCTGCAGCGTCTGCCAGCCTTGTGCGTCGGTGAGCTGGTCGCCGCGGAAGGCGATCCGCCGGAAGCTGTCCGGCTCGATCATCTCCGACTTGAGCGAGTCGGGGGCCGGGGGCCGGGAGATCACGACCGGGGTCAGCCAGTGCCGGTCCGGGTCGACCTGGTTGACGGCACCGAGGAAGTCAGCCAGATAGAGGGCGTTCATCTGCAGTACGCCCTCGGCGCCGGTCTCGTAGCCGGACCGGGTCTCCCGGTTGGCGGCGGCGATCGACGAGGCCTGCCCGGCGAACGTGAGGAGGGCGGCGGCCACCGCGACGGCGGCGACGATCCGGGTCACGGCCGGCCGGCGCGAGATCTGCAGGGCGCCGAGCGCGAGGCCCAGTCGTCCGCGGCGGAGTGCCCGCCGGCTGACCAGCCCGGCTATCGGCAGCAGGAGATGCGCGAAGATCAGGCCGGCCGCGAGCCCGAGCAGTGCGGGCGTGAGGACCGGCAGCGGGCCGCGCCCGTCGCCGGTCAGCGCCGCGATCAGCCCGGCCACGGCGAACACGATGATGCACAGGTCGGCGACGCCGATCGTCCGGCCGCGCCGCAACGGGACGACGCGGCGGAGCAGGCTGGAGATCGTCTGCCGCACAGCGCCCCGGACCTGGAGCACGACCACGATCAGCGCGAGTACGACCGCCAGCGCGAGCGCGGCCGGGACGGTCCACGGCAGTTCGATCGGGGCGCCGTACCGCAACCAGGTCGCACGGACGATCAGTAGCAGGCCGAAGCCTGCGGGACCACCCAGCAAGGTGCCGGCCAGAACCGGCAGACCGAGTTCGATGCACAATGCCCGCTGGGTCCGCCTCGTGGACGATCCACGCAAGCGAGCCAGCGCGATCTCGGGTCGCCGCTGGTCGACGACGGCCGCGAGCGCAAGCGCCAGTACGACGACCGCGAACAACGCGACCTGCACCATCACCAGCGGGATGATCGTGGTCGCCTGCTTGCGCTCCGCCTCGATCTGGTCGACCAGCGTGGCCAGCGAGGAGGTGTTCTGCGCGGGTACGCCGAGCTCCCTGGCGTTGCCGTTGACCGTCTCGGTCGCTTCCTTCAGGCGGTCCAGGTCGCCGAGCCGGGCCACGCCGGGGATCGGCCGGAAGTCCGACGTGACCCGCTGCGTCCAGTTGTTGCCGGCGAACGTCGCGCTGTCGGTGAAGAACTCGTTGGCCGCACCCGGGTCCTTGTCGCCCGGAATGTGCGAATGGCCGGTCGGATAGTCGCCGTACCAGAAGTCGCCGCGGGCCTCGTTCGGCTGGTAGAAGCCGACGACGGTGAGCTTGCCGCCGCCCTTGCCGATGTCACTCGGCGTCGCCGTCATCGAGGTGCCGACGCGAAGATCCCAGGTCGTCTTGTCGACCGTCGAGGCGATCACCTCGTTCGCGGCCTGCGGACAGCGGCCCTCGGTGACGGTGAGCTGGGCGCAGTACCCGTCCCGCCAGCGCACACGCGCGCCCGGCGCCGGATCACCCGCGGTGGCGGGGATGCTCCAGCTGACGTCGTTGTAGATGCCGTGCAAGGGCGGGGTGAACAGTGGTTTGAGATCGGCGGGGAGCAGCTTGTCGAGGTCTTCCGGGCGGGTGGTGATCCCGACCTGCGGTCCCGGCGAGGCGAGCAGCCAGGACGCGGGGAGCCGCTGCCCGGACAGCGTCTCGGTCAGCACGGTCTGCTCGACGGCCCGCGCGAACCACGGCCCGAACACGGCGCAGGTGCCGATCAGCAGGCTGATGCCGGTCAGTACCAGGGCCTGTGCCCAGCGGTACCGCAGCGCCCGTCGCAGGAACATGTCCACCCCTTTTGATGCCGCTCGTGCCTGCCGAAGATATGGAATGTTGCGCTCGCTGTGCCGAGTCGCGGCAAAATGTCACATTAATGTTGTCTGGACAGGAATATGTCTCACCGCCCGCGGGCCCCCTGCCCCTGGTGGGCGGGACGCGGCGGTAGGTTCGGGGCATGCGTGAATCTCACCTCGGTGACCTGACCGTTTCCGCCCTCGGCCTCGGCTGCATGGGGATGTCCCAGGCGTACGGCGTCCGGGCCGACGACTCCGAGTCCATCGCGACGCTGCACGCGGCGATCGACGCGGGCTGTACCTTCCTCGACACCGCCGACGTTTACGGCGACGGTGAGAACGAGGAGCTGGTCGGCCGGGCGCTGGCCGGCCGCCGCGACGAGGTGGTGCTCGCGACGAAGTTCGGCTTCAAGCGGCCGCCCGTGGACGCGGTGCTGCCGACGGTCGTCGACGGCTCGCCTTCGTATGCGCGCGAGGCCTTGGACGCCTCGTTGCGCCGGCTCGGCGTCGACCACGTCGACCTGTGGTACCTGCACCGGCGCGATCCGCAGGTGCCGATCGAGGAGACGGTCGGCGCGATGGCTGCGATGGTGGAGGCGGGGAAGGTCCGGTACCTCGGGCTGTCCGAGGTCAACGGCGACACCGTGCGCGCGGCGCATGCGGTGCATCCGATCACCGCCGTACAGAGTGAGTGGTCGTTGTGGACCCGCGACCCGGAGACCGTCGTACTGCCGACGCTGCGGGAGCTCGGCGTCGGGTTCGTGCCGTTCAGCCCGCTCGGTCGTGGGTTCCTGACCGGGCAGATCAAGTCGGAGGCGGACTTCCCCGAGGACGACATGCGGCGCGGACTGCCGCGGTTCCAGGGGGAGAACTTCCAGCGGAACCTCGACCTGGTCGCGCAGGTGCAGGCCCTGGCCCTCGAGAAGGGTGTGACGCCGGGGCAGCTGGCGCTCGCGTGGTTGCTTGCTCAGGGCAATGACGTGGTGCCGATCCCGGGGACCAAGCGGCGCACGTACCTGGCCGAGAACCTGGGGGCGCTGGACGTCTCGCTGACCGCTGAGGAACTCGCGGCGCTGGAGGCGACGTTCCCGGCGGAGGCGGTGGCCGGGCAGCGGTACACCGACGGCGGGATGGACCTGGTGGGCAAGTGATCGGCGTCACCGGATCGACCGGTCAGCTCGGTTCCCGGATCGTGGCGCGGCTGGCCGACGTACCGCTGCGGTTGATCGTGCGGGATCCGGCCCGGGCTCCCTCGGTGCCGGGCGCATCGGTCGCACAGGCGGCGTACGGCGAGCACGCGGCGCTGCTCAACGCGCTCGACGGGGTCGACGTACTGATGTTGCTCAGCGCAACGGAGTCGGCGGATCGGGTGGCGTTGCACAAGGCAACCATCGACGCGGCGGTCGCGGCGGGGGTGCAGCGGATCGTTTACACGTCGTTCGTCGGGGCGGCTGCCGGGGCGACGTTTACCTTCGCCCGGGATCATTGGCACACCGAGGAGCACATCCGGTCGACGGGTGTCGACTTCACGTTCCTGCGGGACAACCTGTACCTGGACTTCGTGTCCGGGGGCGTGGGGGAGGACGGGGTGATCCGCGGGCCGGCCGGCGATGGCCGGGTCGCGGCCGTCGCTCGGGACGACGTGGCTGCCGTGGCGGCGTCGGTGCTGGTGGGCTCGGGTCATGGTGGCGCCACTTACGACCTGACCGGGCCTTCGGCGTTCACCCTCGCGGAGGCAGCCGCTGTGCTCACCGACGCCTGGGGCCGCAAGATCCGCTACGAGCCGGAGACCCTCGACGAGGCGTACCGATCCCGCGAGTCCTACGGCGCTCCGGCGTGGGAGGTGGCCGGCTGGGTGACGTCGTACGCCGCCATCGCCAGCGGCGAACTCAGCCACGTCTCCACCGCGGTCCGTGATCTCACCGGCCGCGACCCGATCAGTCTCGAGTCGACTGTCAGTGGTGGGTGAGACACTGAGGCCGTGCCGCTCTACCGGGATCAGGCGATCGTGCTGCGCACCCAGAAGCTGGGTGAAGCGGACCGCATCGCCACGCTGCTGACCCGTGCCCACGGCAAGGTCCGCGCGGTCGCCAAAGGGGTCCGCCGGACGTCGTCCCGCTTCGGCGCCCGCCTGGAGCCGTTCAGCCACGTCGACCTGCAGCTGGCGACCGGGCGAACACTCGACGTGGTCACGCAGGCCGAGTCGATCGCGGCGTACGGCGAGGGCATCGTCGGCGACTACGCGCGGTACACCACCGGCACCGTCCTGCTCGAGACCGCCGACCGCCTGGTCGTCGAGGAGAAGGAACCCGCCACCCAGCACCACCTCCTGCTGGCCGGCGCCCTCCGCGTCCTGTCCACCGGCGAACGCGAGCCAGGCCTGGTCCTCGACTCCTTCCTCCTGCGCTCCCTGGCGATCTCCGGCTACGCCCCCTCCTTCGAGGACTGCGCCCGCTGCGGCGAACCAGGCCCCCACCGAGCCTTCAACCCCGCTTCCGGCGGCATGGTCTGCACCTCCTGCCGCCCACCCGCCTCAGCCATGCCGTCCCCCGCCACCGTCACCCACCTGGCCGCCCTCCTCACCGGCAACTGGCCCACCGCCCTCCAAGCCGACCCCCGAACCCGCCGAGAATCCACCGGCCTGATAGCCGCCTTCTTCACCTACCACCAAGAAAACCAACTCCGCTCCCTACCCCACCTGGACCTGACCTCGGGAGCCTCCTGACGGGCCGCCGCCTGCTCCGCGGGCGAAACGTCGATCAGCGTTGCCGACCGTTGCCTGGCCACCCAGTCGCTCCCGGCCGCGAGTTTCGTGGTCGAGCGTTCGCGAGAGGTGCTCGAGGCCGCGCAGCCGGCATCGGCGGATGCCCGGTGGGTTCCGACGCCGTGCCCGCGGTGGCGTCGTACTGCTGCTGCAAGACCCTGTCCCGAGCCGATTCTTTGGGTGCTCGTGACGGCGCTCCGATGATGAGGGGCCGCGAGGACCGCAGCGGTTGCTGTCCGTCCCATGCATGGGCGATGGCGCGCTTCGCATCCAGCTCCGCCTGCCTCGACGAGGATCCGCCGGTCAGGTCATGCCAATTGTCGAACCGGTCGAAGCCAGGTTGCCTGTCGTCCGGATGGCGGCTCAGACGAGCACAGACGTGCGCATAGACATTGTTCGGCCCGCGACGAGGCTTGATCGCGATCAACTCCCGCCGCGGCATTCCCCCTGGCGCCGTAGGCCCGATCTCGCGGATCACCAAGCGATAGTCCGGCGGTTGCTGCGGATCCGACCGGAGGTATGCCGTCACGCAGTCGCGTAGATCACCCTTTCCGGGCGCGTAGCTCAACGCATGATGGCCATTGGACTTGCCACTCGCGAGGTCCAGCATGGTCCGCAGTAGCTCCCGTCGGAGCGCGGCCTCGGGACCCGAACGATCTCTGCTCGCCGCGAAGTCGATCCGGCGATAGTCCAGATCGAAGTCAGGCCCAGCCACCAACTGGTACCCAACCCCTGCGCTCATGACCCCTCTCGGTCCTCACGGCGCAGCTCCTCCAACAGCTCCTGCGTCTCCGGCCCCATCCGAGCAGCCCACTCGTCCAGGTCCAAAGGCTTGCTGCTCGGCAGCGGCTCGGTGGCGTACGTCCGAACAGTCGGGTCGTCCACGACGCCAGCCGGCGGGTGGTCGTCGCCCCGCAGATCGCGGTACTGCGTCGTCGACATGAGCACGGCCTCCGGCTCGCCGTCCTCACCCCACACCACCGGCGCCCCACTCCCCGCCCGCACCGCCTCCATCAACCGAGGCAACTCCTCCGCAAGCACAGCCGGCTCAAGCACCTCATCCCCAACCGTGAATTTCCCTTCCCCACCCAGATCCTCAAACTCGTCATACGTCAGCATCACCGCCTCAGGCCCCCCATCCCCAAAACTGAACGCCCAAGTCCCCCCACCCCGAAACCGCCCAAGCACCCCCGCCAGATCCCCCCGGATCCCCTCAACAGAAGCCCAATTCGTCATACCCAAAACCTATTACCTCCGCCCGTACCTCGGCGCCAGTTATCCACAGCCTCGGCTTTGAGCGCCGGCGGTCTGCCCTCAGCAATCTCCCGTGTACCGGTCAGAGATGAGCATCGATGTCCTCGGCCCGTCTTCTGTGGGGCTGGCAACACCACACGGGCTGTAGCTTCGTGGCGATGTTCCTCGGGGTCAGCGGCCGAAGCCCGTTTGCCGTTGACCTTGAACCGGAGGATCTGCTTCGAACTGTCGATGCAGTTGGCGAGAATCACCTCCGAAAGTCGTGGCATCGTCCGCGGCCCTGAGGAGTGATTCGCCGCCGATGCCTGCCTTCGTCAGCGCCGCTCGATCCAGCTCAGACGGATTCGACAGCGCCCGATCCACTGCCGCACTCGTGGCGACATAGCGCGCCTCGGCGCTGGCAACAGCGGCCCGTTCCTCGGTTGTCCACGCTGCGCTTTGAGACCCAGAACTCGCGGCTGACGGCGTAGCCGCATCCGACCCGGACCTGTCGGTCGGCCGGCCGGTCTCCGGAGTCCCTTGACACCCGGCCAACAACGCAGACGCCGCACAAACCCCGAATCCAACGCCGAGGCCCGACTTCCGAATCAGCATGCAGACCCGGAAGGCGCAACAGCATCGCCGCCGTTCGGATCGACCAGCACGGGCACGGCCTCGCCGATCCGCAATTGTGTCGCAGCTTGCTGGGTCATGTCGATCTGTCCGTTGTCTCCGAGGGTGCTTTCCCAGGTGATCTTCCACTGCGCGGTCGCAGTCACCGGGTATTTGCAGTTGGGCAACTCTCGGGAGGTCATCTTGTATCGATGGCCGCAGTCCGGAGAATCATTGACACCCATGGACTCGGCGTACGGCGTGCCTGGGACCTCGCATCGGAGCGTCGTTCCATCGCCGAGCGCCCAATCGACTGCCGTCACCTGAGCTTTGGCTGTCACGGACAATCCGGGCACGCTCGCGCTGCGCTCGATCGGGCCCCAGGTGTTCTCCGTCTTCGCCACCCATAGCCAGACGGGCATATTCACCAGACCGATCTGTCCCACCCCTGGTGCAGTTCGGATCATCGGCTTCGCAAGTTGCATTTCCGCAACTGCGCGGTACGCCAAGGTGACTGGATCGATGACGACGGTATCTGGCTCACCTGGTAGCCACACCCATTTGGTGACGAGGTGCTCGCCATCGGCGTACCCCTGTTGCCGAACGCATGCCCAGATGCTGCCGTCGGTGTGCCCCTGCCATCTCGCGTCGGTCAACGGTGGCTGCGGCTCTTCTCGCCTCATGTAGCACTGCTGCCCGTTCGACCAGTTTCCTAGCTTGGACGTGCATGCTTGTGCGGCACCATTGAAATCGCAGACGCGCTTGATCTGCTTTCCGCCCTGTCCGTCGTCCCCCGGAGTCCCAGGCTTTCCGGGATCCTGCACGCTCGACGACGGAATGAATGAGCATCTTCCGGACACGTCGCAGACCTTCTGCAGGTGAGGAGGGGGTGTCGGAGTCGCGATTGCCTCGGCGTCGGCTCCCGGGCCTGTGATCGATAGGAGCAGAGCGGGTAGGGGTGCGATCCACCGCGCGCGGAGACTCAGCATGTTTTGGTCGTCTTGTCGTCGACGAGGAACCACAGCTTTCGCCCCGTCGATGCGCTCTTCGCGTAGACGAGGCGCGACTCGAAGCGATGGCGGTCGCCATTGTCGGACACAACCGGGATCGGCTTGCTGTTGGACTGATAGCGATCCACTACTTGCGAGCTGTCGATGCAACTCGTGAGCCTGACCTCCGGCTGCGCGAGTTTGAGATTCACCGACCGGACGTCGAGTGAGGCGACCTTCGCGTCACCTGTCTGGTACCAGCCATTCTTCACTTGGAAATCAAGTTGCCCAGCGACTGCGATGACCCAGGTGCCACCGTTGCCCGCCGCTTCCAGCGAAGCTGTCGTGGCCTTCGCCGGTTCCTTGAAGGCATTGTTCACTGCCGCCCGGGCGGCGACGTATCGCGCCTTGGCGGCGGTGATGGCGGCCTGTTCGTCTGTGGTCCAGGCGGGAGTTGAAGGTGCGTTTGGTGTGGGGCTCGGGCTCATGGTCGGGGAGTTCGAGACAGGGGTGGTGTTGGGGTGGCCGGCCTCGGGGGAGCCGTTGCAGGCGGTCAGGGCGGTTAGGGCGCTGAGCGTGGCTACGGCGGTGCGGAGGGGCCGGCGGGGCATGGGGTGGGGCTCCGTTCTTGGGTTGCTGGTGGTGTAAGGGTTGCATACGGAGGGTGTTCGGACGGGTGGGTTATCCACAGGTTGCAGGTTGCTGCAGAGGGGGACGGGCAGGGTGGGAGGATGCGGGGTATGTCGCCTATTGGTCGTCGTCGGGGTCGGGGGGTTTTGGGGGGTTCGGGGGAGCGGAAGGTGGTGGTGCCGCCGGAGCCGCATCCTTCGGGGGCTCGGGTGCCTGCGATCCCCAAGGAGCTGGTCCCGAAGCACGTGGCGATCGTCATGGATGGGAACGGACGGTGGGCCAAGCAGCGCGGGCTACCGAGGACCGAGGGGCACAAGGCGGGCGAGGCGAGCCTGCTCGATGTGATCAAGGGCGGGATCGACATCGGGGTGAAGTACATCTCGGCGTACGCGTTCTCGACGGAGAACTGGGCGCGGTCGCCGGAGGAAGTGCGGTTCCTGATGGGGTTCAACCGAGAGGTGATCCATCGGCGGCGGGACGAGCTGGATGCGATGGGGGTCCGGGTGGTGTGGTCGGGGCGCCGGCCGCGGTTGTGGAAGTCGGTGATCGACGAGCTCGAGTATGCGCAGGAGCGGACCAAGGACAACGACACCATCACCTTGCAGTTCTGCGTGAACTACGGCGGCCAGGCGGAGATCGCCGACGCGATGAAGTCGATCGCGGCGGAGGTTGCCGCGGGCAAGCTCAAGCCGGACCGGATCACCGAGAAGACGATCGCGCGGCACCTGTACGCGCCGGACATCCCCGAGGTGGATCTGTTCGTCCGGTCGTCGGGGGAGCAGCGGACCAGCAACTTCCTGGTGTGGCAGCTCGCGTACGCCGAGATGGTGTTCCTGGACACACTCTGGCCGGACTTCGACCGCCGCGACCTGTGGCGGGCGATCGAGCTCTACGCGCAGCGCGACCGCAGGTACGGCGGCGCGATCCCGAACGAGGTCGGCGCGGACGGCTGACCCGGCACGGCCGGACCGCAAGGCCAGACCGCTGGGCGAAGGGTAGTGGGAACCGGCGATCGACCCGGTTGCGTCTAGGCTCGTTGTGCGAGGCATCAATCACGACGGGAGCGCGGGCCCGACCGGAGCGCGCGGCAGACGAAGGGCGAGCTGATGGCGAACGAGGCGGAATTCGCCCACTACACCGACCAGATCGCGAAGGCGGTGACCGAGGTGCACGCAACGTTGCGTTCGGTGACCTACGAGCTCGGCGACGCGGAGATCGGCCGGATGCTGGACAGCCGATCGGACGATGTCGCGACGCTGAGACGGGGCGTCGACGGCCTCTACTCGGCCGAGCAAGCGGTCGGGAGGGCCGAGGGCGCCGCCGTGAGGCCTGCCAAGGAGAGCCTTGCGCACACGTACAGGGCGTACCAGGGCGACGTACAACAGCAGTCGGCCGGCATCGGGACTGTCCAGCAAACGCTGGAGGCTCAGCGTAACGGCACGAATCCCGAGGACCGTAGATGTCTGCGGGCCGGAGCGCAGGCCCTCGAGGGCGCCCTGAAGAATCTGGAAACAATCGAGCGGATGCCCGATCGTGCGACGGACGACGTGGCGCAACTCCGTCAGGGCGTCGAGTTCCTGAAGACCGTCGTCGATGCTGTCGACAACCGGGTCGAGCAGATGGTCGGTCAGCTGTCCGACGGGCGGCAGGCGGCGTACAACTTCCGGCCGTCCGCGCCCGGGGTACACGACGCACAGCCGTCCGCCAAGCTCAACCGGACCATCGGCCAGATGCGCGATTCGCTCGATGGGACCCGCGACTACGCGCATCGGCTGCACACAGACCTCTCCAGGAGCAGCGCGGAGTTCGGAAAGGTCGCCGAACACGCCGTCAACGTCGCCAATGGCGCCCACGCTGAGCACCAGCACGCAACGAAGGAAGCCGAACAGCTCGCCGATGCGGTCCGGGCCGGCGTCAATCCCACCTTGCAGGCCGACCAGCAACCCGTGGTGAGCCAGGCGCAGTCGGACCTCAGTCGTCGGCTCGACGGCCGGGTGGACCCGCGGATCGCTTACTCGATGGGTGCGCAGGAGCGTCACTCCGACAACGCTGGTCCGGCGAGAGACCAGGGGCACGGCCGCTAGCTCAGCGGCCCGGTGACGGCAGTAGGCCTCGTTCGATGGCCACGGTGACGGCGCGGGTGCGGTCGTCGACGTCGAGTTTGGCGAAGAGGCGTTGTAGGTGGGTCTTGACCGTGGCCTCGCCGATGAAGAGTTCGCGGCCGATTTCGGCGTTGCTGAGGCCGCGGGCCACGGCGGCCAGCACCTCCAGCTCGCGGGGCGACGGCAGTGCGGCGGCGGGTGCGGCCGGCGTACGCAGGCGCGACATCAGCCGGGCCGCGACAGGCGGAGCCAGGACGGTTTCACCACGCGCGGCCGCGCGGATCCCGTTGAGCAGCTCGGCGTGCGGCGTGTCCTTCAGCAAATACCCGGCGGCGCCGGCTTCGACGGCGTGCAGGATGTCCGTGTCGGTGTCGTACGTCGTCAGCACCAGCACCCGGGTCGCCGGGTAGCCCGACACGATCGCGCCGGTCGCGGTCACGCCGTCCATCCGCGGCATCCGCAGATCCATCAGTACGACGTCAGGCCGTGTCGACTCGACCAGCGCCACCGCTTCGGAACCGTCCCCGGCCTCGCCGACCACGGAGATGTCCTCGGTCACCGACAACATCCCGGTCAGCCCCGACCGTACGACCGGATGATCGTCGACCACCAGTACCCGAATCACGCATCCTCCTGCACAGCCGGGATCAGCACCTGCACCCGCGTACCACGCCCCGGCGCACTCTCCACCTGGACCGACCCTCCCGACTCCTCGACCCGCCCGCGCATCGCGTTCAACCCGAACCCGCCCGACACGGTCGCCGGGGTGAACCCGGACCCGTCGTCGCAGATCTCGATCCACACCCCGTCGTCCGACAACCCGAGCGTGATCAGCACCTGCGTCGCGCGCGCATGCTTGCGCACGTTGGCCAACGCCTCCTGCGCCGACCGCAGCAGCACCACCTGCTGCGCCTGCGGCAGCGCCGCGACCTCGTCGTCGGGCAGATCCAGCGAGACCTGTACGTCGACGCCCGTCTCGGCCGCGAACCGCTCCGCCTGCCGCCGCAGTACTTCGGTCAACGTTGCCTCCGACAACGCAACCGGGGTGAACGCGGCAACCAACGCCCGCGCCTCCGCCAGGTTCTCCCGGGCGGTGTCCTCGATGGCGGCCAGCCGCGCAGAAGCATCGGCGCCGCGCGAGAGCTCGACCGCCGCCGCCTGCGCCAGCATCACGATGCTCGTCATCCCCTGCGCGAGCGTGTCGTGGATCTCCCGCGCCATCCGCTCCCGCTCGGCCATCACACCCGCACTGTGGTGTGCCTCGGCGAGCTCGTCCCGCGCGGTCTCGAGCTGCTCGATCAGCTCGGCCCGCTGCTGACTCTGCGTGATGACCTTCTCGATCCAGATCCCGAATAGCAGACTCACCACGAGGCTGACCAGCATCCACGGCAGGATCTCCCAGAACGCCTTCCAGCCCCACCCCGCGCTCCACAACTGCGCCGTACCCACGCCGAGCACCAGCAGCAGACTGAGCCCGATCCCCTCGCGGACGTCCTCGCACAGCAACCAGATCTGCGCCGACGCGATGAACATCAGGAACACCGACTGCGGATAGACCCCGATCAGCACGATCAGCGAGGCGATCAGCACCAGCCGATAGGCGTACGACGGGAGCGCCCGCCGCGACCGGATCGCGGGCAACCCGATGAACTGGTACGCCGCCCCGAGCACCAGGACCGTACCGGCGAACACCGACTGCCGGACCGTCCCGAGATGCCCCATGAACGACAGCACCAGCGTCATTCCGAGCAGCACCCAGAAAACGATGTGCCAACCCATCAGCGTCCGCGTCCACACGGGCTGTCCGGCGCCACCGCTCGAGCTCTGCACGGACCCCATCTTCCTCCACATCAGGATCCACAACCGAGGCCCGGTCCAGGCCGGCGCCGGCGGCAGCTCAGATGACAGCTCAGTACGACGCCGGTCCGGGAGGGCCGACGTCGTACCGGTGAGGTCGTTCATCAGCCCGCGTCCCGGCGGGTCCAGCGGAACACCCGCTGGGCGAGGAACAGGCCGATGACCAGCCAGATCGACAGCACGATCGCGCCGGTGCCGAGCTGCCACGACTTGGCCGGCTCGGTCAGCTCGAATCCGTCGGGCAGGAACACCGACCGCATCCCCTGGGCGAGCCACTTCAGCGGGAACACCGCGGCGACGTTGCGCATCCAGCCCGGCAGGCTGCTGTAGACGAAGTACACACCGGACATGAACTGCAGCAGCAGAACGACCGGCGTGATCACCGCGGACGCGGCCTTGCCGGACTTCGGTACGACGCTGAACGCGATCCCGAGCACCGAACCGGACGCCGTCCCGAGGATGAAGATCCAGGCGAAGTTCAGCCACCTGCCGGGCTCGGTCGGCAGGTCGACGCCGAGCAGCAGCCCGGAGATCGCCAGCAGCAGCGCGATCTGCGCGATCGAGGTGATCAGGACCTGGCCGATCTTGCCGATGAAGTAGGCCTGCGGCGGCATCGGCGTACCGCGCAGCCGCTTCAGCAGGCCCTCGTCGCGCTCGAGCGCGATGCTGATCGCGAGCGATTGGAAGCTGCTCAGGAAGATGCCGGAGGCGATCATCCCGGGGGTGAAGTAGGTGGCGGCGTTGACGCCGTCGAAGTCGGTGTTGCCGAAGACGGCGGAGAAGATGCCGAGGAAGATGATCGGGAAGAAGAAGGTGAAGATCAGCGCTTCCCGCTCGCGGAAGAACTCACGGACCTCGAGCTTGGTCCGGGCCAGGCCGACCGCGAGGGTCGACGGCAGCGGCTTGGTGGTCGTGGTGTGCGCCATCAGAGTGCTCCAGCTTCCATCGCAACAGCAGCGGTGTCGGCGGCGGTGGCCTTGCCGATCAGTTCCAGGTAGATGTCTTCCAGGCTCGGGCGCCGGACCTCGAGCTCGGGGACCTCGCCGCCGAAGCGGGCCATCAGCGCGGCGACCTCGGTGGTCGGCTGGTCGGTACGCAGTTCGTGCGGTCCGTCGGCGTCGGCCCAGGCGACCCGTGCGGTCCGGGCGCCGCGCCCGCCGAGCGTCTCCGGCGTACCGACCTCGATCATCCGGCCGTCGGCGATCACGCCGACGCGGTCGGCCAGGTGCTCGGCCTCGTCCAGGTAGTGGGTGGTGAGCAGGATCGTCGTACCCTCGGTCCGCAGTTCTTCGATCAGGGTCCAGAACTGGCGGCGGGCTTCGGGGTCGAAGCCGGTCGTCGGCTCGTCCAGGAACAGCAGTTCCGGGTTGCCGACCACGCCGAGCGCCACGTCGAGCCGGCGGCGCTGACCGCCGGACAGCTTGCGCGGCCGGGTCTTGCGCTTCTCCTCCAGCCCGACGGCGGCGATCACCTCGTCGGGGTCGCGCGGGTTCGGGTAGTAGCCGGCGTAGTGGTTGACCAGCTCGGACACCGTCGACTCGGCCTCGTCCCGCGACGTCTGCAGCACGATCCCTATCCGGCTGCGCCACAGCCGGTCGCCGTGTGCCGGGTCCGTCCCCAGCACGCTGATCTCACCCTCGTCGGCCCGGCGATACCCCTCCAGAATCTCCGTGGTCGTCGTCTTCCCGGCCCCGTTCGGGCCGAGCAGGGCGAATACCTCGCCGCGGTGGATGTCCAGATCGACACCGTTGACCGCGACCTTGTCGGGGTACCGCTTGACGAGGCCGCGCACCCTCACTGCGTTGTCGTTCTCCATGCCTCAACTCTCCCGTCGCGCCACCCTCCCGAGGGAGCACCACCCGGCTGACTCCCTGTCCCCCGACCGGTGGACAGACGCCGCCCCCAACACCGTCGCCAGGTCCGACTTTGAGAAGCCACCGACCATTTTTCGGGCCGCGAGATGGTCGGTGGCTTCTCAAAGTCGGACCTGGGGGTGGGGGCGCCACGCGTGCGGGGTGACGGAGGGGTGGTGGGGCGGTTAGGTTCGGGGAATGGCTCAGACAGTGCGTGGTGTGGTGGCGGCGGGCAAGGGTGCGCCGGTGTCGATCGAGGAGATCACGATCCCGGACCCGGGTCCGGGCGAGGCGGTCGTGCAGGTGCAGGCCTGCGGGGTCTGCCACACCGACCTGCACTACCGGGAGGGCGGGATCAACGACGACTTCCCGTTCCTGCTCGGGCACGAGGCGGCCGGCATCGTGGAGTCGGTCGGCGACGGCGTCACGGACATCGAGCCGGGCGACTTCGTCGTACTCAACTGGCGGGCCGTCTGCGGGAACTGCCGGGCCTGCCTGCGCGGCCGGCCCTGGTACTGCTTCAACACGCACAACGCGAAGCAGAAGATGACCCTGAAGGACGGGACCGAGCTGAGCCCCGCGCTCGGCATCGGGGCGTTCGCCGACAAGACTCTGGTCGCGGCCGGTCAGTGCACGAAGGTGGATCCGGCGGCCAAGCCGGAGGTCGCAGGCCTCCTCGGCTGCGGCGTGATGGCCGGCCTCGGTGCCGCGATCAACACCGGCAACGTCGGCCGCGGCGACACGGTCGCGGTGATCGGTTCAGGCGGTGTCGGTACGGCGGCCGTCGTCGGAGCCCGCCTGGCAGGGGCGGCGAAGGTCATCGCGATCGACCTCGACGAGCGCAAGCTCGCCACCGCGCAGGAGCTCGGCGCCACGCACGCGATCAACTCGAAGGACCTCGACCACGACGGTGTGGTCGCAGCGGTGCAGGAGCTGACCGGCGGGTTCGGCGCCGACGTCGTGATCGACGCGGTCGGGCGTCCGGAGACGTGGAAGCAGGCGTTCTACGCGCGCGACCTGGCCGGTACGGTCGTGCTCGTCGGCGTACCCACTCCGGACATGACGCTGGAGATGCCGCTCCTCGACTTCTTCGGCCGCGGCGGCTCGCTCAAGTCCAGCTGGTACGGCGACTGCCTGCCGACCCGTGATTTCCCGCTGCTGATCGACCTCCACCTGCAAGGCCGGCTCCCGCTGGACCGTTTCGTCTCCGAGACGATCGCCCTGGACGAGGTCGAGGCCGCGTTCACCAAGATGCACCACGGCGACGTACTGCGCTCGGTGGTCGTCTTCTAGGCCTGGCGGACGCTGCGGGCGAGGAAGCCGCCCGCGACGATGCCGATCGCGGCGGCGAGGGCGAGGAACCAGCTCGTCGTGGTGAGCGAGTCTCCTGACAGGAACAGGGTTCCGAAGATCGTCACACCGCCGACCTGGGCCAGTTGGATGGTCGTGGTGAGGATGCCGCTCGCATCGGCTGCTCTGCTCAGTGGGACATGGACCAGGGCTTGGGTGACGAGCGGGCTGGCTGACAGGCCCATGCCTGCGCCGGCCAGTACCAGCGCGGGCCACACGAGCGATCCGGCGCTGAGCTGCGCCAGCCCGATGCCGACGTACCCGAGCACGCACAGAGCGAGGCCGGTGGGGACGACCAGGTAATGCAGCGGGCTCGGGAGGGAACGCCAGCAGAACCCGACCAGACCGAAGGTGACGGCGAAGGGGAGCCAGGTCAGCCCGGAACGGAGGGCCGACTGACCCAGGCCGTTCTGAAGGTGCAGGGTGAAGCTGAACATGAACCCGGCGACGGCCAGCAGCGTGCAGGCGAGCGTCGCGATGCCGGCCCCGAGACCGCGAGTACGGAGTACGTCGAGGTTGAGGAGCGGATCGTCGACCCGGCGCTCGACCCGGACGAAGACCACCGCGAGGACGAGCCCCGCGACGAAGCAGACGAACGTCCACCGCGGCCAGCCGAGCTCGTGCCCGATCACCATCGGCAGCACCAGCAGGAGTACTGCGCAGGTCGAGATCGCCAGCCCGGTGAGGTCCAGACGACGCGCGGCCGTCGGCCGGTCGGCCGGTACGAGCCGAGGCACCAGGACCGCGAGGAGGATGCCGACCGGGACGTTGATCAGGAAGATCGGTCGCCACTGGGATCCGAAGAGGTTCGCGGCGAGGAGCAGACCGCCGACGACCAGACCGGCCACCTGGCCGGCGGACAGCGTCACACCGTACGCGGACAGGGCCTTGGCGCGGGCGGGGCCGGTGAAATGGGTCTGGATCACGCTGATGATCTGCGGCACCATCACCGCCGCCGCCATGCCTTGAGCGAAGCGGAACAGCGCCAGCGGCAGGATCGCCGGCGCCAGTCCGCAGGCGAGCGACGCGAGCGTGAACAGCACGACCCCGATCAGATACATCCGACGGCGGCCGTAGAGGTCGCCGAGCCGCGCGCCGGTGATCAGCGTCATCGCGTACGCGACCATGTAGCCGCCGACGACCAGTTGCAGCCAGGCACCCGAGGCGTGGAAGCCGGCGCCGATGGTGGGCATCGCGACATTGACGACGGACGTGTCCAGCAGTGCCATGAACTGGCCGAGCAGCAACACGGCGAGCATCACTCCGCGGCGGGCGCCGACATCAGCCGGGCGGTCGATCATCACAGTGGCCATCAGGTCTTCTCCCTCGTCGAGTCAGGACGTGGGTATGTACTTGGCGCACCTCGCGGATTCATCGGCGGTGCAGCGATGAATTCCGGCGAGCGGCGCGGTACGTACTTCCACAGACCCGTACAGGTGGGAGGCTCGCGCCGTGGACCGTGACGACTTCGACCAGCAGGTGGCGCCGTACCGGCGTGAACTGCTGGCGCACTGCTACCGGATGCTCGGGTCGGTGCACGACGCGGAAGATCTCGTGCAGGAGACCTTCCTGCGGGCCTGGCGCGCGATCGACACGTACGACGCCGAGCGTGCCTCGCTGCGGACCTGGCTGTACCGGATCGCCACCAACGCCTGCCTGACGGCGCTCAAGGGACGCGGACGGCGTGCTCTCCCGTCAGGGCTGGTTGCAGCGGCGACCGATGCCCAGGCGCCGATCGAACTGGCTCTCGATGTGCCTTGGTTGCAGCCGTTCCCGACCGGTGACGACCCTGCTGCGGCCGTGGTGGCCAAGGGGAGTCTGCGGCTCGCGCTGGTGGCTGCGATGCAGTACCTGCCGGCTCGGCAGCGGGCGGTCCTGGTACTGCGGGATGTCTTGGACTGGTCCGCCGCCGATGTGGCGGAAGCGTTGGAGACGACCCCGGCCTCGGTCAACAGCGCACTCCAGCGTGCCCGCGCGCGCCTGGCCGAGGTCGACGTCAGCGAGGAAGATGTCGACGAGCCCACCGACAAGGAGATCAAGGCAATCGTCGACGACTACGTACGGGCGTTCGAGGCGGCGGACGTACAGGGGCTCAGCCGGCTGCTGGCCGAGCGGGTCGTGCTGGAGATGCCGCCGGCGCCGCTGTGGTTCGTGGGTCGCGACGCGTACGGCGCATTCATCGAGCGGGTGTACGCGATGCGCGGCCCGGCCTGGCGGATGGTGACGACACTGGCGAACGGCCAGCCCGCCGTCGGCGCCTACGTGCGCGCCGACGACGGCCGGTACCGTGCCCACAGCCTGCAGGTCTTCACCGTCGCCAAGGCCGGGATCACTCACAACATCACGTTCTTCGACCAGAGCCTCTTCGAGTACTTCGGTCTGCCGTCAGACCTTGAATGAGATCCACAGATCCGGCGTGGCGTCGGGCTTGCCGGCGATCGGCCGCGCCTCCTGGGTCCACCCGTCCCCGGACACCTCGGTCGCGACCCGCTGCCAGAAGCGGACCGCCTTCTCGTTGTTCGCCTGGAACGCGACGTCGCACGGCCCGGGGTGGTTCGACAGCACGTCCTGGACCGCCCGCAGTCCCAGACCGTTCCGGCGTACCGGGCGCACCATGAAGAACGCGTTCAGTACGTGCACCGGTTGCTGCAGTGCACGCATGAAGCAGAACCCGACCGGGTTCTCACCGACAGAGATCAGATACCCGGCCCACTCCGGATCGCCGGTCAGGACCTTCTCCAGCCACTCGGTGCGGTAGCTGCCGTCGGGTCGCGGCAGCTGGCCCTGGAACTCGGACAGGTCGTGGCGGAACATCAGCCAGAGCCGCTCCATCACAGGTCGGTCGGAAGCGTCGACACGGCGTACCACGAGATCAGACATAGGTCTCCTCAACTGGATCAGAACGCAGAAAAGCCTCCCGCCGGAAGGGTCCGGTACGGAAGGCTTACTGCGGTCAGTTTATCAGCCCTGCGGCGCAGTCTGCCCGGCGACCCAGTTCATGTCCGGGTACCGCAGCCCGGCCGGAGTCAACTTCGACAGCGCGTCGAGGTCCGCAGCGGACAGCACGAGCTCCAGCGCCGCGGCGTTCTCCTCGAGGTACTTGCGGCGCTTCGTCCCCGGGATCGGCGCCACATCGTTGCCCTGTGCAAGCACCCAGGCGAGCGCGACCTGTCCCGGCGTGGCGTCGTACCGCGCGGCCACCGAGCGGATCTCCTCGACCAGCGCCAGGTTCGTGTCGAGGTTGTCACCGGAGAAGCGCGGCAGGGTACGGCGGAAGTCGTCGGCCGGCAGGTCCGTCGGCAGCGCGCCGGTCAGCATCCCGCGACCGAGCGGCGAGTACGGCACCACGCCGATGCCGAGCTCGCGGCAGACCGGCAGCACCGACTCCTCGATGTCCCGGCTGAACAGCGACCACTCGCTCTGCACCGCGGTGATGGGGTGGACGGCGTGCGCCCGCCGGATCGTCGCCGCCGACGCCTCGGACAGCCCGAGGTACCGGACCTTCCCGGCCTCGACCAGCGCCGCCATCGCACCGACGGTCTCCTCGACAGGTACGCCGGGATCCATCCGGTGCTGGTAGTACAGGTCCACGTGGTCGACGCCGAGCCGCTGCAGGGACGCGTCGATCGCGGACCGGACGTACTCCGGCGACCCGTCGATGCCGCGTGCCGACGAGTTCCGCCCGTCCCCGGTGATCCCGAACTTCGTCGCCAGGAACACCTCGTCGCGGCGGTCGGCGATCGTCTTGCCGACCAGCTCCTCGTTGGCTCCGAAGCCGTACATGTCGGCGGTGTCGAGGAACGTGATGCCGAGGTCGAGCGCGCGGTGCAGGGTCGCGGTCGACTCGTTGTCGTCGGCCGTGCCGTAGGCGTAGCTCATTCCCATACAGCCGAGTCCGAGCCGGCTGACCTCGGCGCCTTGGCTACCCAGTTTCATCAGAATCTCCCAGAAGTTGGCATGGCTCCGCCCGGGCCCCCGGGTTGAGCGCGGAAAGTTACGGAGTCGCGGTGCCGCCGTACACGTCGATCTTGTAGTCGGTCACCGCGAGGGCGAGCTGCAGATCGCGCAGCTGCCGGTGGATCCTGGCCCGGTGCTCCTGCATCAGGGCGAGCCGCTGGGGTGCGGTGTGGTCGCCCTCGAGCACCAGCTCCAGGTAGTGGCTGAGCGTGCCGATCGGCATGCCGGAGGCACGCAGCCTGCTGATGAACACGATCCGCGCCATCGCCCGCCGGTCGTAGCTGCGGTACCCGGCCGCGTCCCGGCGTACGTCGAGCAGCCCGATCCGCTCGTAGTACCGCAGGGTGTGAGCGGTGAGGCCGGTGATCTCGGCGGCCTCGGCGATGGTCAGCTGCTCGGGCAGATCATCGGGGAGCTCGAGCAGGCACAGCAGATCCGGGTCGATCGGATCCAGCTCCGGGTGGTGCGCCGCGATGGCGGCACGACGGTCCGTGAGCAGCTCGGTCGCGTTCATGTCCACGACGCTACGCCTTAGAGCGCGCTCAAAGGCAAAGGTGACCTGAGCCACACCTCACGCTTGCTGGCACTCCTGGCACGTGCCGAAGATCTCCAGGGTGTGGCTGATGTCGGCGTACCCGTGCTCGGCGGCGACCTTGTCGGCCCAGCGCTCGACGGCGGGGCCTTCGACCTCGACGGTCCGGCCGCAGTTCCGGCAGACCAGGTGATGGTGGTGCCCCTTCGAGCAGCGCCGGTACGCCGTCTCGCCGTCGGCGGTCCGCAGCACGTCGACCTCACGGGAGTCCGCGAGCGCCTGGAGGGTGCGGTAGACGGTGGTCAGGCCGACGGCCTCGCCGGCGGACCGGAGATCCTGGTGGATCTCCTGGGCGGTCCGGAATTCGTCGAGCTTGTCGAGCGCGTGCGCGACCGCCGCGCGCTGACGCGTCGAGCGTGTTCCGATAGCCACCGTTCCTCCTGTCATTTCACCACCACCGCGGCCAATTCTCTCAGAAGTCAGCAAGTGTCAGTGCTCATCCCAGTGATCACCGTGTGCCGCGTGCAGGTGGCCGTCGTGCACGTAGTCCACGTGGTCACCGTGCTCGACCTTCTTGTGGCCGCACGCCTGGCTGTGCGCGTGCGGGTGCCCTGCGCTCACCACATGCGGCTCAGGAGCCGGTACGCCGACCTCTGGCTCCTCGTCTGCGAGTGGACGGGCCCGTCCGGACCGCCGCCGGAGCAGCGTCCCGACCGTGGCCGCCACCACGAACCCGGCCAGCGCCAGCACGACGATGGTCGCACCCGGAGCCACATTGGCGTTGTACGACGTGACGATGCCGGCCAGGCACGCCACCACACCGATCACACACGCGGTGAGGAACGTGCTGCGGAACGACCGCGTCACCTGCTGCGCCGTCGCCACAGGGACCACCATCAGCGCACTGACCAGCAGCAGCCCCACGGTCCGCATCGCCACCGTCACAGTCACCGCAGCCATCACGGCGATCACCAGGTTGAGCAGCTGCACGCGGAGCCCCGTCGTACGGGCGAACTCCTCATCCTGGCAGACGGCGAACAGCTGCGGGCCCAGACCGATCGCCACGACCAGGACGGTCACAGCCAGGCCGACGACGACGTACAGGTCGCTCTGCGACACCGTGGTGAGTGAACCGAACAAATAGGTGTTGAGGGTGGCCGCACCTTGGCCGGCCAGCCCGATGAGGAGCACACCGCCGGCAATACCGCCGTAGAACATCAGGGCGAGCGCTACGTCACCGGTGGCCTTGCCGCGGGCCCGGACCAGCTCGATTGCGGTCGCACCGGCGATGGAGACCAGCACGGCGGTGAGGACCGGTGCGCTACCGGTGAGCAGACCCAGCGCGACCCCGGTGATCGCGATGTGGCCGATCCCGTCACCCATTAGCGACAGTCGCCGCTGCACCAGATAGGTGCCGATGGCAGGCGCCGACAGTCCGGTCAGCAGGCCCGCGATCAGCGCCCGCTGCATGAACTCGAGCTGGAACATGGTCATTGAGGCATCCACCCCGACTCTTCAGAGGTGTGTGAGTGGTGGACGTGGGCGTGGGTCTGCGAGGCGTGCGGCGGGCCGTCGTACACGATCCGGCCACGGCGCATCACCACCGAGCGGTCGATCAGCGCATCCATCGGGCCGAGATCGTGGCTCACCATCACCACCGTCGTCCCGCCCGTGACCCGCTCGCGGACCGCGTCGGCGAAGATCTGCTGGCTGGCCAGATCCACCCCTGCCGTCGGCTCGTCGAGGATCAGCAGGTCCGGGTCGGACACCAGCGCCCGCGCGATCAGGACACGCTGCTGCTGCCCGCCGGACAGCTCGGCGACGCCGTCCTTGCGCCGGTCGGCCATGTCGACGACCTCGAGCGCCTGCTCGATCGCCTGCTTGCCGGCCGCTCCGAGCGGGCTGAACAGCCGCCGCTTGGAGAGCAGGCCGGACGAGACCACCTCGTACACCGTCGCCGGCACGCCGCCGGCCGCGGTGATGCGCTGCGGGACATACCCGATCCGGCGCCATTGGCGGAAGCGGGGGACCGGCGTCCCGAACAACCGGACTTCGCCGCGGGCCGCGGGCAGCAGCCCGACGATGGTCTTGATCAGCGTCGACTTGCCGGACCCGTTCGTCCCGAGCACGGCGACGACCTCGCCCTGCCGGATCCGCAGGTCGATACCCCGGAGCACGAGACGACCGCCCAGCTCGACCGAGAGATCGGCGACCTGGACGGCCTTGGGGGAGTCGTCTTGTGGTGTCATGAGCAGCCGTTCGCCGTCCGCAGCTCCTGCAGGTTCCGCTGCATGAGGGTCAGGTAGGTGTCCTTGGAGTTCGCGTCGGACAGGCCCTCGATCGGGCTCAGCACGGCAGTCTTCACACCGACGTCGTTCGCGATCGTCTCGGCCACCTTCGGACTGACCAGCTCCTCGTAGAAGATGGTCGTCACCTGCTGGGCCTTCACGATGTCCTGGACCTCCTTGATCCGGGCCGGCGCCGGCTCCGCGTCCGGGGTGAACCCGGCGATCCCGATCATCGTCAGACCGTATCGCTTCGCCAGGTAGGCAAAGGCCTGATGGCTGGTCACGAACGTCGTGAGTCTGCAGTCGGCCAGACCGGTCCGGTACTCCGTGTCGAGCTTGCCGATCTGGGCGAGCAGGGCCTTGGCGCGCTGGTGGTACCCCGCGGCGCCGGCGCTGTCGACGCTGACGAGCTTCTCCTCGACCGCCTTGACGACCTCGCCGTACCGCACCGGGTCGAGCCAGAAATGCGGGTCGAGCGCCTTGTCCTTGTGCGCGGCGGGCTCGGCCTGGCCGGGCTCGTGCTCCTCGAAATCGGCGCCGGTGGCCTCCAGCTGGGCGGCCGGGGCGATGTCGAAGCCGGCGTCCTTCGCGTTCTGCTCGACGGCCTCGTCGACGGCCGGCTGCAGGTCCTTCTCGTAGACGACGAGCTTCGCGGTCGCGATCGAACCGACCTGCTTGGGGGTCAGCTCGAGATCGTGCGGCTCGACGCCGGGGGCGGTCAGGGTGGTCACGTTCACGGCGTCGCCCCCCACCGTGCGGGCGATGAACTCGAGCGGGTAGAACGAGGTCACGACGTCGAGCCTGCCGTTGCCGGAGCCGTCGGCGGCCGGACCGCCGCACCCGGCCAGGGCGAGTGCCGCCAGCGCACCGGCACCGGCGACAATAGCTCGAAGACCAGATCTCATGACAATCATTTTCATTTAATTGGAACTGGTTGTCAAAACAGGGAGTCACACGATGGCCAGCCGCAACGTCGGGCGCCGGCGCGCCGACCACCGGAGCAACCGGCACCGGAAGCTGGAAATTCCCCACGGCCACGGACACGGCCATGGTCACGGTCACGGCGACCACGTGGTCGACACGTCGGTCGTGAACTCCGACGCGATCGTCGCCCGGCGGGTCCGGATCGTCGTCGCGGCGGTGCTGATCCCGCTGCTGCTGGCCGCGGTCGTCGGGATGATCGTGATGTGGCCCAGCGGCGACGTGAAGGTCGCGTCGTACCAGACGTCCACCGTCCGGGGCGAGGTCACTGCGGTCAAGGCCTGCCCTGCGAAGCAGAAGGACCAGTGCGACGAGGCGACGGTCAAGCTCACGTCCGGGCCGGACAAGGGCAAGGTGGTGCCGATCCCGGTTCCCAAGGCGAACCAGACGCCGATCCCGGTCAAGGTCGGCCAGTCGATCATGCTCGGCGTGGACAACGGCGCGAAGACCCTCGCCGAGCGGTACTCGTACGTCGACCACGACCGGACCAAGTCGTTGCTGCTGCTGGCCGCGCTCTTCGCGGTCGCGGTCGTCGCGCTGTCGCGCTGGCGGGGTTTCGCGGCTCTGATCGCCTTGGCGGTGACGGCCGTCATGCTGACGCAGTTCATCCTCCCGGCGATCCTCAAGGGCGAGAACGCGCTGCTGGTCGCGGTCGTCGGCGGCACAGTGATCATGGCGATCGCGCTGTTCCTGACCCATGGCATCAATGCCGAGAGTTCGATCGCGTTGTCCGGGACGGTGGCTGCGCTCGGGCTGACGGTGTTCCTCGGCTGGTTCTTCACCAAGTTCTGCCAGCTGAGCGGATTGGCGTCCGATGGCGCCTCGGGTGCCAAGTCGCTGGTGCCCGACATCGACCTGACCGGCTTGCTCGTCGCGGGCATGGTGATCGGTGCCCTGGGCGTGCTGGACGACGTCACTGTCACACAGGCGGCAGCCGTCTGGGAGCTGTCCGCGGCGAACCCGTCCGCCAACCGCCGTGAGCTGGTCGCCGCGGGCCTGCGCATCGGCCGGACTCACGTCGCTTCTGTGGTCAACACGCTCGTGCTCGCGTACGCCGGCGCCGCGCTGCCGGTGCTGCTGGTCTTCGCGATCCAAGGTCTGCCGGGCCGAGCCGTCCTGTCCACCGAGTCGGTGGCGATGGAGATCGTCCGCGGCCTGGTCGGCAGCCTCGGCATCATCGCCGCCGTCCCGCTCACCACCGCCCTCGCCGCGATGGCGGTCGCGGACCGCTCCCGCGAACTGGTCGCCGACGCCGAACGCATCTAACGGAAAATCAGCCCTTCCACCTGGCCCGTCAGGCTTCTACAGTGCAGATAGGTCACGGAGAGTCCGCCCGTCATTACCTTCGGTGGCCGTACGGGGTGAGGAGCGCTGATGAGATTCCGTCATCGGGACGGTTCGACCGTCCATTTGGGGTACTGCGCGACCGTGCATCCGGCCGCGGAGCTCGACGAGCTGATCGCCGGCCTGGACAGCTGCGCCGGACCGGTTCGAGCTGCCCTCGGCGTACCTGTGCTGGGCGTCGGGCTGTGGTTCCCGCACCGGCTGGCCGACCGGCTCGCGAACTCGCCGTCCTCGCTCAGCAGGCTCCGCCGGTCGCTGCAGCGCAATCGGCTCGAAGTCGTCACCCTGAACGGAACACCGCACTCGAGTTTCACCGACAAGGTCGTCGCCACCACGCTGTACTGCCCGGACTGGACCGACCCGGAGCGGCTCCGCTACACCCTCGACCTGGTCGATGTCCTCGCCGAACTGCTGCCCGCCGACGCGTCGTACGGGTCGGTCTCGACCGTGCCGCTCGCCTGGCGCGCGCCGTGGTCGAAGGCGCGCAACCGTGCCGCGCGCGAGGCGTTCGACCGCGTCGAGCAACACCTCGCCCGGACCGAGACCAGGACCGGCAGGACGATCCGGATGGCGGTCGAGACCGAGCCGGGCTGCGTGCTCGAGATGGTCGGCCAGGCCTCTGCTTGGCTGGACCGCTACTCCAGCCCATACGGCGGTGCGTCGCGCATCGGACTGGGATTGGATGCGTGCCATCTGGCCGTGCAGTTCGAAGAGCCGGCCGATGTGTTCGAGCTGCTGTGGCGGTCAGGAGTCGATGTGGTCAAAGGGCAGCTGTCGGTCGCACCGACGCTGGTGGACCCGTCGGATGCGGCCGGGCGCTACGTGCTCGGTCAGCTCGGTACGCCGAAGTACCTGCGGCAGGTGCGTGAGTGGGGTGGACCGGGAGTGGACGACGTGGCGCAGGCGTACGAGCTGTCCGGGCACGCGGCCTGGCGGATGCACGCCCACCTGCCGGCCCACGCCGCGCCACCGGACCAGTTGAGCGTGACTACCGGCGTACTCGACGACTGTCTGACCAGACTGGTCGGTGGTGGCCATCCACTCACGCACCACCTGGAGTCCGAGGTGTACGCGTGGCCGCGTGCTCGACAGACCATGGCTAAGCGGATCACCAAGGAGCTGGCGTGGCTACGCGATCGGCTGACCAACCTGGGGCTGGAAGAGGTCCACTGAGCTGAGCGTCTTGCCCACTGCGTTCTGCGACCAGATGAAGCGCTGCACTGGTGTCGGCAGCTTCGGAAGCGCCGCAGCGGCGAACGGCATCAGCCGCAGGGCGAGCGGACTGCCCGGGATGATCGTGCCCATCAGCTTCGGACCGATTCGCCGACTCGACTCCACCAGCGGCCGGATGATCCGCTCGTAGTTCTTCAGTCCGGACGCCAGATCGCCCCGGGCCGCCGCCAACTCACCAGCCAGGATGTACGCCGTCACCACAGCCAGACTCGTGCCGCCGCCAACAGCTGGTCCGGGACAGTAGCCCGCATCTCCAACCAGGCCGATGCGCCCACTGGTCCAGGTGTCCAGCGTGATCTGTGCGATCGAGTCGAAGTAGAAGTCCTCGGCCGACTCCAGGTGCTCCAGCAGCTGCGGCACCTTCCAGCCATAGTCGCTGAACTCCTTCACCAGCAGGGCTTTCTGCTCGTCCTTGTCGCGGTAGTCGTAGTGCAGCTCGTGCGGCGTCCGGAACAGGAAGCCGCTGCGCGTCTGGCCGGTCTGGTGCACGCCGTAGATGCCGACGAGCTTGTCGACCGACATGTGCGCGAGCGTGTGGTTGCCGACCTCGAAGATGTCCGGCATCGAGAACACGGCGAGGTATCCGCCGAGCCAGCGACGCAGCGGTTCCTCCGGGCCGAACGCCAGCCGGCGTACGTTCGAGTGCAGGCCGTCGGCGCCGATGACCAGGTCGAACCGTCGTTGCGTGCCGGAGTCGAACGTGACGTCCACACCGGTCCCGTCGTCGTGCAGGCTCGCGATCGAGTCGCCGAAGACGTACTCGGTGGTTTCGCGCGTGGCGTCGTACAGGATCCTGGTCAGTTCGCCGCGGAGGATCTCCACGTGGCTGCTCGAGATCCCGGCGTACATCCGGCTGAGGTCGACCTCGACCGGGCGCCGTCCGAACCGCTCGATGGTCATCGCCTCGATGCGGGTGCGGGCCGCGTCGATCGCGTCCCAGCAGCCCATCCGGCGGGTCACCTCGGCGGCGGAGCTGAACAGGTCGACGGCGTGGCCGCCGAGTCCGTGCCGTAGTTCGGGCGTGCGCTCGACGATCGTCGGCTCGAAGCCGTAGCGGTGCAACCAGTGGGCGAGCACCGGACCGGCCACGCTCGCGCCCGAGATCAGGACCTTCATCGCAACCCCCTGACGTTTGTTTACTTAACGGAAGGTAAGCAAAAGGCCGGGCGTTGTCAATGGCTTACTTACCGGAAGGTCAGTTAATCTTCGGGTATGCCGAGACAACGGACCGGGGACACCCGGGCGCGGATCCAGCAGGCCGCGCTGGAGCTGTTCGCCGAGCAGGGGCTGCAGCAGACCAGCCTGCGCGACATCGCCGACCGGCTCGGCGTGACCAAGCCGGCGCTGTACTACCACTTCGTGTCCCGCGAGGACCTGCTGAACAGCCTGGTCGAGCCGATGATCGCGGACTTCGAGGCGTACGCCGCCGCGCAGCAGGCCGCCGCGCCGGTCGCCCCGCGCGAACTCCTCGGCTCGTACTTCGATCTCGCCTACCGGCACCGCAAGCTGATCCAGCTCGCGATCCGCGACCTCTCGGTACTGCACGAGCTCAAGCTGGCCGACCGCTTCATCGAATGGCGCGGCGCGCTCGCGGAGCTGCTGATCGGCACCGAGCCGACGTTGCCGGACGTGGTGCGCTGCATGGTCGCGCTCGGCGGCCTGTCCGACTGCGCGGTCATGCTCGACCAGGTGCCGGTCGACGAACTACGGGAGGCCGCGGTCGAAGCGGCGTACGACAGCCTCGGCCGGCCCTGATCAGCTCGCGATCCGCGACACCGCGAACAGCAGGATCACCAGAATCGTGAACAACCGCAGGAACTTCGGCCCACCGGTGACGGCCGGCCACGACAGGAACGCCAGCCACCCCAGCAACAACGCCAGCAACACCAGCGCCGGCACCCCCAGCACAACCGGAGCAAAAACTCCGGCCAGCGCCAGCACCAGGGTGATCCCCGGCAGAGTCAACTTCGGCGCGGCATGCAGCCTCGCAACATACGGATAACTGATCTTGGTCAAACGCTGCCGCATCGACCCAACCGGCTGACTGCTGCTCATTGGCCCATTGTTCCAGGCCCCGGCAACCGTACCGACGAACGGGTAGTAGTGGTCTTGGCGTCGACGGTTCCGCCTGAAGTCTGCGGGTGTGGGGTGCCCGGAGCTGACCACTACCCGTTCTTCGGTACGCTCCAGAGGTGTTCGTGGTGATTAGGTTTCGGGTGGGGTCGGAGGAGCAGGCCGGGTTTGCCGAGCGGGTGCGGACCGCGGTTGCGGTGCTCGCGGAGCAGAAGGGGTTCGTGTCGGCGCGGGTGGGGCGGAACGTGGACGACCCCGAGTTGCTGGCGTTGGACCTGGAGTTCGTGAACGTCGGGAGTTACCGGCGGGCGTTGTCGCCGTACGAGGTGAAGATGGCTGCGGTGCCGCTGTTGTCGGAGGCGATCGACGAGCCGACGGCGTACGAGGATTTGCTGAGCTGACACGGATTCGATGACGGCCACCCCGGACCGATAGCCTGGACCTTTCCGTAGCTTCACCTGTGCCTGTTCTGGAGTCGAAAAGTGCCCGTGGAAACCGTCGATGCCGTCGTCAGCCTCAGCAAGCGGAGAGGCTTCGTGTACCCCTGCGGCGAGATCTACGGCGGTACCAAGTCGGCCTGGGACTACGGACCGCTCGGGGTCGAGCTGAAGAACAACGTCCGGACCCAGTGGTGGCGGACGATGGTGACCGGCCGGGACGACATCGTCGGCCTGGACTCCTCGGTGATCCTGCCGACCAAGGTCTGGGAGGCCTCCGGCCACCTGTCCGAGTTCGTCGACCCGCTGACCGAGTGCCAGTCCTGCCACAAGCGCTTCCGCGACGACCACCTCCGTGAGGACTTCGCCCGCCGGAAGAACAAGGACGTCGACGACGTCAAGCTGGCCGAGATCGCCTGCCCGAACTGCGGCAACAAGGGCACTTTCACCGAGCCGCGGATGTTCAACGGCCTGCTGAAGACCTACCTCGGCCCGGTCGAGTCCGAGGAGGGTCTGCACTACCTCCGCCCGGAGACCGCGCAGGGCATCTTCATCAACTTCGCCAACGTGATGGGCACCGCCCGGAAGAAGCCGCCGTTCGGCATCGCCCAGATCGGCAAGAGCTTCCGCAACGAGATCACCCCGGGCAACTTCATCTTCCGGACCCGCGAGTTCGAGCAGATGGAGATGGAGTTCTTCGTCGAGCCCGGCTCGGACGAGGACTGGCACGAGTACTGGCTGAAGGCCCGCTGGGACTGGTACACCGGCCTCGGTCTGAACCCGGACAACCTGCGGTTCTACGAGCACCCGAAGGAGAAGCTGAGCCACTACTCGAAGCGCACCGTCGACATCGAGTACCGGTTCAACTTCGGCGGCAAGGAGTTCGACGAGCTCGAGGGCATCGCGAACCGCACTGATTTCGACCTGTCCACGCATTCCAAGCACTCCGGCGCCGACCTGTCGTACTTCGACCAGGAGAAGGGCGAGCGCTGGACGCCGTACGTGATCGAGCCCGCGGCCGGCCTGACCCGCAACGTGCTCGCCTTCCTCCTCGACGCGTACACCGAGGACGAGGCGCCGAACGCCAAGGGCGGCGTGGACAAGCGGACGGTACTGCGCTTCGACCCGCGCCTCGCCCCGGTCAAGGCCGCCGTCCTGCCGCTGTCCCGCAACGCCGACCTGTCGCCGAAGGCGCGTGACCTGGCCGCCGAGCTGCGGAAGAGCTGGAACGTCGACTTCGACGACGCCGGCGCGATCGGCCGCCGGTACCGCCGGCAGGACGAGATCGGTACGCCGTACTGCATCACCGTCGACTTCGACACCCTCGAGGACCACGCCGTGACGATCCGGGAGCGCGACTCGATGAAGCAGGAGCGGGTCGCGTTGACCGAGGTCACCGGGTACCTCGCCCAGCACCTGGTGGGTTGCTGACGATGAAGCTGTCTCGGGATCGAGTGCGCTTCGGGCTGGCCGTCTTCGGGTTGTCCGCTCTCGCGGTGTTCCTGTTGTCGGCGTGTTCGGACAGCAAGCCGGAGGCGGGCAGTTCGCCCTCTGCGCCGAGCTCCTCCAGCGCGCCGTCATCGAGTGCGCCGATCCCGACCGCGTCGACCCCGGCGCTGACTCCGCTGCCGACCCCGTCGAAGCCTTGGCCGACTCCCAAGGTGACCGGTGAGCCGGCCGACGACGCGCCGCTGGCTCAGCGGATCACGTTCGCGATCTCCAAGCAGGCGCAGATCGCGGCCGGCAAGGCGGCCACCACGACGGTGAAATGCCCCGGCATCGAGAAGGTCGAGACCGCCGGCAACCACGAGCTGACCTGCACCGTGACGTACGCCGGGAAGTCCTACAGCGGCACGTTGACGGTCGACGCGAAGCAGTACTCGGCGTCGTACAAGTTCACCTCGGACTCGGTGGCGATCGTTCGCGCGAAGGTCGTCGACGCAGTGCAGCGCACGGCCCCCGACGCCGCGAAGGTGACCTGCACGATGGATGATGTTGCCGTGGTCAAGCATTCCGACGCGGGCATCGCCTGCGACGTGACCACGACCGCGAACGCCGTACAGCCTTATAAAGCACAGGTTTCCGGCAACGGCCAGGTCCTGGTCGCGAAGGCCTGACATGCTTTCCTTGGGCAACCTGACAATCGACACGCCCGTGGTGCTGGCGCCGATGGCCGGCATCACCAACGCGGCGTACCGGCGGCTGTGCGCCGAGCAGGGCGCCGGGCTGTACGTCTGCGAGATGATCACCTCGCGCGGCATCGTCGAGGGCGATCAGAAGTCGCTCGACATGCTCACGTTCGACGCGCGCGAGACGGTACGCTCGGTGCAGTTGTACGGCGTCGACCCGGTCTACATCGGGCGTGCGGTGGAGATCCTCTGTGATGCTTACGGCGTCGCGCACATCGACCTGAACTTCGGCTGCCCGGTCCCGAAGGTGACGCGCAAGGGCGGTGGCGCCGCGCTGCCCTGGAAGCGGAACCTGCTCGGCGCGATCCTGCGGTCCGCGGTGCACGCGGCGACGCCGTACGGCGTGCCCGTGACGATGAAGACGCGGATCGGGATCGACCTGTCCCACCAGACTTATCTGGACGCCGGGCAGATCGCTGAGGAGTCGGGCGCCGCGGCGATCGGGTTGCACGGGCGGACGGCGGCGCAGGCGTACTCCGGTCAGGCGGACTGGTCGACGATCGCGTCGCTGGTGGAGCACGTATCCATCCCGGTGCTGGGGAACGGCGACATCTGGGAAGCCGGCGACGCGCTCCGGATGGTCGCCGAGACCGGTTGCGCGGGAGTGATCGTCGGGCGCGGATGCCTCGGCCGGCCGTGGTTGTTCCGCGACCTTGCGGTTGCCTTCTCCGGTGGCGAGGCTTTGAATCTGCCGTCCCTGGGCGAGGTTGCCGTTGTGATGCGGCGGCATGCGGAGCTGCTGGCTGAGCTGATGGGGGAGCAGCGCGGACTCCGCGACTTCCGCAAGCACGTCCCGTGGTACCTGAAGGGCTTCCCGGCCGGCGGCGAGCTGCGCGCGTCACTCGGCATGGTCGACACCCTCGCCCACCTCGACGAACTCCTCGCCCAGCTGGACCCGACGGTCCCGTTCCCGGTCGCCGAGCTGGGCGCCCCTCGCGGCCGCCAAGGCAGCCCCCGAGACCACATCGTCCTGCCCCAAGGCTGGCTCGACGACACCGACGGCCTCACCGCCGACCTCGCCGACGCAGAAATCGGCGTCTCCGGCGGCTGACTGCCAGACACCGGCAAAGGTCACCGCCGGTCCCGAAATGCCCCGCGCTCTGTCGGATCGGCGTACGAGAGTTCGTAGTACAAGGGAGGAACTCGACCGCAGCTGAAGGAGACCATCATGACCGCGACGTACACCTTCGACATCTTTTGCACGCTTGACGGGTTCGGCTCGTACGACGGTGGTGACTGGGGTGGGTATTGGGGGAAGGCCGGCCCGGAGTTCCTCGACCGGAGACTCGCCATGGTCAGCGAGAACCAGCGCATGATCCTCGGTGCCAACACCTACCGGCAGTTCGTCGAGGTGCTCGGTCCCAGCCGGGAGGAATCCACGGTCGGCGACCCCGTCAACACCCGGATGATGACACTGCCGACCACCGTGGTGTCGAACAGCCTCGAAGCGCCCCTCACCTGGCAGAACGCAGCTGTCGAGCGCGGCGACGCAGTCGATGTCGTGGCCCGTCTCAAGCAGGAATCCGACGTACCTCTGCGCTCCTACGGCAGCGTCTCGATGAACCGCGCGCTGATGGCAGCCGGTCTCGTCGACCGCGTCCAGGTGACGGTGTTCCCGGTGATCTCCGGTCAGACCGGGGTGGACCCGATCTTCCAAGGGGCCGCCGACTTCGACCTCGAGCTGCTCGAGGCTCGCACCCTCGACGGCAGCACGCAGGAGCTCATCTACCGTCCCACCCTGCACGCCTGACGAAGGCCTGCAGGTCATCCGCGTTTCTGACCCGTACGGCGTCCTCGTCGTCGGCCGGTGGCTCGAAGTCGGCGAGGTGCTGATCGAGGACTGCGTCTGTGACGTCCCGCCGGCGCGGATCGAGCCGATTCGCAGCCCGACGCCGGCGAATCGTCGCCTGGTCGACGTCGACGTAGATCAAGGTGAAGTCGACGTCGGCAGCCGCGGCCAGCGAACGCCAGCCGTCGCGGAGGAACCGCGGCGAGCTGGTGTCGTCGACGACAACCGACGCACCCGAGCCGAGCAGTCCGCGAACCTCGCCGGACGCCAACTCATGGGTTCGCATCCACTCTTCCACCGGGATCCCGTCACCGCCCCACAAGCCGCGGCGCTCGTTGATCTCGTCAAGACTCACGATGCTCGCCGACAGGACCGGCGCCAGGGTCCGCGCAACCGTGCTCTTCCCGGAGAACGAGGTCCCGCACAGCAACACGAGTCCGTTGCGCAGAGCCATGCCCGCATCGAAGCACACCAGCCGGTTCAGCTCATGCCGACCTTCTGCCGGCCGGCACGATCGACAACGCGAGCCGCGGATCGCGGCGCAGGTTGTGGGCCTTCTCCATCCCGGGGCCGGTGAAGAACACGATCTGCTCGCCGCGCGTACCGGCGTACACCGGCGTGCTGTGCGGGGAACCGTCGGGGAGGATCGTTGCCAGGTGGGCGAACGCGGCGCCGTCGAGGACGCGGCGGATGGTGGCGTCGAGCATGGTCGGGCCGTTCAGCGGGCGTTGGTGGTGCGCCAGGTGATGTAGTCGGCGACGGCTTCGGGGAAGGTGAAGGAAGGGGTGAAGCCGGTCTCCTCGGTCAGGCGGGCGATGTCGAGGTGCGGGCTGGTGTCGCCGCCGGGTTCGACAGTCAGTTGGCCGGCCGCTTCGCCGTACACGAAGGGTTTGCCGCTGGAGACGTTGTAAGTGGTGTGGTTCAAAGCGTCCGCCGTCACGAGCAGAGCGATCGCACGGCCCATGTCAGGCGCGTAGCACCAGTCGCCGCCGGCGTCGGCCGGCAGGGGCGTGGGGGTTTCGCCGCGGAGTACGGCGCTGACGAACGGCGGAATCGGGCTGAAGATGGACTCCGGGTCCATCAGCGGGCCCCAGGTCGAGCCGATCCGGAGCACGATCGGCTGGATGCCGGTCCCGGCGAGGCTGTGCGTCGTCACCGGCTCGACGGCCTTCTTGAAGGCGACGATCAGGTGCGGGAGGTCGGCGGTCGGTAGCGGAAGCCCTTCGTGCCAAGGGGATGCGTCCTGCCCGATGTACACCCCGATGCTGCTGGCAACCGCAAACCGACGTACACCCCACGTCCGCGCCGCATCCAGCGCGTTGAACAGCGCCTCGGTGTCATGACGGAAGTACGCGACCGGATCGTCGGCCGGGATCGAGCCGGCCAGATGCACGATGTCGCTGAACTCGTAGCGCGACCCGAGGGCGAGGAACGCGTCCCGGTCGGTGACGTCGAGCTGCTCGACGACGACTTTGCCATCCAGGAACGACGGGGGATCGGTACGCCGGTGGGACGTGACCACGACCTCCTGTCCGAGGTCGAGGAGGGCGCGGGCGGTGTGGGCGCCGATCATGCCGAGCCCACCGGTGACGAGAATCATGCCCGCGACGCTAGACCGGTACGACGCCGCGGTCTTGAACGAATCACGCACGATCCCTTGACCTGAGGGGCGGTTGCAGGGGAGCTTGGACGGCATTGGATTTACGAGTCATTTCCGAACCTGGTTCGTAAAGGAGTGCCGTGGACATCGTGATCGGGGTCGTCACCCACGTGACCCATCACGAGCTGTTCCACGACGCGGCGCGCACGCTCGGCGGGGTGGGGCTGGAGTGGGTCAGCTACGACCACGAGGACGAGATCCGGGACAAGGTCGCCGAGTTCCTGAGTACGACGCGACTCGACGGCTTCCTGGCCGGTCCGGTGCCGTACACCGCGAGCCGCGAACTGCTGCCGCCCGGTCTGCCGGTCGGCGTGATCCGGTCGTCCGCGCTCGACCTGACGCTGGCGCTGTACCGCGCCCAGGAACGCGGCTGGGGTCGTACTCCGGTCAGCATCGACACGTTCCCGGCCGACGCGGTCGAGGCGGTCGCCACCGCGCTGGACCTCGATCAGGACCAGATCGATTGCTTGCCCTACGCACCGACCCAGAGCGTCGACGAGATCGCCGACTTCCACCGCGCGGCGTACCAACGCTTCGGCGACCGCAGCTACGTGATCAGCGTGCGCGCGGCGGTCCGCGAGCAGCTCGACGGGCAGATCCCGATCATGAGCGGCATGCCGGTCCCGGCGACGATTCGCACCGAGTTGCACGAGCTCGCGCTGCGGATCGAGTCGGAGCGGGCCAGCGCGCAGCGGTTCGCGGCCGGGGTGTTCCTGATCTCGCAGTCCGCGGACGAGGAGCGCGCCCGGATCGGTCTGATGAACCACCTGCTCAACACTCCCGAATTCGCCGGCGCCTGGATCGAGAACCGCGGGCGTCGCGGTGTGGTCGTCTTCGCCCACAAGGCGTTGTTCGAGCGCATCACCCGCAACTGGGTCGCCGTACCCGCGCTGGCCGAGACCGCCGCGGCGCTCGGTGCGCAGATCTCCGCCGGCTTCGGTGTCGGTGTGTCGGCGCGCAACTGCGTCCTGCTCGCCGAGCAGGCGGCCGCGCGCGCCGAGCTGTCCGAAGAACCCTGCGCGTACCTCTTCGAGGACAGCGGCGTCGTCATCGGCCCGATGGGGCCGGCCGGCGAGGCGCTCCGGTTCTCGTATCGCGAGCACGGCGAAGAGGTCGAACAACTGGCGAAGTACGTCGGTCTGAGCGCTGTCACCGTCTCGCGGCTGGCCGCGCTGGACCAGGAACTACAAGGCCGCACGCTCTCGCCTGGAGAGCTTGCCGGTCATCTCGGCATCACGGATCAGAGCGGACGCCGGCTGATCCGCACCCTCGACGCAGGCGGCCTGGTGAGCGTCGAGGGCACCGCCCAGCACCACCCCAAAGGACGCCCGACGCGTCTGTACCGACTGCGCATCGCCCAAGCGTTGGAGGCACAACCATGGAGCTCACCCGCCGCCACATCCTCAAGCTGACCGGTCTCGGACTGGCCGCCCCTGCCCTGCTGTCCGCCTGCTCGAACGACTCGTCGTCCGGAGGTTCCGGCGACGGCAGCGTGAAGTTCGAAGGCTGGGACTACGAGGCCGCACTGGTTCAGCAGAACCTCGACAACTTCACCAAGACCAGCAACATCAAGGTCGACTACACCCCGATCACGAGTGCGCAGTACGTCCAGAAGGTCGTTGCCGAATTCACCGGCGGCGGCGGGGCCGACGCGCTCTACGTGTACGACGACTCACTCGCGGCCTGGGTCGAAGGCGAGTACCTGCAACCGCTCGACGGCCTGCCCGGGGTCGACGAGGTGTACGGCGCGATCTACCCGGGCAACGCGGAAGCGATGACGTACCAGGGCAAGCGCTACGGCCTGCCGTACTACACCGACGCGAACTGCCTGACGTACAACGCCGGGATCCTCGCCAAGGCCGGAATCACCAAGGCACCGGCCAGTCTCGAGGAGCTCGAGGCGCAGGCGCTGAAGATCAAGAACGCCGGCCTGCTGGAGTACCCGATCGGTCTGCCCGCGCAGCTGTCCGACACGTGGTGGTCGTGGGTGTGGGCGCTCGTGTTCGGCAGCGGCGGCAACCTGTTCGACGATCAGCAGAACCCGATCATGAATACCTCTGACACCGTGTCAAAGGATGTCTTCGCCTGGTTGCAGCAGGCGGCGAACAAGTCCAAGGTGATCGACCCGGCGTCCCTGCAGTTGCTGCCGGTCCCGATCGACAACGCGATGAAGGCGAACCGGTACGCGTACACGATCGGTGCGCGGTACGCGAGCCGCGACTACAACGACCCCGCGAAGTCCAAGGCCGCGGGCCAGATCCGGATGGCGCTGGTACCGAGCCTGGACGGCAAGGAGCACGCGACGGTCAGCAACACCCGGATGTACGGGCTGGCCAAGGACACCGAGGTCAAGGACAACGCGTTCAAGCTGCTCACGTACCTCGGCGGGTACGACGACAAGAAGCAGCCGTACACCGCGAAGTTCTGGTTCCTGCAACGTGGACTCGGCTTCGCGTACAAGGCGATGGGCTCGGACCCGCAGATCACCGTGGCGCTGAAGAAGTTCGCCGACCCGGTGGTATACCAGCATCTGGCCGAGATCGCGAAGCCGCGCAACGTGCTCGGGGTGCCTTGGTATACCGAATTCGAGACCGAGATGCACAAGGTCGTCCAGGGCGTGCTCAGCAACCAGACGCAGCCGTCCGCGGCCGTCGCCTCGCTCGCGCAGACCGTGGAAACCCTGAAGAAGAAGTACTCCTAGGGATGGCTGTCCTCGCCGAACGCCGGCCGCTGGGCGACGCCGCCAAGGCCTGGGCGCTGAACGCCCCGGCCATGGTGGTGATCGCCCTGCTGGTCGCCTATCCGATCGGGTACTCGTTCTACGTCAGCCTGCAGAAGAACAACCTGAAACGCCCACGGGCGAAGCGGTTCATCGGGTTCGACAACTACAAGTCGCTGCTCAGCGATCACGCGTTCCTGTCCGCGTTGAAGGTGTCCGCGCTGTTCGTGGTCGTCGTGCTCGGGCTGACCGTCGTCCTCGCGCTGGTCCTGGCCCTGGTGCTGAACGAGCGGTTCCACGGGCGCGGTCTGCTGCTCAGCCTCGCTTTGTTGCCTTGGGCAATGCCCGGAGTGGTGAACGGCCTGATGTGGCGGACCATCTTCGATGCGAAGACCGGCGCGCTGAACGGCCTGCTGCAACAGCTCGGCCTGATCGACGACTACCACGCCTGGCTGACCTCGGGCACCGGAGCCTTCCTCTTCACCGCGCTCGCGCAGGTGTGGAACACGCTCCCGTTCTCGGTCATCATTCTGCTCGCCGGATTGTCGACAATCCCCTCGGAGCTGTACGACGCGGCGACGGTCGACCGCGCCGGCGCCTGGCGTCGGTTCACCCAGGTCACCGTGCCGTGGCTGCTGCACCCGCTCCTGATCGTCCTCATCCTCGAGACGATGAACGCGTTCCGGGCCTTCGACACCATCTACGTCCTCACCGGCGGCGGCCCCGGCGATGCGACCACGACGATCGCGCTGCTCGACGTACAGACCGTCCTCACCTTCACCGACTTCGGCCTCGGCAGCGCCTACGCCTGGGTGATCACCGCCATCACCCTCCTCATCTCGGTCGGCTACATCGGCCTCCTGTACCGAAAGGGGAACTTCGAAGTATGAGCACTCTCGTACGCGCTCCACTGCGCTATCGGATTCCCTGGAAGAAGATCGTTCTCTACGTGCTGGCGGTCGCGTTCGCGCTGTATCTGGTGTTGCCGTTCTACTGGATCGTGGCGATGAGTTTCATGCACGAGGTGGATGCGCTCTCGGTTCCGCCGCACTGGATCCCGGTCCATCCGACGCTGGAGAACTACCTCGGGTTCATCCATCCGAACGACGCACAGCAGCTCGTCGGCGGGCGGGCCGTGTCCGAGACGCCGTACTCGCTGCGGAACAGCCTGATCGTGGCGACGTCCACCGCCCTGCTGAACCTGGCGCTGGCGACGTTCGCGGCGTACTCGTTCTCGCGGTTGAAGTTCCGGGGGAGTCAGGTGCTGCTCGTGCTGTACCTGCTGACCCGGATGGTGCCGGGGATCGCGATCATCATCCCGTTCTACCTGCTGATGCGGTCGTTCGGCCTGCTGGACACCTACCTGGCGCTGATCCTGTCGTACACGACGTTCGCGCTGCCGATCACGATCTGGATCCTGAAGGACTTCTTCCGGTCGGTACCGCGGGAGCTCGAGGAAGCGGCCCGGGTCGATCGGTGCGGGTGGTTCCGGACGATGTGGACCGTGTTCCTGCCGGTCGCGGCGCCGGGGCTGGTCGCGGCCGCGGTGTTCGCGTTCATGACCGCGTGGAACGAGTTCATGTTCGCGCTGTTCCTGACCAGTACGAAGGCGGCGAAGACGATCCCGGTGGTGGCGGCGAACTTCGCCACCGACTTCAACACCCAGTTCACCGTGATGGCCGCGGCCGGTGTGCTCGCGGTCGTGCCACCCCTGGTGCTGGCCCTGCTCTTCCAGCGCAAGCTGGTCCAGGGCATGGCCGCCGGAAGCGTGAAGGGCTGACTGATGGCAGAGGTTCGACTCGAAGGCATCACCAAGTCGTTCGGCGGCAAGACCGCGGTGAACGACCTCAACCTGACCGTCGAGGACCAGGAGTTCCTCACCCTGGTCGGACCGTCGGGTTGTGGAAAGTCGACAACCCTACGAATGATCTGCGGCCTGGAACGCGCGACCGAGGGACACATCTTCTTCGACGGCAAGCCGGTGAGCTGGCTGCCGGCCAACAAGCGCGACGTGTCGATGGTGTTCCAGAGCTACGCGCTCTACCCGCACAAGACGGTCCGGCAGAACATCGGGTTCGCGCTGAAGATGATGCGGGTGCCCAAGGCAACGATCGCCGAGCAGGTGCTGCAGGCGGCGCGGACGCTGGACATCGAGGACCTGCTCGATCGCAAGCCACGGGAGCTGTCCGGTGGCCAGCGGCAACGAGTTGCGCTCGGCCGGGCGATCGTCCGCGACGCCGGCGCGTACCTGCTCGACGAGCCGCTCTCCAACCTCGATGCCCAACTGCGGGTGCTGATGCGGGCGGAGATCAAACGCCTGCACGTGGATGTCGCGCGGACGTTCATCTACGTGACGCACGACCAGGTCGAGGCGATGACGATGTCGGACCGGATCGCGGTCATGCGCGACGGCGTCATCCAGCAGTGCGCGACGCCGGAGGAGATCTACGAGCGGCCCGCGAACCGTTTCGTCGCGTCGTTCATGGGTTCACCCCCGATGAACTTCATCACCGGCGACCTGTCCGACGTCGACGGCATCCGGACGTTCCGCAGCTCCGCGATCAGGCTCGCCCTCACCGGCACGCGCCCGAACGAGCAGCCGAGCGCGCCGTCCGGCGGCGCGCCGGCCGACCGCCGGGTCGTCCTGGGCATCCGCCCCGAAGACATCACCCTGTCCACCACCCCGGTCGACGGCCACCACCCCGGGAAGGTGTTCGTCTCCGAACCGCTCGGCCCCGACGTCCTCGTCACCGTCCGGGTCGAGGGCGAACTGATCAAGGCCCGCGTCCCGACCCCGTTCGGCCTCGGCCACGACAGCACGGTGTACGTCGGCCTCAACCCGAACCGCCTGCACCTGTTCACCGCGTCCGACGGCACCGCACTCCACGCCCCGAATCGAGAGGAACGCTCTTGAGAGACCCCGAGAACTCCACCGTCGAGGTCGAACTGCCCGACGACTTCGACGACTTCTGGGCGGCCGGTCTGGCCGACTGTGCGTCGTACCCGCTGGACCCCGTGCTCACCGAGATGCCGACCCTGTCCACGGACAGGGTGATTGTCTACGATCTGCGCTACACGAGCTACGGCGGTCTGCGGATCGCCGGCTGGTACACCGTCCCGCGCGACCGCCCCGGGCCACTGCCCGCCCTCGTCACGATCCCCGGCTACATCTCGGAGCCGACCATCCCGAAGGAGTGGTCCGAGCTCGGGTACGCCGCGCTCGCGGTCGCGCCCCGCGGCAAGCTGCGGTCGAACGACACCTTCAACCCCGGCTACCCGGGGCTGCTGACGCACAACATCGTCGACCACAACACCTACGGCTATCGCGGGTTCTATCTGGATGTCGTCCGTGCGGTGGAAGTGTTGCTGGATCGTCCAGATGTCGACAATCTGCGGATCGGATTACAGGGGTCGAGTCAGGGCGGTGGGTTGGGGATCACCACAGCCGCGCTGCTGCCCGACGTGATCCGGTGCGTGGCGGCGGGTGCGCCGTACCTCTGCGGGATCATGACCGCGCCGACGCTGACCCGGTCGTACCCGTACGAAGAGATCAACGAGTACCTGCGGATCCATCCGAAGGACGTGGACCGGGTGCGCGAAACGGTCGCGTACTACGACGGGCTGAACTTCGCGCCGAAGGTCCAGGCGCCGACCTTGCTGTACGTCGGACTCGAGGACGACGTGTGCCCGCCGGAGACCGGGTTCGCGCTGCAGCGCGCGCTGACGTGTGAGACCACGCTGCGTACCTATCCACACTGCGCGCATCACGCCGGCCTGCCGGATGTGATGCAGGTCGTCGAGGACTTCCTGGCCGAGCACCTCACCCCGGGAACGGTGAACTCATGAACTTCGACAGCTACTGGTCCGCCGTCGACGACGAGCTGGCGGCGATCCCGGGCCGGCCGGTGCTCGATCTCCTGCCGGCGCGGACGACCGAGGAAGCAACGTTCTACACGCTGCGGATCACCAGCACGGGTCCGTACCGCGTGTACGGGAACCTCAGCATCCCGACCGGCGACGGGCCGTTCCCCGCGCTGCTCATCACCCCGCGCTACGGCAGCGTCAACAACATCCCGCATCCGAACGACCGCAGCCGGTACGTCGTCCTGAGCCTCATGCACCGCGGTCAGCGGCTCGCGGACGAAGGGTTCGCGGCGGCGTACCCAGGATTGTTGACAATGGGCATCGACGATCCCGCGACGTACATCTATCGGGGGATCGCGGCGGACTGTCTGCGGGCGGCGGAGTTCCTGCGAGGGCTGGACGAGGTCGATCCGGAGCGAGTCGCGGTGACCGGAGACGATCTGGCCGTGCTGACGGCTGCGCGGCGGCCCGGGTTCAGTGCGGTGCGGGTGACGGACCTGCTGTTCTACCGAGCGATGGAGGCGCGGCTCAGATCGTCCATGTATCCGTTGGAGGAGCTCAACGATCACCTGCGAGCAGGCTCCTCCACCGAGACGCTGGCGACCACGCTGTCGTACTTCGACCCGCTGCGGCACGCGCCTGCAGTCACCGGTCGGACATTGTTTGCAATCGACAATGAAGACTGGTGTGGGCCGCTGATCTCCGCCGTACCGGATGCTGAGGTCTACAACGTCACGCACCTGGACGGCACCGACAACGACTTCCTCGACGCGTGGCTGGCGGAGCGATTCGGAGTACCCGCAATGTCGAAGTTCATCGCATGACGGGGCCGCTGGGGGTGCGCCCGGTCATCAACGCCAACGCCACGGTCACGTTCCTCGGCGGCTCGCTGATGCCACCGCCGGTCGTCCAGGCGATGGCCGACGCCGCCACCCGCTTCGTCGACCTTCCCGAGCTGCAGCTGCGCGTCGGTGAGCGGCTCGCTGAACTGACCCACAACGAGTCCGCGTACGTGACCTCCGGCGCGGCAGCCGCCATCACGCTCACGATCGCCTCCTGCATCACGACTGAGTCGCAGGCCTTCCCGACCGAGGCCGAGGTCGTGATGTTCGCGAGCCAACGCAACGGCTACGACTACTCGGCACGCTTCCTCGGCGTCCGCATCCACGAGATCGGCCCGTCCGTCGAAGATCTGCAGGCAGCACTCGTACGCCGGCCGGCCTGCGTGCTCTGGATGGCCGGCGCGCACTACGCGGCTGGCGCTCTGCCGATCGAGGAGGTGGTCCGGGTCGCGCGGGAAGCCGTTCCGCGGGTGCCGGTGATCGTGGATGCCGCGGCTCAGATCCCGCCGGTCTCGTCGCTTTGGCGATTCACGAGGGATGTCGGCGCCGACGCGGTGATCGTCAGCGGTGGGAAGGGGCTGCGCGGTCCGCAGGCGAGCGGGCTGGTGCTGGGGAAGACGTGGCTGGTCGACCGGATCCGCAAGCACTCTTCGCCCAACCACGAGATCGGGCGGGGGATGAAGGTGGGCAAGGAGGAGCTGATGGGCCTGCTTGCCGCGGTCGAGTGGACGCTGCAGCAGGACGAGGAAGAGCTGCTGGCCGGCTACGAGAGGATTGTCGACAATTGGATCACGGGGCTGCAGACAATCCCAGGAGTGGTCGTCGAACGCGGCTACCCAAGCGAGGCCGGCCAGCCCCACAGCCGCGCAGTACTCAGACTCCCCGGCACCCGCGACGAGGTGATCAAGCAGCTGTGGGACGGCGACCCGAGGATCGCCGTCGGCACCTTCGGCCTCCCCGATGACGCAATCGCCCTCAACCCCCAAACCCTCCAACCCGGCGAGGAAGAGCTGGTGCTCCAAGCCCTCCTCACCATCCTCACCCCCACCTGACCCGCGCCCGTCCGCCAAGCCCCGAGCGATCAAACATCCCCGCCGGCGGCGAAAGCCTTCTAAGCTCTGGGGATGGCGAGCAAGCCGGATGAGACGCGGGACGGCGTTGACCTGACCAACCTGGATCAGCCGTTGTTCGACGGGGCGGAGGCGACCAAGCGGGACCTGGTCGACTACCTGGACGCGGTGCACGAGCGGATCCTGCCGGAGCTGCGGGAGCGGCCGCTGTCGGTGATCCGGATCCGTCCGGGACAGCCCAAGTTCATGCAGAAGAACGTTCCGAAGTACACCCCGGACTGGGTGAAGACCGTGCCGGTCTGGGCGGAGGCGTCGAAGCGCGAGGTGTCGTACGCGTTGTGCGACGACCGGCGGACGCTGCTGTGGTTCGCCAACCAGCGCGCGGTCGAGTACCACCCGACGCTGATGCGCGCCGACCGCTGGGACCGCGTCACGCACCTGGTGCTCGACCTCGACCCGCCGGAAGGAGAGACGTTCACGATGGCGGTTCAGGCGGCGCTGCTCGTACGCCAGGCGCTGACCGACTCCGGGCTGTCCGGCGCGGTCAAGACGAGTGGTGCGAAGGGCGTGCACGTGATCGTGCCGATTGTCGACACGGTGTCGATCGAGGACGCCGCGGCCGCGACCCGCGCGATCGCCGCGCGCGCCGAGAAGATCGATCCGTCGGTCGCGACAACGGCGTACATCAAGGAGGACCGGCACGGGAAGGTGTTCGTCGACTCGACCCGTTCCGGCGGGGCGACGATCGTGGCGGCGTACAGCCCGCGGGTCCGGCCCGGTACGACGGTCTCGTACCCGGTGGGCTGGGACGACATCGAGAGCGTGACCCCGCGCGACTTCACCGTCCGGACCGCGCCCGCCCTCCTCGGTGACAACGACCCGTGGGCCGACCAGCTGCCCGCACCACAAGACCTTCCCGAGGGCCTCCTGGAAGAAGGTCGCGCGATCCCGATCGCCCGAGTGATCGCGATGCACGAGGGCAAACGCCGCAAACGAGCCCGCGAAGCCGCCGAGAAGGAGTCCTAGACCTCGGTCGCGGTCTTCAGGTTCAGGGCTTCGTGCCGTACGTCAGGATGCGGATGGTTACGCAACTCGACCAGCAACTCGCGCCAGGCCGGCGCCCAACCGGTGCGCTGTCCGGCCGCACCGATCAGCGAGCGAGCAACGAGGCCTGACATCAGCTTCTCGCCGCGGAGCATGGTGCGCGCCGGCTCCTCGAGCAGTTCCGGCGTCCAGTGCGACGTGAGCATGCTGAGCCGCCCGCCGAGCCGGGACGACGCGTAGTACGCCGCCAACGGACGTCCCTCGACTGCATCGACGAGGGTACGGAGTTCGGTCTCGAGGTTGTGCCAGTCGACCGAATCGACGAGGAGCTCCAATCGCAGCCACAGCAGATCCGGGCTGTCGAGCTCCGCGGCGACCGTCTTGAGGATCTGCCGATCCGGCCGTGCGTGGAACGCCTGGCTCAGCCGCTTGACGAGCACCTCGAGCCGCTGCCCGGCCGGATGATCGCGATCAGCCAGCGCGTCAGGGAGCCGAGGATCGGCCTCGAGCCGGACCAGCAGGCGTGCCGCCCTGACGACCTCGTCCCGTGACAACTCAGGATCGATGGCGACCAATGCCGTGATCGCGTCGTTCCAGACCGTCGGGGTGGAGAGATCGGCGATGAAGTCCACGCAGATCGGCGCGACCGCGGGATTCCACCGCGCCCACCGCGGCAGCGAACGCACCGCGCTCCGGACCACCTCGGGTTCCGGCCGGTTCGTGACCGCCACCAGCAGATCGGCGTACCGGGCGCGGTACTTCGACGCCATCCCGTACGCCGGGCGTTGGGTAAGGACTGTCGCCGTCGCCGCGCTGTCGTGCACAGCCTGCTGCAGCAACGCCCAGCTGGCAGGCTCATGCAGCAGGTACTGCGATGCCGCGCTGGCGATTGCTGCCTTCACATCACGATGCGCCGAGGCCCACGCGTCGGCGAGGACAGCACTGGCGCCGGGCGCGCGCAGCTTGCCGAGCAGGCGGGCCGCCTCCTTGCGGGAGGTGATCTTCACGCCCTCGCCGACCAGCACCGGGTGCAGCAGGCCGGGCAATCGGCTCGGCCGTACGAAGAGGGCGGCCCGCGTCGCCGCATAGATCGCGACCCGGGCGCGGTCGTCACCGGCATGCGCAAGCAACACCGGTAATGCCTCCTGCGGCGCTTCCGTCCACGCCAACGCGCCGAGCGCCGCCTCCTGCAACAACACGGATTCATGGGTCAGGAACGGCTCGAGCGCGGCGCGGCCGGCATGCGGGACGTGGCCCAGCATCGAGACCGCGTTCGCGCGTGCCCAGTCCGGCATCCGCTCGTCATCGGCCGCGCCGGCGACGAGTTCGGCGTACCGCTCCTGCTGGCGGGGCAACCAGCGGCGGATCGCGCGGTCCGAGACCTGCCACGCCGGGTGATTCCGGTCGAACCGGCGGATCCGGCCGGGATGCGCGAGTACGGCGTCCAGCAGGTCCGTCCGTACTTCGGTCACCGCCTGCCAGACGGGATCCCAGCGCGCCATTCCGGCATCGCGCGTGATGATCCGCTCGACCCGCTCGCCGCGCGTCTTCGACGGCCACAGCCACAGCTCGGTCGCCTCGGCGACGGTGTACTCCTGGTTCGACCAGACTGCCTGCTCGAGTGCGGCCTGCAGGTGCGCGTTCGACCAGCCGCGCTCGTCGAACGCGCGCGAGATCGCGAACGTGAGCCGGAACTCCTTCCGCGCCACCCCGTCGTCGACGTACCTCCGCAGTACGTCGTACACCGCCGTCTCGCGCCCGCGCGGCAGCCCCTCGATCAGCCTGTACAGCGCGATCGAGCCCTGGTTCTCCGTCAGCCGCCCGTGCGCCTGCAGACCCCACTCGACCAGCGCCGGATCGTTGCGTCGGGCACCTTCCTGCACGGCGGTGATCGCGAGGGTGTTGAGCGCTTGCTGGGTGCCCCAACTGGTGTCCCGCGCGTCCAGGGCGTCCGACAGCAAGGTCTCGAGCGAGCCCGTCAGGGCGCCGCTCATCGTCGAGGGCGGAAGTTTGCTGACCGCTCGCAGGACGGCCTGGCGCACGGTGTCTCGATCGTTCCGGGACCGCGTCGCCCACGAGACCGCAGCCTCGACGTCAGCGGGTTGTCGCGAATGTCCGGCCGACTCGACGATCGCCCGGTACACCCTTCCACGATCATCGGCGTCCGGCTGGGTGATCTCCGGCTCGAGCAGCGCGAACGCCTCGTCGTACGGCAGGAACGCGGTGATCTGCCAGCGCAGATGATTGCTCTCGGCAACCGCTGCGACGGTGAGCATCCGCCGGGCCTGCTCGAAGCGCAGCCGGCGGGGGAGCAGTGCGAGGACTTCGGTGGACAGCACGACCTGCCCGAGGTCGAGGATGCTGGTGATGCCGTCGAACACCGCTGCGCGCCGGGACGGCGGCAGGTCGCCGAGGAGGCTGGGCAGGATGGGCCACGAGAGTCGGCCGAGCGCGATCAGGTCGTCGTCGGAGTAGCGGTACAGCCGCCGGCGTACGGCGGGAGTGAGGGCATTGGGCAACGACCAGGCCCGCTCCGGGGCCAGCAACATCCGCAGTACCGCTGCCGGGTCGGCGTCCATCAGCCGCCCGAGGACCGAGATGATTGCTGAAGGCAACTGATCCGGTGGCAGCGCGGTTGTCAGTAGCGCGGCGACCTGTGCGGGGTCGTGCTCGAGCGTCCCGGCCACGCCGTACGCCGTGCCCTGCCACCACTCGTCGCGATCCGGCCCGGACGGCAGCGTGCTGTGTGCGTACGCGAGGACGACCTTCGGGTGCCGCGATCCGAGGCGCTCCCACTCGCCGGGACCGAGGATGTAGGCGAGCTCGGACAGCAGACGCTCGACGGTCTCGCCGTCAGCGCCGGCGAGCAGGCCCGCGGCGGCGCGGTCGCCCCAGCGTTCGCGGTGGTCATCGATGAGGCGTGCGGCGAGTGCGGACCTGCCGGTCTTGCGGATGATCTGCAGGAGCTTGGTGCGCAGTACGGCGGGCGCGTCGTCGTACAGGATCCGCAGGTCGTCGTCGGAGACCGCGACACCCCTGCCGACCGCCGCGAGCGCGCGATGCTGCACCGCCGGCATCGGGTCATTCAGCAGGCGCGTCACGTGACCGGTCTCGACGGCGACCTGCGCGATGGTCGCGCCGAGAGTCCGCTCGTACGGTGTACCCCGCCCTAGGTCGTCGAGGAGCCGGCCGAGCTCGGCCGTCCCGCGCAACCGTCGCCCTTCGAGCGCCACCCGCCGCAGCCGGTCACCGTACGAAAGCTGGTCGATCGCCCGCAGCAGGTCGGAAGCTCGCATACCTCCATCCTGCCGAACATCCGGTCAACTGACCCGCTCGAGCTCCCCGAACGCAGCGGCGAGCTTCGGCAACGTGTAGTGAGCGTTCAGGCCGCTCGGGTTCGGGAGCACCCAGACGCGGGTGGTGCCGATGGTGCGGTCCTGCTTGCCGATGGCCGCCTTGCGTTCTCCGAAGGCGTCGCGGTACGCGGTGACTCCGAGGACGGCGAGCCACTCAGGCTGTGCCGTGAGTACCTTCGCCACGAGCTGCTCGCCGCCGGCCACGAGCTCGGCCCGGGTCAGCTCGGCCGCCTGCGCCGACGGACGGCTCACCACGTTGGTGATCCCGAGGCGGTAGCTGAGCAACTCCTCCTGCTCGGCGGGCTTGAGCTGCCTTGGAGTGAATCCGCTCTGATGAAGCGCCGGCCAGAAGCGATTCCCCGGCCGTGCGAAGTGATGCCCGGTCTGCGCCGACATCAACCCGGGATTGATCCCACAGAACAGTACCCGTAGGCCGGGCCTGATCACATCGGGCAGAGATTGCATGGGTGGAACGTACCGAAGAACGGGTAGTGGTCGGCATTCCGGCCCGATCGCCCGCCTACCGCGGGCCTTCGGGAGGCCTCGGGAGCGACTACTACCCGTTCGTCGGTACACACACCTCAGTCGTTCTCGTTGTTCAGGTTGCCGGGGAGCTGGGAGGCGATGCAGCTGTGGGCGACGAACAGCCAGATGGTTTCGCCGAGGGCGTCGACGCGGATCATCGAGGCGCCGAGGTCGTTGGTGGAGTAGCGGTAGCCGCCGGTGGCCGGTAGGGCGAAGCCGACCGGGTCGTGGAGGCTGCCGGTGGCGTACGTGCTGTCGGTGAAGTAGTTGTAGTAGCCGGTGCACGCCGACGGGTTGATGCTGACGATGATCGCCCCGTTCCCGGTGTGTGGCGCGGCGTCGAAGTCCCGGCCGAAGGTCCGGCGGTGGGACAGCCGCTCACTCGTGTCGTCGCTGCAGCTGGCCGGGACCGACGTCGAGTGCGAGGTGTCGAGCGCGCCCGGGACCAGGAACGCGCAGAAGTTCGACCCGTCCACGGCCCGCCAGCGACCGAAGTGGAAGTTGTTCGCTGTCGTCGTGTGTACGTCGAACTTCGTCCCCGCGATCGCCGTTCCCATGACGTAGCCGCACGACTTGTTCGCGAGCCAACCGCCGGCCGGCATCACCCCGTGGTTGTTGCAGGCCGCCGGCTTCTGGACGTTGCCGATGGTCGTGTACTGGTTGACGGCGTGAGCCGGCTGGGCGAACGCCACCACGCCGAGCACAACTCCACAGACCGCCGCGAGCAGTCGTCGCATCAGCAGAACCATCCGTCCTGGACCCAGCCGTCATGGTTGATGTCGCCGTACGCGAACCCCCAGGCCCACTCGCCGTGGATCTCCTTGACCAGGAAGGTCTGCGGCTTGTGCAGCGTGCCCATCCGGGCGCCGCCCGGCGCGACGCGCAGTTCGAGGTCCTGGGCGCAGACGGTCTCGCGGACACCGACGTGACCGTTCGCGGCGTTGGCGGGGAGTGTCGTGAGTACGGCGCCTGCGACGACCAGCGCACCGGCAAGAGCGAGTCGCTTCATCACCAGGACCCCCAGCCGCCGAGGCACTCGATCCGGACGAAGCCCCAGTCGTTCGGGCCGAAGTCCTGGATCGAGGCCCAGCCGTTGTAGACCGGGTGCTTGCCGCGGGTGTGGCCGACCTTGTCGCCGTAGGTCAGCGTCCGCAGCGGGTGCACCGGACCCGGGATCGAGAAGTCGTAGTTCTCGTACATGGTCGCGTCCTGGCACACGATGATCGCGTGCTCGGGCGGCTCGACCGCGACGGCCGCGGGAGTACCGGCGGCCAGCGCGGCGCCGGTGACGGCGACCGCGGTCAGGAGGAGGGCGGGTTTCCGTGTCATCAGAACCTCCATTGAGTTGTCATCCGTGATGACGGTAGGACGTGTCGTCAGAGATGGCAAGACCTGTCATCAGTGGATACAGTGACCCGGTGAGGGAGCGGAGGCCGTACTACGGGATCGCCGAGATCGCCGAGGCGCTCGGCCTGAATCGGCAGCTCGTCACGGCCTGGCGCCGCCGCCGTAGTCACGGCCTGCCGGACCCGGACGGCGAGCTGTCGTCCGGGCCGATCTGGCGCGGTACGACGATCGAGCCCTGGATCGATGTGGTCCGCGAGCAGCGCGATGCACCGGCGCAGCCGATCAGCTCGGAGCTCGCGTTGAAGGCCGGACGGCGAATGCTCCGGGTCGCGGCACTGCTGCTGGAGGAGCCGATCCGGTTGAAGCTGCTCAGCCAGGCGTTGGCCGAGGCTCGCGAACTGCTGCCGGTGGTCGACGACGCCGCGGACGATCGGCTCGGCCGCGCGGTCCGGCAACTGCTGTCGCCATTGCGCGCGAGCGGTGACGATCCCGGCAACCTGCGGCGGTTCCGTCGCAAGGTCGTGGCCGAGTTGGCACAGCTGGAAACCCTGGTCGAACTGGCAGCGGATTCCCTTCCGGAAGCGGACAGTGCCAGTTAATGTGCGAGCCGTGATCGTCGAGGTACCGGGGTACCGGTTGGCGGAGCCGCTGGGTGCGGGCGCGACCGGAGTGGTGTACGCGGCGAATCGGCTGTCCGACGAGCGGTCCGTCGCGGTCAAGGTGGTGCATCCCGAGCTGGTCGATCCGCAGTACCGCGAGCGGTTGCGCCGGGAGGTGCGGATGGCGGCGGCCGTGGTGCATCCCGGGGTTGTCCGGGTGCACGAGGTCGGGGGCGAACGCGACCTTGCGTGGCTCGTGATGGATCGGCTCAGCGGTCCGGATCTCCAGCATCTGCTCGACGACGAAGGCCCGGTGCCGGTGGAGCGGGCTGTCGAGTTGATCGCCGAGGTGGCCGATGCCGTTGACGCGATGCATCGGGCGGGCGTCATCCATCGCGACCTCAAGCCGGCCAACATCATCCTGAACGGCGACCGCCCGACGGTCGCGGACTTCGGCGTCGCCCGTCAGCTCGCCTCACTGGAATCGACGACCGGTCTGGACCTGAGCGGTGACGCGGCCTGGCTCCACACCGGTGCGCCCGCCGGCCCATCACTCGGGTCGATGGCGGGCACCGTGGCGTACATGGCGCCGGAGCAGTGGCGCGGCGATCCGGTGTCGCCGGCGACGGACGTGTACGCCCTCGGTGGCACGCTCTACAGCCTCCTCACCGGCAAGCGCCCGTACGAACGCCGCACGCTCCCCGAGCTCGCGTACGCCGTCGCGATGCTCCCACCGCCTACGTACGGCGTCCCGGCGTACGACGAGGTGATCCGCCGGGCGATGGCGAAGGACGAGCTGCAGCGCTACCGAACAGCCGCCGACTTCGCCGCCGCACTCCGAGCGGGCGAGGCGAGGGGCCACCGTGGTAGCCGCCGGCTGCTGGTGGCCGGGGTCGCGGGTGTCGCTGTGCTTGCAGTTGCCGGTACGGCGTTCGCCGTTCGCGGTCACCAGTCCGACGACGACCAGCTGACTGTTTGCGCGCAGGACGCGACGGTTCGGGACGCGCCGCGGAGCCGGACCGTGGTGGCGACGGTCTATCACGGCGATCGGTTGACGCCGATCGCGCCGCGGGACGGCGATACCTGGGTGCATGTGCGGCTGCCGGACGGGCGGACGGGATGGTCGTTGACCGACTTCGTCCGCCATCGCTGCTAACGTCAACCCAGGGTTGACGCGACGAGGTCGTCAACCTAGAGTTGACGCATGACTCCCGGACCTGATCTGCAGCAGCTCATCAACACCATCAAGACCGACGCCGGCAGCGACGACGAGCTCGAGCAGCTCGCGACCGCGGCGGCGACGATCAGCGAACTGACCGGCACCGGCGACGCCGCGCTCGGGTTCTTCGTCGACCGCGCCCGCGGTGCGGGGAAGTCGTGGGTCGAGATCAGCGGGGTGCTCGGCGTCAGCAAGCAGGCCGCTCACAAGCGGTTCGCCGACTCCTGGACGGCCCGGCCGGCGTTCGAGCGGTACACCCAGCGGGCGCGCTCGGTGGTGCAGGCCGCCGCCGACATCGCGGGTGCACGCAACCACGACTTCGTCGGCACCGAGCACCTCCTGCTCGGGATGTACAAGGAGCCCGGAGCGGTCGCGGCCAAGGTCCTCGTCCAGCACGGCATCACCGAGGAATCGGTCCTCCGGGCCGTCGACGTCGAGAGTCCGGCGGCCGAGCCGTCGGCGGAACCGAAGAGCCTCGACGGCGAGAATCCGCCGTTCACCCGGCGCGCGGCCCACGTCCTCCAGGGCGCCGTCGGCGAGGCGCTCACCCTCGGCCACAACTACGTCGGCACCGAGCATCTCCTGCTGGCGTTCTATCGCGACCAGGCCGGCATCGCGACGAAGATCCTGCTCGAGCAGGGCCTGGAGGAGTCGGCCGCCTGGACCGATATTCGCGCGGCGCTGGAGGGGTTCACGAAGTAGGTTTGGCGCATGCCTGACTGGTCTGCGCGGTTGAACGAGTTGGCGACGGCGGCCGAGGTGCCCGGAGCGGTGCTCGGCATCTGGCACGACGGTGCGACCACGATCACGCCGTACGGCGTGCTGAACACCGCGACCGGGGTGGAGACCACCGCCGACTCGCTCTTCCAGATCGGGTCGATCAGCAAGCCGTGGACCGCGACGATGATCGTCCAGCTCGCCGCCGAGGACCGGCTGCGGCTGGACGACCCCGTGGTCAAGCTGTTGCCTGAGGCACCTATTGACCCGCGCATCACCGTCCGTCACCTGCTCAACCACACCAGCGGCATCGACGGGGACGTATTCACCGATACCGGCCGCGGCGACGACTGCCTCCAGCGGTACGTCGCCCTGCTGGCCGACGTCGACCAGCTCTTCGACCCGGGTACGGCGTACTCCTACTGCAACGCGGGATTCGTCGTGCTCGGCCGGCTGATCGAGGTCCTCGACGGCCGGACCTGGGACGAGTCGCTGCGGGCGCGACTGGTCGGCCCGCTCGGCCTGGCCCACACGGTCACCCTGCCCGAGGAGGCGATCCTGTACCGGGCCGCCCGCGGTCACACGTCCGAGGACGGCACACCGGTCGTGACGTGGCAGTTGCCCCGGAGCCTCGGCCCGGCCGGTCTGGTCACGGCCAGTGCCGGCGACCTGCTCGAGTTCGCCCGGATGCATCTGATCGACGACGCCTATGCGGCGATGCAGGAGCCGCAGGTGCCGTTCGCCGGCGGGATCGGCGGGTTCGTCGACCTCGGTCTGACCTGGCGGATCTACGACTGGGGCGGGCGCCGGATCCTCGGCCACGACGGCTCGACGATCTCGCAGACAGCCTTTCTCCGGATCGATCCGGAAGCCCGGTTGATCATGTGCCTACTGACGAACTCCGGCAACGGCACCAGACTGTTCGAGCCCCTGGCCACCGAGGTGTTCACGGAGTTCGTCGGCGTCGGTCATCCGGACTCGCCGCAGCCCGCCGAAGGCCCGGTCGACGACCGGCAGGTCGGTCGGTACGAGCGCGCCAGCGTGCGGCTCGACGTCGTACGGCGGGATGAAGGCCTGGCGCTGATCATGCAGGCCACGGGGGACCGGCTGGCATTCGCCGAGGAGCCCGTGCACGAGTACGAGATGGTCCCAACCGAGCCGCTGGATGGGGACCATTTCGTCATCCGGTACTCGCCGGATCACCCCTGGGTCCCGGTGACCGTCACGCCGACGCACCTGTTCACCTCGGGCCGGGTCACGCCCAGGGTCTGAAATACCGCGGGCGTCGCTGGCGTGACCGAGCTAACGTCTCACATGTGACTAGTGCACCCGCTGAACTTCCCCGTAAGGCTGGTGACCTCCGGGCCGCCGGATACCTTCCCCGGTCGATCAAGGCCGAAATCCGTGACAACCTGCTGGAACAGCTCCGGGCCGGGCGTGATCCCTGGCCCGGCATCGTCGGATTCACCCGCACGGTGATTCCGCAGCTCGAGCGCGCGCTGCTCGCCGGGCACGACGTCGTACTGCTCGGTGAGCGCGGTCAGGGCAAGACCCGGCTGCTGCGCACGCTGGTCGGGCTGCTCGACGAGTGGACCCCGGTGATCGAGGGCGCGGAGCTGCCCGAGCACCCGCTCGACCCGATCACCCCTGCCTCGATCCGGCGCGCCGCCGAGCTCGGCGACGACCTGCCGGTGGCCTGGCTGCACCGCAGCCTCCGGTACGCAGAGAAGCTGGCGACCCCCGACACGTCGGTGGGTGACCTGATCGGTGACGTGGACCCGGTGAAGGTTGCCGAGGGCCGCAGTCTCGGCGACCCCGAAACCATTCACTTCGGGCTGGTCCCGCGGTCGCACCGCGGCATCGTCGCGATCAACGAGCTGCCCGACCTCGCCGAGCGCATCCAGGTCGCGTTGCTGAACGTGATGGAGGAGCGCGACATCCAGGTCCGCGGGTACACGCTCCGGCTGCCGCTCGACGTGTTGCTGGTGGCAACTGCCAACCCCGAGGACTACACCAACCGCGGCCGGATCATCACGCCGCTGAAGGACCGGTTCGGGGCCGAGGTCCGGACCCATTACCCGCTCGACATCGACGCCGAGGTGGACGTGATCCGGCAGGAGGCCGAGTTCACCGCCGAGGTCGGCGAGCCGCTGCTGGAGGTGCTGGCGCGGTTCGTCCGGCATCTGCGGGAGTCGACCTCGATCGACCAGCGGTCGGGTGTTTCGGCCCGGTTCGCGGTCGCCGCGGCCGAGACGATCGCCGCCGCCGCGTTGCGCCGGAGCGCGATCACCGGCGAGGAGCCGGCCGTTGCGCGGCCGGTCGACCTTGAGGCGGTGCCCGCGGTACTGCGGGGCAAGCTCGAGTTCGAGCCCGGTGAGGAAGGGCGCGAGATCGAGCTGCTCGAGTACCTGCTGCGCCGGTCGGTGGCCGACACCGCGCGGGAGCGGTTCGCCGGTCTCGACCTCACCCCGCTCGCCCATGCTGTTGCCAACGGCAACCTTGTGACGACCGGTGAGCGGGTGCCCGGCCGGGACGTGCTGGCCGCGTTGCCCGAGCTGCCCGTCCTGCACGACGTCGCGGCCCGGGCAGGGGTCGAGCCGGACGACTCGTCCGGCCGGATCGCGGCCGCCATCGAGCTCGCCCTGGAGATGCTCTACCTGTCCAAACGCGTGGCCAAGGACGCCGACGAAGACACCACGGTCTACGGAGCCTGATCATGTCGTCCATACCGGAAGGCTGGTCCTACGGGCCGTGGCACGACGGGCCCGATCCGCTCAAGGCGCCCGCGGATCTGCGGGACGCGCTGGACGAGATCGGCCGCGACGTGATGAACGGGTCGTCGCCGCGGTCCGCGCTGGAGGAACTGCTCCGGCGCGGCACCCGCAACACCCAGGGCCTGGACGACCTGAGTCGCCGGTTGTGGGAGCGCCGCCGCGAGATCGAGCGCCGGCACAACCTCGACGGCACCCTGCGGGACGTCCAGCGGTTGCTGAACGAGGCCCTGGAAGCGGAGCGGCACGAGCTGTTCCCGAATCCGTCCGACGACGCCCGGTTCCGGGAGGCTCAGCTCGACGCGCTCCCGTTCGGCACGGCGGCCGCTGTACGGGAGCTGGCGAACTACGACTGGCAGTCGTCGGACGCGCGGCAGAAGTACGAGGAGATCCGCGAACTGCTCGGGCGCGAACTGCTCGGGTCGCGGTTCGAGGGCATGAAGGAGGCACTGCAGCAGACCACGCCCGAGGACGTCGAGGCGATCAACGAGATGCTGACCGACCTCAACGCGTTGCTCGCGGCGCACGCGCAGGGCCGGCCGGAGGTGCCGGAGCTGTTCGAGGAGTTCATGGCCCAGCACGGCGAGTTCTTCCCGGAGAATCCGCGCAACGTGGAGGAGCTGATCGACGTCCTCGCGCAGCGCGCTGCCGCGGCGCAACGGATGATGAACTCGATGACGCCCGAGCAACGGGCCGAGCTGATGGAGTTGTCGCAGCAGGCCTTCGGCAGTCCGCAACTCGCGCAGCAGTTGTCCCAGCTGGATGCTCAGCTGCAGTCGCTGCGGCCGGGAGAGGACTGGTACGGGTCGGAGCAGATGAGTGGTGAGGATCCGCTCGGTCTTGCCGAGGGCGCGCGGGCGATGTCCGATCTCGCCGAGCTGGACGCGCTGGCCGAGCAGCTGGCCCAGTCGTATCCGGGCGCACGGCTCGAGGACATCGACCTCGACGCGCTCACCCGCCAGTTGGGTGACGAGGCAACGGTCGACGCCCGTCGGCTGAGCGAGCTGGAGCGACAGCTGCGTGATCAGGGTCTGATCGAGCGGGCGCCGGACGGTTCGCTGCAGTTGTCACCGAAGGCGTTGCGGCAACTCGGTCAGACCGCCTTGGCCGACGTACTGCGGGCCGCCCGCGGATCGGGTGAGCGGGATGCCGCGAACGCCGGCGCGGCCGGTGAGTTGAGTGGATCGTCGCGTCGGTGGGAGTTCGGCGACACCCAGCCGTGGGACGTGCCGCGGACGGTGCGCAACGCCGTACTGCGAACTGCGCATACCGGTCGCGGTGGGGTCAAGCTCGATGTGGCTGACGTGGAGATCGCGGAGACCGAGCATCGCGCTCGTGCCGCGGTCGCCTTGCTGGTCGACACGTCGTGGTCGATGGTCCAGGAGGGCCGCTGGCTGCCGATGAAGCGTACGGCGCTCGCGCTGCACCAACTCATCTCGACCCGCTACCGCAACGACGCACTCCAGCTGATCACCTTCGGGCGGTACGCCGGTGTGGTGGAGCTGCCGCAGTTGATCGGGATGGAAGGCACCTGGGAGCAGGGCACCAATGCGCATCACGCGCTGCTCCTCGCCGGACGCCACTTGCGTCGCCACCCGGACGCCCAGCCGGTCGTCCTGATGGTGACCGACGGCGAGCCGACCGCCCACCTGGAGCCCGACGGCATGGCCGAGTTCTCGTACCCGCCCGAGCCGGCCACCCTCCGCAAGACGATCTTCGAGGTCGACCGGCTGGCCAAGCTCGGCGCCACGCTGACTGTCTTCCGCCTCGGCGACGACCCGCGACTGAACGCGTTCGTCGACCTGCTCGCCCGGCGCAGCGGCGGCCGGGTCCTCGCGCCCGACCCCGACGGCCTCGGCGCCGCCGTCGTCGGCGATTACCTGAGGACGCGCCGCAAGCTCTAACGCAACCTGATCGCGTGGTCCGGGGTCTCGCCCTGGAGGATGGCAGCCAGCACTTCGATCCCATCCACCAGGCGGGGCCCCGGGCGCGCGAAGTACCCGTTCGCATCCACGGCCCACACCGGGACGTCCGCGGGCAGCTGCGGCAGCAACTCTGCGGTCAGCTTCGCGGCACCCTCCAGCTCGAACCCGCACGGCGCCGACACGATCACCTCAGGCTGCGCGGCCGCGACCTCCTCCCAGGTGATCGCTGTCGATCGTTGGCCTGCTGCACCGAGCACGTTCGTCCCGCCCGCCAAGGTCACCATCTCCGGCAACCAATGCCCCGGCGCGAACGGCGGCTCCGTCCACTCGAGCAACGCGACCCGCGGCCGGGCGCGATCCACCCCGGCGAAGCGCCGGAGCCGGCGGCGCAGGTCGTCGACGAGGGGCGTGCTGTCGCGGCCGATGGCCTTCCCGATCGTGTCGATCGACGCGACCACCTCGTCGAGGTCGTGCGGATCGGTGCTCACCACCTCCGCCCGGCACCCGAGGTACTCGAGCGCCTCGTCGACGTCTGCCACCTCGATCGCGCACACCGCGCACAGGTCCTGGGTGATCACCACATCGGGCTCGAGCTCGCGTAGTGCGCCGGCGTCCAGGTGGTAGAGGTCCTCCCCGGCCGCGACCTTCCGCCGTACGACGGCGTCGATCTCACCCGGCGTCAAACCAGCAGGCAACGCCGTCGTCGACACGATCCGCCGGGTGCGCGCGGCTTTCGGGTAATCGCACTCGAAGGTCACGCCGACCACGTCGTCCCCGCCGCCGAGTGCGAAGCAGATCTCGGTCGCGGACGGGAGCAGGGAGACGATGCGCACCCGCCGAATGTACCCCGCTGCCCGGTCCGGCACCTGACGAAACGTCGGGATCGTCACGTCGGCGGCGTTCCCGGGTGAACAGGCTGATTGTCTCGCGTTGTCAACCAGGGAAGGGTTTTCCGGCCTTCGACCTGTGGGGAGGGTCACGTCAGCATCGTGAGACCAGTGTTCAACTGGACTGGTTTTTAGGCTTACTCTGAAAGCACGCCCCCGCCGCCGGAGTCGACGGGCCAGCGGGCCATCTACCCGCGCCTGCAAACACCCGCCTGCAACCCAGGGAGTGACCGTGCCGAAACTTGTCTACGACTTCGCCGAAGGCAACAAGGACATGAAACAGCTGCTCGGCGGCAAGGGGGCGAACCTGGCCGAGATGACCAATCTCGGCCTGCCGGTACCACCCGGCTTCACCATCACCGCCGACGCGTGCCGGGCGTACCTCGAGACCGGTGCGGTGCCGGCCGACCTGGCCGACGAGATCGACAAGCACGTCGATCTGCTGCAGCAGCGGATGGGCAAGAAGCTCGGCCAGGCCGACGACCCGCTGCTGGTCTCGGTCCGCTCCGGCGCCGCCGTGTCGATGCCCGGCATGATGGAGACAGTTCTCAACGTCGGCCTCAACGACGACTCGGTGAACGGCCTCGCCCACCAGTCCGGCAACCCGCGGTTCGCCTGGGACGCGTACCGGCGCCTGATCCAGATGTTCGGCAAGACCGTCCTCGGCATGGAGGGCGACGTCTTCGAGGACGCGATCGAGGCGGCCAAGCAGGCCAAGGACACCCACAACGACCTCGACCTGGACGCCGGCGACCTGAAGGCGCTGGTCGAGACGTTCAAGCAGGCCGTCCACGACCACACCGGCCGCGAGTTCCCGCAGGACCCGCGGACCCAGCTGGACCTGGCGACCGAGGCCGTCTTCCGGTCGTGGAACTCCGACCGCGCGATCCTCTACCGCCGCCAGGAGCGGATCCCGACCGGCCTCGGCACGGCGGTCAACATCTGCTCGATGGTCTTCGGCAACCTCGGCATGGACTCCGGCACCGGCGTCGCCTTCACCCGTGATCCCTCGACCGGCCACCCCGGCGTGTACGGCGACTACCTGCAGAACGCGCAGGGCGAGGACGTGGTCGCGGGCATCCGTAACACGGTCCCGCTCGCGGACCTCGAGCAGCTCGACAAGACGTCGTACGACGACCTGATGGCGATCATGGCCAAGCTCGAAGGGCATTACCGCGATCTGTGCGACATCGAGTTCACCGTCGAGCGGGGCAAACTGTGGATGTTGCAGACCCGGGTCGGCAAGCGGACCGCGGCGGCGGCGTTCCGGATCGCGACCAGCCTGATCGACGAGGGTGTGATCGACACCGACGAGGCGCTGCGCCGGGTGAAGGGCGCGCAGCTGGCGCAGCTGATGTTCCCGCGGTTCGACGCGGATGCGGCGACAGACCTGATCACCAAGGCGATCGGTGCCTCGCCGGGTGCGGCGTCCGGCAAGGTCGTGTTCACTTCGGCCGCCGCGGTCGAGGCCGCCGATCGCGGTGAGAAGGTGATCCTGGTCCGGCGCGAGACGAACCCGGACGACCTGCACGGCATGATCGCGGGCCAGGGCGTCCTGACCAGCCGCGGCGGCAAGACCTCGCACGCGGCCGTGGTTGCCCGCGGCATGGGCAAGACCTGTGTCTGCGGCGCCGACGAGCTCGACATCAACGTTGCCCAGGGCACCATCAAGGTCAACGGCACGGTGCTCGAGGCCGGCGAACTGATCTCGATCGACGGTACCACCGGCGAGGTGTTCCGCGGTGAGGTCCCGGTCGTCCCGTCGCCTGTCGTGCAGTACTTCGAGGGCACGCTCGCGCCGAACGCCGGCGATGAACTGGTCGCATCCGTGCACCGCTTGATGACGCACGCGGACGAGGTACGGCGACTCGGCGTACGGACGAATGCGGACACCGCCGACGACGCGGCGCGGGCGCGGCGCTTCGGGGCCGAGGGGATCGGGCTGTGCCGGACCGAGCACATGTTCCTGGGGGAGCGGCGGGAGTCCGTCGAGCGGTTGATCCTCGCCGACAACGATGCGGATCGTGAAGCAGCTCTGGCCGAGCTGGAGCCCTTGCAGCGTGGGGACTTCCTGGAGTTGCTGGCCGCGATGGACGGGCTGCCGGTGACGATCCGGCTGATCGACCCGCCGCTGCACGAGTTCCTGCCGTCGATGGAGGAGCTCGCGGTGAAGGTGGCGATCGCGCGCGAACGCGGCGAGGACCCGGGACGCGACGCCAAGCTGCTGGTGGCGGTCCAGCGGTTGCACGAGCAGAACCCGATGCTCGGCTTGCGCGGGGTCCGGCTCGGGCTCGTGATCCCCGGTCTGTTCGCCATGCAGGTGCGGGCGATCGCGGCGGCCGCGGTGGAACTGCGGGCCCAGGGCAAGGATCCGCGGCCGGAGATCATGATCCCGCTGGTCGGCGCCGTCCAGGAGCTGCACCTGGCGCGCGACGAGGTGGAAGGTGTGCTGGCCGAGGTCGGCGTCGACCGGACGATCCCGATCGGCACGATGATCGAGCTGCCGCGGGCCGCGGTGATCGCGGACCAGATCGCGGAGGCCGCCGACTTCTTCTCGTTCGGCACCAACGACCTGACCCAGACCACGTGGGGCTTCAGCCGCGACGACGTCGAGGGCTCGTTCTTCTCGCGGTACCTGGAGAAGGGCATCTTCGCGGTGTCGCCGTTCGAGTCGATCGACCGTGAGGGCGTCGGCGCGCTGGTGCGGACCGGGGTGGATCGCGGTCGCGCGACCAAGCCCGACCTCAAGCTCGGCATCTGCGGCGAGCACGGCGGCGACCCGGACAGCATCCACTTCTTCCACGACGCCGGTCTCGACTACGTGTCCTGCTCGCCGTTCCGTATTCCGGTGGCGCGGCTGGAAGCCGGCCGGGCAGCATTGGCGGGTGAGTAGACAGCAGCTCCGCCAGACCTTCGGAGAAGACGCCGAGCTGTACGACCGCGTCCGGCCGACCTATCCGCCCGAGTTGTTCGACGAGCTCGCGGGCCTGGTCGGTGAGCATCCGAAGGTGCTGGAGATCGGCCCGGGGACCGGCCAGGCGACCGCCGCGATGGTGGCTCGCGGCTGGCCGGTCACCGCGGTCGAACTCAGTCCTGGGCTTGCGGATGTCCTGCGGCGGAAGTTCCCGATGATCGACGTGCTCGTCGCGGACTTCGACACCTGGGACCTACCGATAGGGGCGTTCGATCTGGTCATCTCCGCGACCGCGTTCCATTGGCTCGATCCCGCGACGCGGATCGGACGGTGTGTGGAGGTGTTGCGGCCGGGTGGTGCGTTGGCGGTGGTGTCGACGCACCATGTCGCCGGTGGAAGCGAGCAGTTCTTCGTCGACGTAGAGGACTGTTACGAGCGATTCACCGACGACCAGGCCAAAGGTGGACTCCCCGCGGCGGACAACGTGCCGGAGGATTCGGCGGGGCTTGGACGGTCCGGGGTTTTCGGGTCGGTCGAGTCTCGCAGTTTTGTCCGCGATCTGGACTATTCGACGGCGGAATACCTCGAACTTTTGTCGTCGTACTCGGGTCACCGGGCCTTGACAATCGAGCGGCGTGACGGACTGTACGACTGTATCGGCGCTCTCATCGAGGCGACCGGGGGCTCGATCACGAAGCGTTATCTGAATCAACTGTCTGTAGGAATTTCTCTTAACCAACCCCTTGCGTAGTGGGTCGTGGACTGGTGAGAATAACCGGGCGGGAAGGGAGATCACTCGTCGACTTTCGGGTCTGACCTGAACCAGCCGCTGTGGCGGCTCGTGACTCCCTTTCCCGCACCAAATCCCTTTGTTTCCTTGGCCGTTGTAGGGTTTCGGCATGGCCCTTTATGTCGTGCAGTTGCGCTTCGATGTCGCCGACACCGACCGTCGTCTCGCGGTCCGTCCGGCCCACCGCGACTACCTCACCGAGCTCAAGGAAGCCGGCAAGCTCGTCACCGCCGGCCCGTTCCCGGACCAGACCGGCGCGCTCCTCATCTACGACGTCGCCGACGAGGCCGAGCTCCGCGACATCCTCGCCAAGGACCCTTACACCCCTGCCGACGTCTACGAGATCGCCACGCTGTCGGAGTGGCAGCCTCTCTTCCCGATCAGCTGAGCGACTTCAGCAACGCGAGAGTCTTCGTCCAGCCCTGGCGGAGGGCGGACTCGTTGGCGGGGCGACTGCCTCCGAGGGTGTACGGACCGACGATCGGGTGGTTGATCTTGGTGCCGCGCGGGAGGTACGGCGCACCGCCGACGCCATGCCCGGCGCCGGTGACGACCACCGCCTCGTGCGGGAACTTGCTGTGCGCGTCGTCGAGCTCCAGCATGATCAGCTCGGCGGCCTGTTGCGAGGCCCATGCAGCGTCGGCGGATCCGGCGACCGCGAGGACCGGTCCGTTCATGCCGTTGACCGGGATCGGATCGAGCCCTACTGGCCGCCCTTGATAGGTCCACGCCGCGGCGCCCGGATGAGGGTACGAGCGCATCCCCGACGCGCCCGGTGCGAACAGCACTGCGCCGTGAACGAGTGCCGGGAAATGGTCCGCCACCAGCAGCGCCGCCTCGGTGCCGTACGACGCGCTCATGACGACGACGTGCGCCGGATCGACTCCCGGTTGTTGGTCCAGCCAACGAGCCGCCGTCGCGAAGTACTCGACCGGGATGTTGCGCAGGTCCTCCGGCACCCCCGGCGCATGGAAGTAGGCGACCGTCAGAACCGGGTAGCCGTGTGACGCCAGCAGGTACGGGATCGACATCGGCGGTACACCGCCTTCGGAGCCGCCGAAGTACAGCACGGACGGATGTTCGGAGCCGTCGGCCTTCGGGGCGACGTACACGCCGGTGAGCTTGTCCTTCGCCATGGTGAGCGGCGTGGCCGTCACCCCGGACGCCATCCACTGCCGCGTCACCGTCGTACTCGCGAGACGCTTGCCGTCGCGGCTCGCGGAGATCTCCAGCTTCTCGACGGGTCGGCCGTTGTCGAACGGCGGAAGGTACGACTGCTCGTCCGGGTTGCCCGCTGGCGGATCCATCGACCAGAACAGCCCCATCCCGTCGACGCCGTCGTAAGTCCCGCCGGCCGGCTTGGCGGTGTCGAGTTCGACCGTTCCGTCGTCGTCAGCGGTGAAGGTCGCCTTGCCGTGCCACTTCTTCCCGTCCTGATCCACCGCATCGGCCCCGACCGTCACAGCCTTGTGCGGACGCAGGCCGCTGACCTTCACCTGGACCGGTTGGTCGGCCAGCGTCACAGGTTGGTCGACGGTGACGACGACCTGGTCGGTCCCACCCGACGAGCAGCCGGCCAGCAGTAGGCAGGTGGCGGCAACGAGTGGGAACTTCACAGCTCCACTGTGACACCCGGCAGCTTCATTTCGACCGGGCTCGAAATCAGACGTCGGCGCCCTCGAGGTCGAGGTGGTCGACGTACGCCCAGAGCCAGACCAGCGGAGCCAGGACGAGCTCGGGTTCGTTGTCCTCGTCGGCGATGAACAGCATCGACGCCTCGCCGTTGGTGATGTCCTCGATCACGGCTTCACACATCTCGAGCGCGATCTCGAACGGCAGCAGCCGTGGCCCGTTCTCCCAGCGCGGCTCGGGCAGCGGCAGCACCGGCGCCTCGTCGGTACCGTCCAGCTCGACCGACACCCGCTGCAGCTCCTCGTACAGGTCGTAGGAGATCAGCCCCGCGCACGGCCGCCCGTCCAGGCCGATCAGGTACGGGTCGTCGGCGCCGTCGCGGAAGGTGTCCCGGATCTGCGGCAGCGCCGCCTTCAGATCGGTCGCTTCCAGGTACGGCGCTTCGTCGAGCTCCTCGTCCGCCTCGGCCTCGACGAGCCCGCTGCGCATCTGGTCGAACTGACGCAGCAGCTGGTTCAACTCGTCGAACGCCCCGCCGCCCGGCGCCTTCTGCGCCCGCGCCTCGAGATCGCGCAGGTGCTCGACCAGGTCGTCCTCGAAGTGCAGCTCGTACCGCGGCAGGCCGGGCTCGCGTCCAGCGTTGAGCTGCGCGACGAGCTGCGTCGACACCGGTCCGATCCGCTCGGCGAGCACCTCCAGCGGCGTGGTCGGCTTCTCCTCGTCGTCGTGCGCGCAGGAGTCGTCGTCGCCCTTGCCGTCGCCTTCCATCGCGAGCAGCACCTGGAACGCCTGGAACGAGAGCAGCGCCGCGGTCGCCATCGTCCCGTCGCCGATCAGCATCAGCGGATTCCCGCCGGCTTCGGTCCGGCGGACGTGATCGGACATCAGCGTCGCGGCCTGCTCGACGTTCACCTGGCTGGCCAGCGACGACAGCCCGTGGTCGGTGTCCACGCCGAGCAGCTCGACCAGCCGCTCCGAGCTCATGTCGAAGTTCGACCGCAGGTAGTACCGCAACCAGCCGGCGTCCACCGGGTTGCCGAGCAGGTCGGCGATCCGGGCCCGGAAGTCGGCCAAGTCGGCGATCGCCAGCACCACGAGCACGGGCTGGTCGCCGTCGCCGATCACGAGCGGCCGGGTGTCACCGTTGTGGAACCCCTCGATCACCTGGTGCAGGCTGTCGGCGGCTGCCTCGAGCGGCCACGACTCCGCCTCGAACTCGTTGACCACCGCTGCGGAGGTGTCGTCGGGCATCTGCTGATCCTCTCCGGGGTGCGGCGGGAGTTGGGGGTAACTGTAGGCTGCGGGCGTTTCACCAGGTCACACGGGTCCTTGCGACCTCGGACCGGGGGCGTGCGTGACATTCGCTACGCTGGCACCGGCGGGTCGGTGCAGAGGTATCTCACATGTGAGATAAGGTCCGGCGCATGACCGATGACTACCTGAGCCGGATCGGAAACCTCATCCGGGACGCCCGCAAGCATCGCGGCTGGACGCAGACGCAGCTCGCGGAAGTACTGAACACCAGCCAGAGTGCGGTGAACAGGATCGAGAAGGGTCATCAGAACCTCACCCTCGAGATGCTCGCCCGGATCGGCGAGGCGCTCGATTCAGAAATTGTCTCTCTCGGTGGCGGTCCGGTCCACCTCCGTGTGGCCGGCGGCCGGCAACTTTCCGGTTCCATCGACGTCAAGTCGAGCAAGAACGCCGGCGTCGCGCTGCTCTGCGCCTCGCTGCTGAACAAGGGCCGGACCACGCTGCGCAAGGTCGCGCGCATCGAAGAGGTCAACCGGCTGCTCGAAGTACTGAACTCGATCGGCGTCCGGACCACCTGGCTGAACGACGCCGGCGACCTCGAGATCGTCCCGCCGGCGCAGCTCGACCTGAGCTCGATGGATGCCGAGGCCGCGCGCCGGACCCGCTCGATCATCATGTTCCTCGGCCCGCTGCTGCACCGCGAGGACGCGTTCGAGCTGCCGTACGCCGGTGGCTGCGACCTCGGCACGCGCACCGTCGAGCCGCACCTGACCGCGCTGCGTCCGTTCGGCCTCGAGGTGAAGGCGACCGGCGGGCAGTACCACGCGCTGGTCAACCGGGCGATCACGCCGGGCAAGCCGATCGTGCTGACCGAGCGCGGCGACACCGTGACCGAGAACGCGATCATGGCCGCCGCGCGGTACGACGGCGTGACGGTGATCCGCAACGCCAGCCCGAACTACATGGTCCAGGACCTGTGCTTCTACCTGGACCTGCTCGGCGTGAAGATCGACGGCATCGGTACGACGACGCTCACCGTGCACGGCCGCGGGGACATCGACGTGGACGTCGACTACGCGCCGTCGGAGGACCCGATCGAGGCGATGAGCCTGCTCACCGCGGCGATCGTGACCAAGTCCGAGATCACCATCCGCCGGGCGCCGGTGGAGTTCCTGGAGATCGAGCTCGCGCTGCTCGAGGAGATGGGGCTCGACTACAACCGCAGTACGGAGTACCTGGCCGAGAACGGCCGGACCCGGCTGGTCGACCTGACCACCCGCCCGTCGAAGCTGCACGCGCCGATCGACAAGATCCACCCGATGCCGTTCCCGGGGCTGAACATCGACAACCTGCCGTTCTTCGCGGTGATCGCGGCGATCGCGACCGGGCAGACGCTGATCCACGACTGGGTCTACGAGAACCGGGCGATCTACCTGACCGACCTGAACAAGCTCGGCGGCCGGGTCAAGCTGCTCGACCCGCACCGTGTCATGGTCGAAGGGCCGACGCACTTCTCCGGCACCGAGATGATGTGCCCGCCGGCGCTCCGCCCGGCCGTCGTCACGCTGATCGCGATGATGGCCGCGAAGGGTACGTCGGTCCTGCGCAGCGTCTACGTGATCAACCGCGGCTACGAGGACCTCGCCACCCGGCTCAACTCGCTAGGCGCTCAGATCGAGACCTTCCGGGACATCTGAGTCCTGGAGGAAGGCGACTGCCTCGGCGATCACGGCCGGGTCCTGCAGGATCCGGCTGTGGCCGAGGCCGCTGGTGGGATGGAAGTGTGCCTGCGTGCCGTAGTTGAGCAGGAGTACGCGCGCCTGCTCGGGGTCCACGACGTCGTCCTCGTCGTTGTGGATCACGAGCAACGGCGCCTTTCCGGTCGCGACCGAGAACCGGTTCCAGATGGTGTGGTCGCCGTCGAAGTACCCCTGCTCGATCTCGCGCCGCAGCCGCTTGTTGACCTTCGGTCCCAGCCCGAGAGTCCGGCAGAACGAGTCGGCCAGGTACCCGAAGTCGGCGACACCGCTGACCATCACCAACCGCTTCGCGGCGACGCCTTCTTTCACCGAGTACAGGGCGAACGGCACGCCGAGCGAATGTGCGATCACGCCTTCGAACGGTCCGTGCCGCTCCTCGAGCGCGCGGATGATTCGCTGGTGCCCGAGGATCGAGACGATCGGCCCGGGGGAGTCGCCGTGCCCCGGAGCGTCGTACGCCACCGGGCTGTACCCGAGCTCGAGCAGGCGGGTGATGAATGCGGCGTACCGCGATGCCCGTGACCGCCAGCCGTGGACGAGGAGCACCGGCCGCGCGCCGTCGCCCCAGGCATAGGTGACCACGCCGTCCACGTCCTCGACCCGGGCCGCGTCGTGGACCGGACGCTCGCTGTCGCGGACCTGACCGCGGGCGAGCGGACGGCGCCAGAGCCCGAACGCGAGCCGGCCGCCGAGCCGTGGTGATACCGCTCCGATGGCCCGCAGTCCCGCGCCGATCAGCTTCTGCATGAACATCCTCCCCTAACTGTACGAACGGTCGTACTATTACTTTTGCACGAAGTCATCGTCGAGGGCAACTAGGATCGGGAGTCGTGGAGAAGGTCGACGGACGGTTGGTGCGGGGTGATCAGACCCGCCGCGCCGTGCTGCGCCGGTCGGTCGACATCGCGTCGGTCGACGGGCTCGAAGGGCTGTCGATCGGCCGGCTCGCGACCGAGCTCGGGATCAGCAAGAGCGGGCTGTTCGCGCACTTCGGCTCCAAGGAGGAGCTGCAGCTGTCGACGATCCGGGCCGCGCGGCGGATCTACGCCGACAACGTGGTGACGCCGGCCTTCGAGGTGGAGCCCGGCCTCGGGCGGGTCTGGTCCTTGAGCGAGCACTGGCTCGACTACTCGCAGCGGCGGGTGTTCCCCGGCGGCTGCTTCTTCCAGAAGGTCTCCCACGAGTACGCCGCGCGTACCGGCGCCGTCCACGACGCGCTCCTGACTGTCCACTTCGAGTGGATGGGATTGCTGGAGGATGCAGTCCAGTCGGCCGTCGCCAACGGCGAGCTGGAGGCCGACGCCAAGCAGTTGGCCTTCGAGCTGAACGCGTACTACGAGGCCGCCAACCTCGCGTCGATCCTGCACGACGACGGCGGCATGGCGTACGAGCTGGCCCGTCAGGCCATCCGCTCGCGGTTGGAGTCGACCGCCACAGCGGGCACGACGCTGCCCCGCTGAGTCGGCAGATCACGGCGCCGGCGCATCGGTGAGGCGATCAGGACAAGACCGGCCAGCGGTACGCCGGCTGTCGTGATCCAGAGCGCCGGAGTCAGGCCGAGAGTCTGGCCGAGCGCTCCACCGAGGAGAGCGCCAAGTGGAATGGTGCCGTAGTTGACGAACGCCGTCGTCGCGGTGAGGCGGCCGAAGAGGTCGGGCGGACAGTACGACTGGAGGAAGGTCGCCTTCACGACGTTTCCGCCGACGACGCCCAGGCTCACGCCGAACGCGCCGACCAGGTAGAACCACGGGCTCGCGCCGCTCAGCGGGATCAGCAGGGCAAGCGTCGGCAGGCCGAGTTCGCACAGCAGCAGCGCCCTCGCCGTACCGAACTGGCTGGCATGCCGGCCGACGAACGCGCCGACGACTCCACCGCTTGATGCTGCCGCGATCAGGGTGCCGACCGTGCCCGCGGTGAGGCCGGCTTCGCGGACGAGGAAGACGACGATGATCGCCTGGTAGCCCATCAGTGCGAGGTTCGAGACCGCGCCGAAGATCGTCAGCGTGCGCAGCCAGACGTCCTGCGCGACCAGCCTGATGCCCGCCCGGATGGCGCCGGGCTGTCGAGGATTCGTCGTCCGGCGTTCTCGGTAGTGGATCGCGGCGAGGCAGCCGAGTGCGGCGAGGAAGCTGGCTGCATCGACCAAGAGTGCGTTCGCCGCGCCGGCGAACTGCACCAGGAGACCGCCGCAGCCCAGCCCGGCGATCTGCGCGGCGGACGCGCTGCCGTGCAGTTTCGCATTGCCCTCGGCGTGGTCGCTCGGGTCCAGGAGCGTCGGCAGATACGCGGTGTACGCCGTCTGGAAGACGACCGATGCGGCACCGGCCAGCACCGCGACAGCGAGCAGCAGCTGGACGCTGAGGACGTCGCCGGACAGCGGAACCATCGCGAACAGGCCGGCAGAGGCAACGCAGGAGACGAGCATGACGGGACGGCGACGTACCCGGTCGATCCAGGCGCCGGTCGGCAGACCGATGAGCAGCCAGGGCGCCCACGCGGCCGCGGTCAGCAGGCCGACCTCGAAGGTTGTTGCATCGAGCATCGAAATGGCGACCAGCGGCAACGCCACCGACGAGATCGCGCTGCCGAACCGGTTGATCGTCTCGCCGATCCAGAGCAGCCGGAAGTCGCGGTGCGTTCGCAGCAAACTCATGAGCGACGCGGGAACGACTGCAGTTGCACGATCACACGCTCGGAGCCCGAGGCGGCCTCGCCTTCGGTGTAGCGGTCGATGACTGCGGCGAGCTCTTCGTTGAGGTTGCGCAGCTGCGACGGGGTGAGCTGGAGGTCGCGCCAGTCCGACAGCGTGGCCGCTTGCTGCCACTCACCTGGCCAGTCCTCGTCGACGTACGCGCGGACACGGTCGTAGTACCGCTCGACCAGATCGCGGAGGTACACGCCGAGCGCCCGCCGCGTCTCGGGATCGTCGAGGAACTCGGAGGGGTCGAGGACGGTGCGATCGGGGATGCGCCACCAGCGCTCCCGCTTGGTGCCGCGGTCGGGATCCTCCTCGAGGTATCCGTGCTCTGCGAGCAGCCGCAGGTGCCAGCTGATCGTGCCGGTGTTCTCGCCGAGCCTCGTCGCCAAGGTGCTCGACGTCGCCGGTCCGTCGAGCTCGATCGCCTCCAGGATGCGCATCCGGAGCGGGTGGGCGAGTCCGCGCAGACTCCGGGCATCGATCCGTCGCATGAATGCAGAGTAGTCTCTGCAAAGGAGTCTCTGCAATCGGTTTGTCGGTGGTCGTCCCTAGGTTTGGCGTATGCACGTGGTGGCTCAGCTGGCAGTCTCGCTGGACGGGGTGGCGTCGGGGTTCGACGTCGACCTCGCGCGGTTCTATGCGCTGGCGACGCTCTGGCAGGAGGACGTGACCCTGGTCGGCGCGGACACGATCCTCGCCCAGGAGTCCGACGTGCTCGCTGCTCCCGGACGTGGCCCGCGGGCGGACGGCCCATTGCTGGCGGTGGTCGACAGCCGAGCCCGCCTCCGCTGCTGGAGCTCACTCCGCGACCTCGGCTACTGGTCCGATGTGCTCGCGTTGTACGCCGACCAAACCCCGGCGCGCCCGCCGGACGCCACGACACGCGAACTTGTCACTGGCTACGACCGCGTCGACCTCGCCGAAGTCCTTGCAGTCCTGGGCCGGCGGGGCATCCAGACCGTGCGAGTCGATTCCTCGGGCGCGCTGCTACGAGCCTGCCTAGAGCTCGGCTTGATCGACGAGTTGGCCCTCCTCGTCCACCCGGTGCTGGTCGGCTCAGGCGAGCGCTGGCACGACACCCGCCGGCTCGACCTGCGCCACGTCGGCACGGAGGTCTTCAAGGACGGCGTGCTCTGGATGCGTTACTGCGTGGCCATCTGAGGGTCGCGAAACTGTCGGTGCTCGCGGCTACTGTGTGCAGTGATGAGGAAGCAGCATGAGGGGTACGACGAGCACGACGCGGAGCGATGGGTCGCCGAGCCGGTCAAGCGGCCGGGGCGGACCGCCTTCGCGCGTGATCGCGCGCGCGTGCTGCACAGTGCGGCGTTGCGGCGGCTGGCGGCCAAGACGCAGGTGGTGACGGCCGGCAGCGACGACTTCGTCCGCAACCGGTTGACCCACAGTCTCGAGGTCGCGCAGATCGGGCGCGAGCTGGCGGCCACACTCGGCTGCGATCCGGACATCGTGGACGCGGCCTGCCTGTCGCACGATCTCGGGCATCCGCCGTTCGGGCACAACGGGGAGCGGGCGCTCGACCAGGTCGCGGCGGACATCGGCGGCTTCGAGGGCAACGCGCAGACGCTCCGGCTGCTGACCCGGCTGGAGTCGAAGACGTTCGACGCCGAGGGCCGCAGCGTCGGGCTGAACCTGAGCCGCGCGACGCTCGACGCCGCAACGAAGTACCCGTGGCCGCGGCGCTCCGGCGAGCGCAAGTTCGGGGTGTACGACGACGATCTCGCCGTCTTCACCTGGTTGCGTCCGGGCGTGGGGGAGCGGCGCTGCCTGGAGGCGCAGGTGATGGACTTCGCCGACGACGTCGCGTACTCGGTGCACGACGTCGAGGACGCGATCGTCGCCCATCACCTCGACCTCGCCGCGGTCGAGGCGGACCGCGCGCCGTACTGGCAGACGGTCCGGCAGATGTACTTGCCGGAGGCAACCGATGCGGAGCTGGACGAGGGCTGGGAGCGGCTGCAGTCGCTGCACTACTGGCCGGCTGCCGCGTTCGACGACAGCCGGCGTGCGCTCGGCGGCCTCAAGGACGTCACCAGCCAGCTCATCGGCCGCTTCGCCACCGCCGCCGAGCAGGCCACGCACGCCGTCTTCGGCCGCTCCCGGCTGATCCGCTACGAGGCCGACCTGATCGTCCCCGACGGCATCCGCACCGAGATCGGCCTGCTGAAGGGCGTGGGTATGTTCCACGTCCTCAACTCGCCCGAACGGCAGGCCCGCCGAGCCACCCAGCGTGAGCTGCTCACCGAGCTCGTCGAAGCCCTGTGGAAGACCGCTCCGCAGCACCTCGACGCGCCGTTCCGCGCCGACTTCGCGGACGCGGACGACGACAACGCCCGCCTCCGCGTCATCGTCGACCAGGTCGCCTCCCTCACCGACCCCTCAGCCCTGACCCGGCATGCCCACCTGATCGAGGGGAAGATCCAGCCCTAGCTGCGAGCGGATCGGCTTGTTGGTTTCGCGGATCTGTTGGAGTTCGTTGTCGGAGAGGGCTCGGCGGTAGACACGGACCTCGTCGAGCGTGCCCTGGAAACGGTTGGCGCCGTCGACCCGCTGGCCGACGTGAATGCCTTGCACGCCGAACTCCTTGCCCGCGGTCACCGAACCGGCGGGTGCCGTCGCGGAGCCGACCTCGACACCGTCGACCAGCAACCGCAGCTTCCCCTTCACCCGTTGGAGTACGACGTGATGCCACTGATCGTCGTTGTACGCCGACGTGGACTGGACCGTCACGTTGTAGCGGTCGACCGCCAGCAAGGCACGGATGCGATTGCTCTCCGGCTCCGCCCGCAGCCAGACCTGTGGCGTGGTCCCGGAGCCGGTGCGATAGGCCCAGAGGATCGCGTGTGATCCCGTCGTCGCGCCGTACTTGATCCACGTCATCATCGTGAAGTCGTCCGCGCCGAGGTCGATCGACCGGTCGAACGGCACCTCGACGTAGTCGTCCACCCCATCCATCGCCAGCCCGTTCCCGAACTTGCCTGCGGCAACAGTCGCCCCACCGCGGACGTACGCCGGATTGTGGGCAGGACCAACGTCGGCCGTCCGCGGCCCGGGCGCCGGCGGACCGGGGATCCCCGGCGGCGTCCCGTTCGGTGTCGACAGGTACGCCTCGTTGAACCGCGCCCACCGGATCGTCTCGTACGGGCTCGCGACGCCGGCTTCGTACAGCAGCCCAGCCTGATCCCCGTCCAGTCGCACCATGTCGGAGTACGCCGATGGTCCCCAGTAGAAGACCTTGCCTTGCTGCCACGTGTCCCACGACCGCGTTTCGTCGTACGACGACCGCACGGTCATCACCTCGCGCGCGGCCGGATGCGCCGGCGCCGAGAACAGGATCCGGTTCCGCCGATCGCCGTCGTTCCTAGCGCTGAACCGCAGCAGCGAGCCTTGGACGTCGGGCACCACCAGTTGCGGGATCGTCTTGAACGGAGCGTCGAACGTCGCGCCGCCGTCGCTGCTGATGGTGTACGCGCGGTTGCCCGGATCGGTACCGCGCTCGCGTGCCAACGCGTAGATCCGGCCGTCGGTCAGCTCGACCACGGTGATCTCTCCGACGACCACTTTGCCGTCGTCGCGGGACAGGGTCGCGCCGATGTGCCAGGTCTCACCGGAGTCGTCGCTGTAGATGAGATGGCCGCCGTAGACGTGCTTGCCGACGCCGTCGTACGTCTCGTAGGTCGCGCCGACGATCAGCCGGCCGGCGTGCGGCCCGTGCTCGAGCTGGATCCCGTGCATCGGGCCGGTCGCGTACCAGAAGTTCCAGCTCGGCAGCTTCGCGTCGGTCAGCTCACGCGGTGCGGTCCAGGTGGCGCCGAAGTCGTCGCTGGTCTGGACGTACGGATCGCGGTCGCAGCCGTTGGTGCAGGGCTCTGGTCCGTTGTGTGTGGTGACGAGCACGATCCGGCCGGTCTTCTGGTCGACGATCGGCACCGGGTTGCCGTGCGTACTGCCGTTGCCGTCGGACACCACCTGGAGCGGACCCCAGGTCTTGCCGCCGTCCGACGACCGCTTCAGCACGATGTCGATGTCGCCGTCGTCACCGCAGTCCGCGACCCGGCCCTCGGCGAACGCGAGCACCTCGCCGTCGGTCGCACGGACCACGGCCGGGATCCGGAAGCACGAGTACCCCTCGGTCTTCTGCTGGAACAGCACGGAGTCGTCGACGAACGGTGCCTCCCCGCCGGCATGTGCGGTGGGGGCTGTGAGAGTGCTGAACATCAAGAGGGCGGCGGCCACGAGGCGGGCCGGTGTGAGTACGCGCATGACTCTCCCGGGCAGGACATAGGACGTATGATGTCCTGCGATAAATTAGCCATCCCGGCCGCGCGCGGCAAGAGTTCGCGGGGTCTAAGGTCCTGTTATGGCTGATGCAGAGCAGATCGTGATCGTCGGTGCGAGCCTCGCGGGTGCGACCGCGGCCGAGACCCTTCGGGGTGAGGGCTGGAACGGCGGCATCGTCCTGATCGGCAGTGAGCAGTCACTGCCGTACGAGCGACCTCCGTTGTCGAAGGATGTGCTGCTCGCCAAGAAGGGGACCGAGTCCGCACAGCTGCACGACCAGCAGTGGTACGACGACAACCACATCGACCTCCGCCTCGGCGCCACCGTCACCGCGATCGACCCGGCCGCCCACACGGTCACGCTGGACGAGGGTTCGCAGGTGTCGTACAGCAAGCTCCTGATCGCGACGGGCAGCCGCGTCCGCAAGCTCGACGTACCGGGCGCTGACCTTGAGGGTGTGCACTACCTCCGGACCGCCGAGGAGGCGCAGTCGCTGACCGATGCGTACGCCGCCAAGCCGCGCGTGGTCGTGGTCGGCGCCGGCTGGATCGGGCTCGAGGCCGCGTCGGCCGCGCGCGAACGGGGCTGCGAGGTGACGGTTGTCGAGCCGCAGTCCACCGCGCTGGCGTCCGTGCTCGGTGAAGAGGTCGGAGAGGTGTTCGCCGAGTTCCACCGGCAGCACGGGGTGCAGTTCCGGTTCGGGACCGGCGTCGAAGGGTTCGAGGGAGCCGGCAAGGTGACCGGGGTCCGGCTGTCCGGCGGCGAGGTGCTTCCGGCGGACCTGGTGGTCGTCGGCGTCGGCGTCCGGCCGAACACAGAGCTCGCCGAGGCGGCCGGGATCGAGGTCGCGACGCCGGACAACGGCTCGGGCATCGTCACCGGTCCGGATCTGCGGTCGTCCGTGGCGGACGTGTACGCCGCCGGTGACGTGGTCCGCTGGGACCACCCGCTGTACGGCCGCCCGGTTCGCGTCGAGCACTGGCAGAACGCGAAGGACACCGGCAAGACGGCCGCGAAGGCGATGCTCGGCCAGGACGTCGCCCATGACGCGATCCCGTACTTCTTCACCGACCAGTTCGACCTGGGCATGGAGTACGCCGGCGACATTCCGCACGGCGCGTCGTACCACGTCGTCTTCCGCGGTGACCCGAAGTCCGGCGCCTACCTGGTCTTCTGGCTCGCCGACGACAACCACGTCCTCGCCGGCATGCACGTCAACCTGTGGGACACCGGTCTCGACGCGGTCCGCGAGCTCATCCGCTCCGGCAAGCAGGTCGACCCGGCCCGCCTCGCCGACACCTCGATCGAGCTGTCCGAGGTTTAGATCGGGTAGGTGACGTATGCGAACTGCGTGCTGTTCGGCGACCAGCTCGGGACGTTCATCGTGCCCTGGCCGCCGAACAGCTGCGTGAGTTCGCGGACGCCGTCCTCGGTCAACAGGCGGAGACGTACGTCGTCGATGTCGGCCGGATGCCCTTCGGTGCCGGGCGGGAAGCTCACGTAGGCGACTGCCGAGCCGTCCGGCGCGGGGTGCGGGAACCAGTTGACGCGCTCGTCGTTCGTCAACTGCTCGACCTCACCGCTGCCGACCGCGATCCGGAACAACTGCGCCTGCCCGGCGCGCTCGGAGTTGAAGTAGATCCACTTGCCGTCCGGGCTGTACTCCGACCCGTCGTCGGCGAACTCGTCGTCCGTCACCTGCACGTCGGCGCCACCGGCGCTGGGAATCGTCCACACATTGGTGATCCGCCGGCCGTCACGATTCTCGAGACCGATGTAGGCCAGTGTCGTCCCGTCCGGCGAGACCCCGTGCAGATAGTGATGGAATCCCGGTCCGCGATCGTTCGTCACCCGGCGCCCAGGACCGCCTTCGATCGGTACGGCGTACAGATGCCCGTCGTCCGCCGAGACGTAGACCGTCCGCCCGTCCGGGCTGACCACGTGGTCGTTGTTGATGTCCGGCACTCCGCCGAGCTCGATCTCCTGGAGTTCGTCGTCCACCCGGAACAGCTTCCCGTTGCCGTTCACCACCAGCACTCCGTCCGGCGTCCAGTTCGGCGCCTCGAAGAGGATCTCCGACGAGCTGAACACCAGGCGGTGCTCCCCACTCGTCACATCGACGACGTACAACTCGGACCGCTGACCAGGGCGCAGAGTTCGTGGCATACCCGTCAACCTATGTGATCGGTCCAGCTAGACTCACGGGGTGGCAGGCCGGATCAAGGAAGAGGACATCGCGCTGGTGCGCGAGCGGGCCCGGATCGACGATGTCGTCGGCTCGTATGTGACCTTGAAGAACGCCGGCGGCGGCAACCTGAAGGGGCTGTGCCCGTTCCACGACGAGAAGTCGCCGTCGTTCAACGTGACGCCGGCCCGCGGGTTCTTCTACTGCTTCGGCTGCCAAGAGGGCGGCGACGTCATCGACTTCATCCAGAAGATCGACCAGATCACGTTCTCCGAGGCGGTCGAGACGCTGGCCTCGAAGGTCGGCATCCAGCTGCGGTACGACGACTCCGGTGCGCCGGTCCAGCGCGGACCGGGTAACCAGCGGCCCCGGCTCGTCGAGGCGCACAAGGTCGCGGCCGAGTTCTACGTCGACCAGCTGTTCGGCGCCGCCGAGGCGGGGCCCGGACGGCAGTTCCTGGACAAGCGCGGTTTCGACAAGGACGCCGCCGTCCATTTCGGCGTGGGGTTCTCGCCGCGCGGTGGCGACGTACTGACCAACCATCTGCGCGGCCGCGGTTTCACCAACGCCGAGCTGGTCGCGTCCGGTCTGTCCGCCGACGGGCAGCGCGGGCTGTACGACCGGTTCCGCGGCCGGCTGATGTGGCCGATCCGGGACGCGTCGTCGGACGTGATCGGGTTCGGTGCGCGGCGGCTGTTCGACGACGACCGGATCGAAGCGAAGTACCTGAACACGCCCGAGACCCCGATCTACAAGAAATCCAAGGTCCTGTACGGCGTCGATCTCGCCCGGCGCGAGATCGCGAAGGGCCGCCAGGCCGTGGTCGTCGAGGGCTACACCGACGTGATGGCCTGCCACCTGGCCGGAGTGCAGACCGCGGTCGCCACCTGCGGTACGGCGTTCGGCGACGATCACGCGCGGGTGCTGCGGCAGCTATTGCTCGACCACGACCAGTTCCGTGGCGAGGTGATCTTCACCTTCGACGGTGACGAGGCCGGTCAGCGGGCCGCTTTGAAGGCGTTCGCAGGGGACCAGGCGTTCGCCGCGCAGACGTACGTCGCGGTCGAGCCGGACGGTCTCGACCCGTGCGATCTGCGGTTGGAGAAGGGCGACGCCGCGGTCCGCGAGCTGATCGGCCGGCGCGTCCCGCTGTACCGGTTCGTGCTCGGGAACGTGCTGTCGAAGTACGACCTGGACCGGGCCGACACACGGGTCGACGCGTTGCGCGACGCGGCACGGCTGGTGATCAGCATCCGCGACCGGTCGAAGGTCGACGCCTTCACCCGCGAACTCGCCGGCCACCTCGGCATGGACGAGGACCAGGTCCGCACCGAGGTCTACCGCGCCGCCGCTCGGCAGGGGTCAACTTCGGGGCAGGCGCAAGTACAAGCAAAGGCTCAGATTGTAGCTTCGGGAGAAGTTTCGCAGCCGGCGGTCCGGCGTACCGACATCCCGTCGCCGCGGGATCAGCGGTTCGTGATCGAGTGGGACGCACTGAAGGTCGCAATGCAGCACCCGGCGCTGGTCGGTGTCGCCTTCGACGAGCTCGACGACCACGACTTCACCCATCCGTGGCTAGGCGCGATCCGGGCCGCGATGGCGAAGGCCGGTGGCCCGTCCGCCGCACCGCCAGGTGAGGCCTGGGTAGTAGCCGTGCGCGATGCCATCGGCAACGATCCGGCGGCCGCGGTCGTCGGCGCACTGGCTGTGGACCCGTTGCGACTCGGCCGCGAACCGGACGAGCAGTACGCGCAGGCGTTGCTGGCTCGCCTGCAGGAACTGACCTGCGCACGCCGCATCCAGGATCTGAAGTCGAAGCTGCAGCGCACCAACCCGATCGACCGCGCCGACGAGTACAACCGGATGTTCGGCGAACTGATCGCCCTCGAGGCCTACAAGGCCGAACTCCGCAACCGCGCCATCTCGGGCGCGCTCTAGTCCTCCTTCAAGTGCTCGACCAGGCGCGTCGTTTCCTCGGCGTACTTCGCCGCGAACTCCTCGCTGTCCGGGTCGAGGCCGAGCGCCCTGGCGATCTGCGGGAACACCACCGGGGCCGCCGCCAGGCCGAAGAGCGCGAGACCGGTGTAGGCCGCGTCCAGGTTGGCGGCGAGCTCACCGTCGGCCTGCCGCTGCCGGAAATCGTCGACCATGCTCTGGAACCGGGCTCGCTGCCCTTCCGGATCCAGTGCGCTGGTGTCGCGATCGACCGCCTCCCGCACCAGGAGCCGGAGCAGGTCAGGCTTCGCGATCGACGTACGGGCGTAGGCGGCGACCACCTCGCCGAGTGATTCCGCGTCCGCGGCGATCGTCGGCTCACCGGCCCGCCAGCGCTCGGCGACTGCTTTGTAGAGGCCCTCTTTGCCGCCGAAGTAGTACGAGATCAGTTGCTTGTTGACGCCGGCTCTGGCGGCGATCTCGCTGACCCGCGCACCGCTGAACCCGTGCGCGCCGAACTCGACCACCGCCGCGTCCAGCAACTGCTGCCTGGTGCGCTCGGCGTCCCGTTGCCGCTCGTCGGGTCCCGGTGATCTCCGCACGAAACCCATCCTAGCGGACTGCCATCCGGTGTGCTAACTTAATCAACCAGACGGATGATAAAGCTTGATGCATGGATGATTGGAGCAGTGATGAAGGTAGCGATCATGGGTGCCGGCATCGGCGGGCTGGCGCTGGCGCAGGGGCTGCTCAAGGCGGGCGTCGACGTGACGGTGTTCGAGCGCGACCCCTCACCGCGACACCGCAACCAGGGGTATCGGATCCACATCAGCGAGGTGGGGGAGGAGGCGCTGGCCGCGGTGCTGCCGGATGCCGTGCGGCATCGGGTCATCGCGACCGCGACACGGCCGGGTGATCTGGTGGCCGGGTTCGACGCGCAGTTGAACGCCCAGTTCGAGCAGGAGTTCCCGGTCGCCGGTCCGGACGCCGTGACGTCAGTGGATCGGTATGCGTTCCGGCGGGCGTTGATGACCGGGCTCGACGACGTGCTCGAGTTCGGCAAGCAGTTCGAGTCGTATGTCGAGACGCCCGACGGGGTCGAGATCTCCTTTGCGGACGGGACTTCCACGGTCGCCGACGTGCTCGTCGGTGCCGACGGCGTCGGCTCGCGAGTGCGCGGGCACCTGCTCCCCGAGCTCGACGTGGTGGACATCGGGGTGCGCTGCATCTACGGGAAGGTGCCGCTGACAACGGCTGTCCGCGCGATGGCGCCGCCGGCGTTCCTGCGAGGATTCTGCTTCGCGAGCGACGGTGCGGGGACGGGCGTGGCCTTCGGTCCGGTGGTGTTCCGGGAGCGCCCGGAGGAGTACGGCGACTATCTGATGGCCGTGCTCACCGGGACGAACGAGGTGCTCGGTGCGTCGGACGAGGAGCTGTTCGCGATGAGCCCGGCTGAGCTGTGGAAGATCGTGACGCGCTCGGTCGTCGATTGGCATCCGGCGATCCGCTCGTTGGTCGATGCCGCGGAGGTTGATGCGGCCTTCCCGATCACGCTGCGGACGTGCATCGACGTGCCGTCCTGGTCGTCGGAGCACGTGACGCTGCTGGGCGACGCGGTGCATCCGATGACGCCGGCCGCGGGAGCAGGCGCCAATACCGCGCTGTGGGATGCCGCGAGACTCACGCGGGCGTTGACGTCCGGCGAGGACCTCGCGTCGTACCAGCGGGACATGATCGCCAACGGCCAAGCGGTCGTGACCGAGTCCTTGCGCAATGCCGAGCGTCTGTTCCGGGTGTCGATCCCGGCGTGACGATTGTGTTCATCCGCCGGCGCTGAGCCGGTCGCGCAACCTGTCGTGTACGTCGGTGAGCCGTTCGAGCATCCGCAGTGCTGTGTCATGCCGCGCCCGCGCGTAGAGCTCGAGCGACGGCGTCACGGCATCAGGCGGTTCGGCCAACGGGAAGGTCGATCCCAGTGTGTATGCGCAGCCGACAGCGACCGTCGACACGAGATCGTCGACGCGGGCGTCCGGCTGCTCGTCCCGATACGCGACGAGCAACTCGGCGAGCCCGTCGATCCATTCGTCCCCGAGCAGCACCGTCCGCGGGTCGCAACCGATCCGCGCAATCTCCCAGGAGGTGAAGCGTGGGCGTGGTGGCTGGAAGTCGATCACCGCTGCGACCTCGTCGCCGCGCATCAGCAGGTTCGGCGAGGCCAGGTCGCCGTGGATCACCTGCACCGTCAACTCCGGCAAGCTCGCCAGGATCGCGCCGGCCCGCTGGAGCAGTGCTCGCCGTTCCTCGGCCGCTTCGCACGCCCATTCCTCGAACGGGCTCAACGACTCGCGTGCCCGGAACTTCGCGATCAGCTGATCGAAGTCCCGCGTCGCGCGGCCGATATCTCGGACTCCGACCGCCGCACGCAACGCCGGCGCCGCCGCTGGATGTTCAGCCAGGCGCCGATGCAGCCTGCCCAAGGCAGTCCCTACCGTCGACCAGCGCGCTCCCGAGATCCCACCTTCGGCCGTCTCGCCGTCGACGAACTCCCACAACGACATCGGCGCCCGTTCGTCGATCAGCTCGCCGTCGAGAGTCCGCCGTACCTCGGGCACCGGGACGCCGCCGAGGCGAGCGAACTCCGCCAGCTCGATCGCCGCGCGTTCGCGCTGGAGCTGCCCGCGGTACACCTTCGCGAACCATCGCCGTCCGGTGTCGTCGACGACGCGGAAGTTCGTGGTCGCAGTCCCGGCCTGGATCTCGGTCGATTCGGCCAGGTGCACGCCGTACGACGTCGCCAGGGCGGCTGCGAGCTTCGCCGGCTCAATCAGGATCGTTGCCTGTCACGCCATCGACGGCTTCACGCAGGATGTCCGCGTGGCCGGTGTGCTTCAGGTATTCCTCGAGCAGGTCGATGAGGAACCGTCGGCGGTTCGACGACCACTTGGGGTCCGGGTCCGGGACCACCACGTCCAGACCACCGTCCGCACTCAGCTGCTGCCAGGCGGCACGCGAGCGCGCGGCCGCGCCGTACCAGAGGGCGTAGAGCTCCTGCGGGTCGTCGGTGACCGCGGATTCCCATACCCACCGGTCGTTCTCGACCCAGCTCCGGGTGTCCCACGGCGGCCCGAATGGTTGCTCCGCGGCCCGCGCCGTGAAGCCGTCCTCGACGAACGCCAGGTGCTTGATCAAACCCGCGAGCGTCAGCGTCGAGGGTGGATGCCGGCGACGTAGCTGCTCGGCATCGAGCCCACCGGTCTTCCACGCGAACTGCTTCCGGACCCTGTCCACGGCGAACTGCAGCATCTCCACTTCGCTCCCACGCGGACACTCTTCCAGCGGCAGATCTCTCCAGTCCATGAACGCTCCTTCGTGAGGAGGCACCCAGCATGCCGCACCGGAAGGTCGGCGCGCCGTGGAACCGGGGGACTGCCCGGTAAAGCCAGCACTGCCCGGAGAGCAGGGGACTCCGGGCAGTGCTTTCCGAGCTGGCGCTTCAGAGGTCAGCTCTCGAGCGCTGCGTCCAGCGTGATGTCGACGCCGGCGAGGGCCTTGCTGATCGGGCAGTTCGCCTTCGCCGCCTGGGCCGCCTCCGCGAAGCCCGCCGCGTCCAGCCCGTCGACCTCGGCGCGGACGGTGAGCTTGATGCCGGTGAGCTTGAACCCGCCGTTCGCCTGGTCCGGGCCGAGCGTCACGTCAGCCTGTACTTCGTGCGCCTGCGGAGTGCCGCCACGCTGGGCGATCTCCGCGCTGAGCGACATCGCGTAGCACGCGGTGTGAGCGGCAGCGATGAGCTCCTCCGGGCTGGTCGCACCACCCGCGTCTTCGGCGGCACGCTTCGGGAACGACACGTCGTACGTCCCCGCCTTCGAACTGCTCAGTTCCACCTGGCCCGAGCCCTGCTCCAAGGTGCCGTTCCAAGCGGTGCGCGCGGTACGAGTCGGCATTGCGATCTCCTTCGGAAGTTATCTTGTGTACAAGATAATTGTGCACAAGATATCCTTTCGTCAAGCCCTCACCGGGTGAGACGCCGACCACAGGAGGAAGCGATGACCGAGACCAGCCGCCGCGCGACTGCGACAGGTCCGGCGGACGACCGGGTCCTCGGCGACCTGCTCTGCTTCGACCTGTACTCGCTGTCCCGGATGGTCACCGCCCTGTACCGCCCGGTGCTCGAGCCGCACGGCCTGACCTACCCGCAGTACCTCGTCCTGGTCACCCTCACCCGCATCGGCCGCAGCCCCATCGGCGACATCGCCCGCGCGACCCGCCTGGACCACGGGACCCTCACCCCACTACTCCGCCGCATGTCCGACCGCGGCCTCCTGACCCTCGACCGCTCCACCACGGACGCGCGCTCGGTAACCGTCGCCCTGACCCCCGCCGGCGAAGCTCTGAAGCCCGTCCTCCACGAGGCCCAGTGCCACCTCGGCGAGTCCCTCGGTATGACGGAGAATCAGGTCCGCCGCCTCCAATCCACCCTTCACCAACTCACGGACCACCTGGACAACGCCTGACCACAAGGTGCTGTGCATCCAACGCCTTCGTCAGAAGTCCTCCCGGTCTCGAGACGGTCCCACCATCACGACCCGGCGGTCCTGCCGGCTCCTCCGGAGACCCGGGATCAGCGAGACGGTGACCAGGAAGGATGCTGTCGCGGCCAGGCCGATGCCCAGTCCCGCGGCTCGGCTGCCGCCGCCGAGGAGGCTCGCGAGGCCGCCGGCCAGCACCGCGCCAACTCCTTGCATCGAGCTCGTCCCCACTGCGTAGAGCCCTAACACCTGGCCACGAATGTCTGCAGCTGTCCACGTCATCAGCCGCTCCTGCAACGGAAGGCTGGCGCTGTACCCGACCGAGGCCACGGCCGCGAGCAGGCAAGCGAGTGCGAACGACGGTTGCAGGAGGAACAACAGGTACGGCGCAGCCAGGAGCAGCCGGGCGGGTTCCACCAGCCGATCCCGGAATGCCTGCGGGACGAACCGCCCCATCCCGATGTCTCCGACCAGCATGCCGACGGCAGTCGCCGAGAACAGAAAGCCGGCCCGCGCGCCCGAGTACGGAACGATCAACGCCTCGCAACCGACGATCAGTCCGTTGGGCAGCCAGAGCGCCAGGTAGACCGGGCGCAGCACCGGCGATCCGAGCAGCAATCGGTTGACGGCGCGGCTCCGACGTACAGCCCGGCCCCGCGCCCGAGGTTCTCTGTTGCTGATCCCCCAACGACACATCAGCAGCGCGAGCAGGTTCGTTGCCGCGGAGCCGACGAACAACTCCGTCGGGCTGAAATGCAGCAGCAGCACCCCGCCCATGCTGAAGCCGACGATCTGCATCGCACCCGTCGCCAGGTTGCTGGTCGCCCGGGCGAAGACGAATCCGCCCTCGGGCACCACGTCGGAGAGCAAGGCGCCGAACGTACCTGAGGTCGCGGACAAGATGATCCAAGGCACCATCAGCAGCATCAACCGGAGGCCGATCGCCACGCCCGGGATCGCCTGCAGAATGTTGCCTGCAGCCATCACGCCGAGGGCAACCATCAAGGCCGTCCGCGGACGGAGCAGGTCCGCCAAGCTGAGCAAGAACCACGACGACACGAGACGAACCAGCGGCCCTCCGAACATCACGAACGCACTGAGGACGGGGGAGCCGGTCTGGGTGTAGGTCAAGGTCCCCAGGGCCAGACTCGCGACGGAACCGGCCGCGACATTGAGCGAGTTCGTCACGAACAGCACCCGGAACTCCGGGACCGAGAACAGCTGGCGATAGGTCTGCACCTCGGCAGTGTCGACGTCACCCGGCAGTACTCGATAATGTTTCGCAGGGAGGCGAAACGTCAGATGGGCATCTGGAAGGTCCCGGTCGACATCCTGGCCGAGAGCCGCTTCGCGATCTCGACCCTGGCCGAAATCACCGGATCTCTCAGCACGCTGCGCGGCGCGCGGACGCCCGAGCAGCGCGCATTCCGGGCCGCGTACGGCGCAGCCTTCAGCGACTGGTTGGCCGCCCGCCCGGTCGTCTCGGATCTCGTGCGGGCCAGCTTCCGCGAGATCCAGGGCGGCCGCTTCGGCCTGACCGCTGACTTCCTCGGGATGCCACCGCCTCGGGTGGCGCGGGCCTCCTTCGAGAGCGAACTCGCTCAGCTTCGAAGGCTCACAGACGACGACGTACGGGCCGATCTGATCGCTACAACCGGCGAACCGTTGGCCCCGACACTGCGGCAGCCGGGTGTCCGCGACGCCCTCCTGGAACTCGTCGTGTGGCTGTGGACCCACACCGTCGAGAGCGACTGGGCCCGGCGGGAACAGGTACTCCGCGCGGACATCGTGGCTCGCACCGACCAGCTCGCGCGGCTCGGCTGGGGATCCGTTCTCCGCGATCTCGGTCGCGACCACGAATGGGTCGGTAACGGCGAACTCCGGATCAACCGCTTCGACCGACCGACCATGTCGCTACCCGCAGGAAGTCGCCTCACCTTCGTCCCGACCAGCCACTCCGGCAGCTGGGCCGGATGGCATCGCAACAGCTACGCCCTTTACTACCCGGTCACCGGGCGTCTCGCCGCGGTCGGCGCACCCCAAGGCGCAGGCCTCGGCCCACTCATTGGGGAGTCGCGTGCACAGATCCTCCGACTCCTCGACGGACCACGCAGTACGACCCATCTCGTAGCCCTGACCGGCCAGACTCTGGGAGCAGTAGGCCGCCACCTCAAGGTCCTACTCGGAGCCGGCGCCATCGTCCGCCGCCGCTCCGGCCGAGAAGTCCTCTACTGGCGCACACCCTTAGGCGACTCCCTAGTCGCATCAGACACCGCCCCAAACCCCTCTCACCCCAGCCGCTCCCGTCGCTGACCTTCGCGCTGGCGATCGCCGCGACTCCGATCGCCGGCCTTCTAGGTTGGAGACCGCCGACCCGTCGATCTCGTCGTACTGTGAGGTTGGGGGTAGGCGGATGGTGGACACGGCCTTTGTGACAGCAGCGGACGGAAGAACCGTTGCGTACGCGGAGTGGGGTGTGCGCGATGGGTGGCCGTTGTTCGTGCTGCACGGCTGCCCCGGTAGTCGGTACTTGCGGCATATCGGCGGTGTCTACGAGCGGCATCGGGTCCGCGTGATCACCTATGACCTGCCCGGATACGGGCTATCGACGCGTCGTCCGGGGCATCGGGTGGTAGACGCCGCCGAGGACGTCGCGCTGATCGCGGACCGGCTCGGGATCGACGAGTTCGCCGTACTCGGAATCTCCGCGGGCGGTCCGCGGTCGCTCGCCGTGGCTGCCCGGTTGCCTGAGCGAGTCACGCGATGTGTCACCGAACTCAGCCCCGCCGAGTACACGGCATCCGATCTGGATTTCTTCGCCGGTATGCCCGAGGCCGAGGTGGGCGAGTGGGAGCGGCCCGCAACCCACGACGCGGCTTGGCTCGCCGAACATGACTTTCCCGATCTCGTTGCCTGGCTTGATAAGCCTGACCCCGTGCCCGAGCTGTCCGGGGAGCTGCACGACATGCTCGTGCAGACGTTTCGAGAGGGCGTCGTGAACGGGCCGGGCGGCTTCGTCGACGACCTCATTTCGCTGTCGGCGCCGTGGGGCTTCACGCTCGACGAGGTGAAAGCTCCGACGAGGGTGATGGCCGGAACCGAAGACGAAGGCATTCCTCGCCAGCACACCGAATGGCTCGTCGCGGGGATTCCTGACGCCGAGCCGGTCTGGTCGCCAGGCGGCCACATCGCGGACCACTCGGCAGCCGAAGAGCGTTTGATCGCCTGGCTTGCAGGCACACGTTCTTGATCGGCTCAGATTCGGCGGTGTTCGACGGTGAGGAAGATTGGCTCGACCGAACCGCCGGCGAAACGGCCGCAGGCGCCTGTGCGGGCGGTTTGACGCTGTCTGTTTGGTGGTAGGAGGCAGGTGGGGTTGTGGGGCGCTGTGATGGCGCCGGGGGTTGTTTCGGCTGTTGGCCGGGACAAGGGGAATGGTGAGCAGGTTTCGATGGTCCAGTTCAACTGGTCGTACCCCGGCTCCGGGTATGTCGCGCTCGCGCAGTGCCGACGATCAGCCAGCGAGTTTCGCTCGCTGTAGCTGGATATCCGAGGGAGGGGTCCAATGTTCAAGTACGTCACGCGCGCAGCGGTGGTGGCCGGGAGCGTCGCCGGGCTGCTGTGGGTCGCAGCCAGTCCCGGCACGGCGACCGGCGGCCAAGAGCGGCAGTTTGTCGTCCTCTACGCCCAGAGCGGCTCCGCTGAAGCCGCGCATGCCGCGATCGCCGCCGCCGGCGGCACCGTGCTGAGCGAGAACACGGCGATCGGAGTCGCCACCGTCACCACCAGGAGTGAGAGTTTCCAGGCTGCCGCAGGCGCCTCGTCCGCGATCGAGGGGGTCGCGCGAAGTACGGTCATCGGCCGGGCGCCTGCCGACGGCTCGGCCATCGGGAAGGTGAGTGCGAAGCTCGACACTGCGCAGACCGACCTTCAAGGTGCGAAGGCAGGTAGTGCGAAGAAGGGGAAGAAGCAAGAGCCGCTGGCCGGGCTGCAATGGGACATGCAGCAGATCGGCGCCACCGCCGACGGCTCCCAGCGCTACGAGCAGGGCAACGGCGTACGCGTCGGCATCATCGACACCGGCGTCGACGGCACCCATCCCGACATCGCCGCCAACTTCGACAAGGCGCTGAGCCGGAACTTCACGACCGACATCCCGGTCGACGCGAACGGCACAGTGGTCGACGGACCATGCGAGCACCCGAGCTGCGTCGACCCTGTCGACGAGGACGACAACGGTCACGGTACGCACGTCGCGTCCGAAATCGCGTCGCCGGTCAACAAGCTCGGGATCGCGGGCATCGCGCCCAAGGCAACGATCGTCAACCTGCGAGCCGGCCAGGATTCGGGCTTCTTCTTCCTGCAGCCCACGGTCGATGCCCTGACGTATGCGGGCGATCACGGCATCGACGTCGTGAACATGAGCTTCTACGTCGATCCGTGGCTGTTCAACTGCACCAACAACCCGGCGGACGCGCCGGAGTTCCAGGCTGAGCAGCGAACTGTCATCCAGGCGATGCAGCGGGCGCTCGACTACGCCTATGCCCATGGCGTCACGCTGGTCGCAGCGGCCGGCAACGGCGCGACCGATTACACCAAGACGATTGTGGACGCGTCGAGCCCGGATTTCCCCGCCGTGCCTGGTGAGGCTCCATATACGCGGACGATTCCGGCTTCGTGTATCTCGATGCCGTCCGAGGGCAACCATGTGCTCTCGGTGACCAGCACCGGCATTTCCAAGCGCAAGGCCTACTACTCCGACTACGGCAACGGTTACGCCGACCTGTCCGCGCCCGGCGGGGACGTGTACGACACGGCTGACAACAAGCGCGACATCACCAAGGCCGTGCTCGCGGCGTACCCGAAGCACCTCGCCGAGGAGCGCGGTCAGCTCAATCCCGACGGGACGCCGAACACACCCAACGTCGTTCAGAGCTGCCACAAGAGCGTCTGCGGCTACTACCAGTACCTGCAGGGCACGTCGATGGCGTCACCGCACGCGGCCGGCGTCGCTGTGCTGGCGGTCGGCCGGCTAGGCGTTCGGGACCACGTCAACGGTGGCAAGAAGGCCTCGCCTGCGGTTGTCGAGCAGGCACTGCGCGGTACGGCAACCAACCGCGCGTGCCCGACGCCGCCGCTGTTCACCTACACCCGTCAGGTCCAGCAACCCGACGGGACCTTCGTGACCGTGACGGCCAACCACCTGTGCGAAGGCACACCGACGAACAACGGGTTCTACGGCGACGGCATCGTCGACGCAACGAAGGTCGCCCGAGGGCACTAACCCACCAAGCCGGCGCCGGAACCCGTCGCCAACATGAGTTCATGGCACCGGCGGGCTTGGATTCGCCGCAGGTCACGGCCGAATGTGGCCGTGACCTGCGGTGATGCGGAGTAGGGCGGACGGGACTCGAACCCGTGACGCAGGGATTATGAGGGCCACGCCATTTACCGTGCTGGCCAACTTCAGGCTCCGGGAGTTCGGATTCCTACCCCTCTAGCCGACTGAGTCCACTCTGTTCGACACGATTTCATGGCAGGAACCATGGCACGCCGCGACGGATCCACGTTGGCCGCGACCGTGGAACGGGGCCCGGTACCGCCCGCCTCAGCCGGTACGGGCCGGACATGGCTGATCACCGATCACGCCCGACCCGCACGCCGGGACGTCGCTCGGCCGGACGAGCAGGAGCCCGTCTCCCCGTCGGCCGGACATCGGCGGGCCGTTGCCTCTGGCGGCCGCTTCGGCGTAGCTTGACGAACGGGGGGCACATGGTTCGCTCACGTGGGTTTGTTTGGCTTGATGGGCTTCACGAAGCCTCGCTGCTGACTGCACAGGCGGGGCCGATATGAACGCCAGGGCGCTGAGGCTGGAGGCACGATTCTGGCGAAGTCGACGGTCAGCAGCCGTGGCAGGGATCGTGTTTGGGGTGCTGCTCCTGGCAGCGTTGACGATGGTCCGCGTCGCACTTTCCGCGGACAGCCTTCAGTCGCTGGAATCCGACGCAGCTCGACGCAGGCTCATCCGGATCAGTCTCCAGCTCGTGCCGTTTGCCGGAATCGCCTTTCTGTGGTTCATCGGCGTCGTTCGTGATCAGCTCGGCGACGTCGAGGACCGGCTTTTCTCCACCGTCTTCCTGGGCAGTGGGCTTCTCTTCTTGGCCATGCTCTTCATTGGCGCCGTCACGGCGTCCAGCATGACGGCGATGCTCGCGGGATCGGACGTCAACGCCGACGTCTGGGCGTACGGCCGCACCAGCACGCAGGCGCTCATTTCCGTCTACGCCATGCGCATGGCCGCAGTGTTCACGCTCTCGGTGAGTACCGTGGGTCTGCGCACTTCAGCCTTCCCCCGGTGGGTGGCAATCCTCGGCTATCTTGTCGCGGTGGTGCTGCTGGTGGCCGCCGGCGAACACCGATGGACCCAACTAGCCTTTCCCGCTTGGGTTCTCCTCGTCAGCGTGGTCATTCTCTTCACCCGCCCGCCAACCCGTGAAGTCGCCGCTGAACAGACGGACACCCCGTCATGATGGCGTCCCACTACCGCCTCGCCATGTGAGCTCGTAGTTGGACTCGGGTCCTCGATGAGGTCGCCGCTGACGTCGCGCCGAGCCGCCGCAACGGCAGCACGCCGAAGACGCTGCAGACCGACGCATCGCGCGGAACGGGTAGACGGTGTGCAACCGCCCCGGTCGAGCGGCTGCAGGTCAGGATGGTGCGTACTTCGGGGGCAGTATCGCCTGCGTGCGGATCCTCCTCACACGCTGCTGATCGGACGAGGCGGCGCGCAGGTTCGGCGATCTGCATCACCCCAATCAGATGAGGCGATTTCCGCCACTGCGGGCTTGACTGGTCGCACGAACATTCTCGCCTCCATCCTCATCGTTGTCGGGGTGACCGTCCTGGCCATCGCGGGCATGCTGTTTGTGCGCCGTCATGCGCCGGACGGCAGTTTCTTCCACGACGGGGACCGCGCGGCAGGCGTGTTCGGCGTACTGGCCACCGGTTTCGCAGTCCTGTCGGGTTTCGTTGTGTTCTTGGCCTTCACCAGCTACGACACCGCCCGCACGGGGGCGGAGCGGGAGGCGCTGATCGTCTCCCAGCAGGTCGAGACCGCACAGTTCTTTCCGGAACCTGCCCGCACAGAGCTGACCAATGAACTCGTCTGCTACGCCCGCTCGGTGGCCGGAGTCCAGTGGTACCGGATGCAGGCCGGCACGCTGGGCGAGGAGCTGAATCCCTGGGCCGGCGAGATGTTCCAGACGCTGCAGACGGTCAAGCCGAGCAATGCGACCGAGCAGTCGGCCTTCGACATCTGGCTGAGTCAGCGACAGACTCGCGAGGAGGCCCGCAGCGACCGCTTACACGGGGCCGTCGGAGTGATCCCGGGCCCGCTGTGGGTGGTGCTGTTCTTCGTGTCGGGTCTCATTCTCTTGTACATGCTTTTCTTCGCCGACAGCGGCGAACGGGCGGTGGTTCAGGCCCTCATGGCGGGCACGGTGGCCTCCGTCGTCACATCGCTGCTCTTGCTGCTGGGCGCTCTCAACCAGCCATTCCATGAGGGCTTCGGTGGCCTTCGGCCCGTGGCCATGCAGCGAACGCTGCAGATCATCGACGAGGAGCTTGTGGTGGCCAACCAGAACGTGTCTCCTCCCTGCGACGCCCGCGGGAACCCGCAGTAGGCGCCCGCGATGACCTGGTTGAGCTGACTGCCGGCGGGGTGCTGATCCGTGGCTGTCGGGCGCTCGCCCTGCTGGTCGCGATCGACGGCCGGCTCGGCGTCCGTGTGCTGGTGCCGGTCGAGGAGCGGGACCAGGTGCCTCAGATCGCCCCGCCGTTGATGCTGCGCCGGGAGCGACCTTCGCGATCTTCGCGGCGCTCACACTGACCGGCGAGGTCAGCTACTGCGTGCCGCCGATGCCCGGCGGCGTTGCCCGCGACGAGACCGGCTGCCGCTACCTCACCAACCGCGCTCACCAGCCCGGCGTGGCACGTATGCCTTGGCAACAGAAAGAGAGTAGATGTGGTCTCTGACCTGCGGCTTCTTGGTGTGGGGCGGGCGGGACTCGAACCCGCGACCCAGGGATTATGAGTCCCCTGCTCTAACCAGCTGAGCTACCGCCCCGTGTGCGGGTGATCGTATCGGGTTGGTGGGGGTGGGGTGTGAAACCAGGGTGGGGTCAGGGGTTTGACTGAGGGGTGGGTGGGGCGGACCGGGCATGATGGAGGCAGGTCCGAATGAGAGGAACTCCCATGGGCTGGTTCATTTTCCTGGTGATCGTGGTGGGCGCCATTGCGGCGTACAAGTACCGCGTGCCGCTGTTGGCGAAGATCCTCGGTCAGCCGCAGGATCGCATCCAACGAGCCATCGACCGGAAGAAAGGGAAGTAGGCGGCCGGCGTAGCGGACAGACGTGCAGAGGCCCCGACCGCAGGATGCGGTCAGGGCCTCCTTGATTCAGTTGACTCAGCTGACCCGGTCCGGCGTCAGCCGACGAGTACTGCGACGACGGATGCGGCTGCGGTGATCTCGCCGCTGCCGGCCGCGCCGGCGTCGTCGTTGTAGCCGAAGGCGAACACCTCGACGGTGGTCGCCTTCTTCACCTCCACGACTTTCACGGTCGAGCCGGTCAGCTCGCGGTCCTTCGCGGGGGAGATCTCGGCGCCGAGGATAGTGCCGTAGTCGGTGCCGAACGCGGTGTCGGAGGCGCCGACCCGGAGTGCGAGCTGTGGGCGCGTGCCCGGGACGCCCGCGGCGGTGCGGGCGAAGAACGCGGTCGAGTTCAGCAGCCAGGTCCCCGGCTGCAGGGTGAACTCGCCGACCTTGGTCTTGCTGGTCTTGAACGAACCGCCGATCTTCGCGATCGCCACCGGATCGAAGTCCTTCGAGACGCCGGACTTGCCGTAGGCGTCGGTGTCCTTCAGGAACGCGTTCCGGTCGGCTGGCACGATCTTGCTCGCGGGCAGGCTGTTGTCGACGACCTGCGAGGCGGCGACCGACCGCGGGCAGAGCGGGTACGTGAGGCTCTTGCAGTCCGGTCGTACGGCGCCGTTCGCGGCGACCGTCACACCGACCAGGACACCGGCCCCGAGCACGGCCGCGACCAGCAGCCGTCCGCTCTTGGTGTTCAGGAACTTCTTGACGTTCACGGGTTTCCTTCCCCTCCATCCCCGAGGCCCCCTCGGGATCAGGAGAGGAACGTACCGGCAAAGCGTTGGTCTAGGCCACTATCAAGCTTTTGATTCAGGTGGGGAACGTCCGGCACCAGGCGGTCAGGGTGATTTTGGCTGTGCTGCCCAGGTCGGTGTCCACCGGCCAGACGACCGCGTGTTCTCCCTTGCCCCGCGCAACAGCCACGTAGGTGCCGGATGCCTTGTCCTCGCCGGCTTCGACTGTGTTGGACCACGAGATGGCAGCGACGGCTGTTTCACCCTTGCGGAGGAGCAGCTTCGCCGGACCCGGGTCGATCGCCATGTACGACGTGCCGCGAGTGACTGTCACGTTCATCGCCCGGCGGCCGGGGTCGAGCACCGCGATGTCGGGGTAGCCGTCGACGGTGATCGGTGTGGAGCGGCAGTTGGTCAGCTTGATGACGACGGCTCGGTGGCCGAGGGCCGCGTCGACCGGCCCGACGGTGATCGAGGCGCCGGAGGCCGGGCACGTCGGCCGGGGCGGTGCCGGTGTCGGATCGGGGTGAGCGGTGGTGAAGGGGGTAGGGCCGAGCGGCCGGGGTGTCAATTGGGTGAGGGAAGGCCTGCTGCCGGTCGTCACGGCTGCGCTCTGGGTGCCGCAAGCGGTGAGGAGTAGCAGTCCGGCGAGAAGCCCCACCCGGGCACGACGATGCATTCGTCGAACCTACCTGCGCCTGCAGGGCATCAAAAAGCCGGGCTCCTGGGAGAGGAGACCGGCTGGTTTGTTGCTCCCGCGACTGGACTCGAACCAGTAACCTGCCGGTTAACAGCCGGCTGCTCTGCCAATTGAGCTACGCGGGATCGTGGTGCTGCATGACCCCGAAACCCTGAGGACCTGAGTAGATTAGCAGGCGGGCAGCGAACTACAAAAACGGGATTCGGCTGCCTGCGGGGTCAGATTCCGAACTCGTCGCGGACCTGTCGGAGCGCGGACTCGGCGGCCTCCACGACCCCCGGCTGGTCGGGCTCCAAGCCCTTGTCCAGAACGAAGTTCCACCTGACGGTGGCGTCGGTGACGGCCGGATTTCGGCGGCCGACGATGCGGACGCCGCGTTTGCCGGCCAGCGGGACGTGGCGCTGCACGATGATGCTCGCGTCGACGCGTTCGCGCAGGAGTTGGCCGAAGCGACCGGGATCCTCGACCTTGAGCTCGGTCGCGCGCAGCGGAGTACCGAAGTCGGTCGTCTCGTAGATGTGCAGGACTGATGCTTCGGAGTCCCAGTTGGCGCGCTCGATCTGCTCCCAGCCGACCCGGCGGTCGGCGTCGGTGGAGTCCGAGGGCAGGTAGACCGCCGACCGCGTGCCGGCGGCCCAGCGGCCGGTGGTCAGCTGTACGGCGGCCAGGATGTCTTCCTTGCTCCCGGTCGCCTGGCGGGCGGCCGCCGAGACGGCGTCAGCCAGCTCACGCGGCCAGGAGGTGCGGAGAAGTCTCACATGTTCATCATTCCAGTCGGGTCAAAGGCGGCGGGGGTGAGGGGTCAGGCGACGTAGTCGCGGAGCTGGGGGAGGGCTCGGCGGCGGAGGTGGCGGAGGGCTTCGCGTTCCAGGGTCCGGACTCTTTCGGTGGTCAGCTCGAGGCGGGTAGCGGTCTCTTCGGGTGTGCAGGGGATCCGGCCCTGGAGGCCGTAGCGGTAGAGGAGGACGGACTGATGCAGGTCGTCGAGGAACTGGAGGTGGTGGGCGAGATCGCGGCGCAGGGCAGCGAGCAGAACGATCGGGTCGTCGTCGATCACCGGGTCGGAGTCGTCGGCGTCGAGGGTCTCGGGTTGCAGTCGCCAGGCCTGGGCGCGCTCGATCCGGGCGACGGTGAGGCCGGTCGCGTCGGCCAGCTCGGGGTTGGTCGGCTCGCGCCCCAGCGCCTGCGTCAGGTCGTTGCGGCTGGTCGCGACCCGGGACGCGTCGACATACGCCTGGGCGGGCATCCGGACCAGTCGCGATCGGTCCGAGATCGCGCGCCCGATCGACTGGCGGATCCACCAGATCGCGTACGTCGAGAAGCGGTGCCCGAGCCGATGGTCGAACCGCTCCACCGCTCGCATCAGCCCGATGTTGCCTTCCTGGATCAGATCGAGCAGCGAGATGCCCTTCCCGGCATACCTCCGGGCCAGTGAGACGACGAGGCGCAGGTTGCCCTCGATCATCCGGTGCCATGAGCGCTGCCCGAGCGCGACCACCTGCCGCAGGTCGGCAGGATCATGCGGCCCTTGCTCGTCGCGCAGGCGCTCCGCCGCCAGCAGACCGGCCTCGATCCAGTACGAGTGCTCGCTCACCTCCTCCAAAGTCAGTAGTTCGTGCTGCCCGATGTCGCGCAGGTACGCCACCAGCGCGGTCACGTCCGCCGGATCACAGTCCAGATCTGCCATCCCGTCCCTCTCGCCGCCAAATCTCCTTACCCAAGAGAGTGCCGCGATTCGCCCCGTCAGAGACCGGTGACTTCAAGTATGTGGATAACTACAGCAAGTTAGTTCCTCAGGCGTACGCGCGGAGCCCGCTGAGGAGACCTTGGTGGAAGGGGTTGGCGTCGACGGTGTCGAACCAGGACGCCCCCGTGGTCAGGGGCTCCAGTGGTGGGACGACGACCGCGTTCGGGGTGGCGCCGGCCGGGCCGCGGCGGCGGAGTTGGTCGTCGAGCTCGGGTGAGGGCATGTCGGGCAGGAGGACGAAGGTGTCGGCGGGGAGCGGGGTCGTCCCGTTCGGGGAGAACGCGTCAGGGGCATCGGCGGCGAGGGCGGCGAACGTGATTGCGGCGCGGGCGGCGGCGCCGGCGGGATCCGAGCGAACCTTTTCGAGGTCGGCCAGAACTGTCGCGAAGGTGACCGACGAATTGCCGTAGTCGATAGAGCGCGTCAGCTTGCCGACGGTGATCGGGGTGGCGGTCGGGGCGAGTCGCTTCATCAGGGGTCGGAGGCCGTAGCGGGCCTTGCCGCCGACGACGACAAGTCGTATGTCGGCCTCGCGAGCGACGATCAGCGACCGGTAGAAGTCGGGGGACGAGCGGCGTACGACGATGAGATCGGCCAGCGCGCCGGCTTCCAGTCGACCTAGCGGGCGCGGCCACATCCCGGACAATGCGTCACCCGGGTTGGACGTCAGCATCCGGACCAGTTCTTCGTCGGTGAAGACCGACTGGGTCTTGTTCCACAGATCGGCGACCTTCAATTCCCACAACACGTTCCGCGTCCCCGACGGTCCCCAGTCCGATCCCAGGCACAACCGCACGCCGGCGGCATGCGCGGTTCTCACATCCGCCGTTGCCCCGTACAACCACAGGTTCGAGAACGGCGACCACACCAGGGTGGAATTCCCGGCGCGCATCGCGGCGAAATCGTCGGCGTTCAACGCGCCGCCGTGAATCGCGACCAGCTGCGGTTTCACCACGTCGACCGCTTCCAGCAACTGGAACTCGGACCGCAGTTTCGGATCCGATCCCTCCGCCGAATGCGCGATGAATCCGCGTCCGGCCGCCACCGCCGCGGCGTACGGCGCCAGCGCTTCCTTGCTGTCGGCAACCAACGTGCTGACCCGGATGAAATCGTCGTGGGTACCGAGTTTCTCGGAGTCGACGTTCCGGATCAGGTCGTTGTCCGGCGGTACGGCGCCGCGCGGGTTCCCTTGGATCGACGTCGTACCGCCGACGATCGCCCGTGTCTCGACGTACCTGAGCAGTGCTCGCCCCGCGGCCGCGCCGAGCAGCCGGGCCGGCTGGCTGATCTGCGCGCTGTACGTCGGCGCGCCGCCCCACTGGTTGTGCGAGGTCCACGGCTTCTTCCGCGAAGGCTCTGTCCACAACGGCAGACTGTTGTACATCAAATGATTGTGTAGATCGATCAGTCCGGGGAAGATCAGCCCGCCGGCCGCGATCTGTTCCGCGTTCTCGAAACCGGCCGGCACCGCGTCGAGAGGAGTGACGGCCGCAATCAGCCCGTCATCGCCGACATACACCGCGCCACCGGGAAGAATCTGCCCGTCCGGCCGCATTGTCACCACGGTTCCACGCAGTACAAACATGGCTCGCCCTCCCGTAGAATTCCCCGTGCCGCCCCTGATCTCGAGCGTAAGGTCACGGATCGTCGAGGGGGAGGTATGGCGATGGCCGATTTTGACGCGGGCCCGCCGGTCACGGTGGCGCGGCACTTCGCGAAAGTCCCGAGTTATGCGGACTTCCAGGAATTGTTCTGGTACGACTGGGGCCCGGTCTTCTACCGCGGCCGGCTGAACCGCACCGCCCGGTTGCTCGCGATCGCGTCCGATCCCGGGCCGACCGAGCGGGTGGCCGGACGGACGCTGGTCGGCGACGCGGGCCAGCGGGTGCAGGGGTTCTTGACCAAGCTCGGCCTGACCCGCAGCTACGCGCTCGTCAACGCCTACGCGTACGCCCTCAGACCGTCACGCGCGCAGAAGGCCGCGCCGCTGCTGGCACGGCCCGATCAGTTGGCCTGGCGCAACACCTTGCTCGAGCTGATCACCGGCCCGCAGTTGCAGGCGATCGTCGCGTTCGGCGTCCAGGCCCGCGCGGCGCTGCAGATGTGGGACGGCAAACCGGACGTCCCGGTGTTCGAGGTGCCGCACCCGACGAGCCGCAATCCACAGGCGCTCGTCGACAGTTGGCGTCAAGCCGTGATCGAGCTGCGCGGCATCGTGACCCCGGATCCCGACGGCGACAACGCCGTACCGAACTACGGCCCGAAGTTCGGTGAGTCCGACTACGCCGCGATCCCGGCGAGCGACCTGCCGTTCGGCGTACCGCCGTGGCTCGGCAACGACGCGTGGGGACGTCAGGACAAACCACGTCACAACAACAGTGTCGATCGCCCGTCGACCGACCTTCTCAACACTCTCGTCTGGCGCGCACCCAAGCTCGGCTGAAAGTTGTCCCCCGCGGCCGCTACCTTGGTCGGATGCGAGTGGCGACGTGGAATGTGAACTCGGTCAAGCAGCGAATGCCGCGGTTGCTGGACTGGCTCGACGAGCGGCAGCCGGATGTCGTCTGCCTGCAGGAGACCAAGCTGGCGGACGACGCGTTCACCGCGCTGCTCGGCGCCGAGCTGACCGGCCGCGGCTACGAGATCGGTCTGTACGGCGAACCGCAGTGGAACGGCGTCGCCCTCCTGTCCAAGGTGGGACTCGAGGACGTCGTCACCGGTGTCGCCGGCGCGCCGGGCTTCCCGAATCCTGAGGCCCGCGCGGTCGCGGCGACCTGTGGTGGCATCCGGATCCACTCTCTCTACGTGCCGAACGGGCGCGTCCCGGACTCCGATCACTACCACTACAAGCTGGCCTGGCTCGCCGCCCTCACCGAGGTCGTCGCGAACGGCCCGGCCGACCAGATCGTCTGCGGTGACATGAACATCGCCCCGACCGACGCCGATGTCTTCGACCCCGTGGCGTACGTCGGTCAGACGCACGTGACTCCGCCCGAGCGACAGGCGCTGGCGGAGCTGATGGCCGCGAAGGACCTGCACGACGTCGTCCGCGACCGCTGGCCGAGCGATCGCGTCTTCAGCTACTGGGACTACCGCGCCGGCATGTTCCATCAGGACCTCGGGATGCGGATCGATCTGATGCTCGCGACCGATTCGGTGGCCGAGCGCGTCAAGGCCGCGTGGATCGACCGCAAGGCCCGCAAGGGCACCGGGCCGAGCGACCATGCACCGGTGGTCATCGACCTCGACACCGCACCGGACGGCGACATCGGACCGGTCGTGCCACCGCCGTCCGCGCCGCGGACCGGCCGGAAGAAGACCACCAAGCTTCCGCAGAGCCGCTGATGCGCCGCCTCGCCGCAGTCGCGATCCTCGTGCTCGCGACCCTCGCCGCCTGCAGTGACGAAAAGCCCCCGGCGCCGAGCCCCGTCGCGTGGACGAAGGTCGACACTCCAGCTGAGCCCGTCACTCTGACCGCACACGGCGATCAGCTGCTCATCGGCCTGCGCCATCGCGGGGCCAAGGTCGTTCCGGAGCTGCTCCTCCAGGACAGCACCGGCAAACGTACGCAGATCACCGTCAAACCCAACCCGGCCAGCCCGTACGCGTTCGAAGCCATCTGGTACTCGATCGCCTACGACGGCAAGCACCTCCTCGCCCTGGGCGGAGCTGCCGGTGGCGCGCACTCCAACACCCGCTGGACGGTGTGGACGGGCACGCCCCAGACCGGACTGATCGAACAGCCGCAGGACTTCTTCACGTTCGGCGGCCAGACCGCGGGCGACCTGTACAGCGCGGTCATCACGCCGAGCGGCCAAGCGCTGCTCGGCTCGTGGGGCGGTGTCGTGACCGGCAACGATGCCATGGTGTGGCTGCCCCAGGGCAACAAGTGGACCCGGCAGGACCCAACCAAGACGGCCCTGCAGAGTACGCCGAACCTCCTGGTCGGCCCGGGTTTCGGTGCGACCCTCGGCGAGAGCATCCTTCTCTTCGGCTCGCAGGTGCGACTTGCGCCCAACGTTGTCGCCCAGGAAGCAGCCGTCTGGCGTTCGACCAAACTCAACCAGGGCTGGTCCCGGATCGTCCTGCCCGATCCGGGCAACCGCAGCCAGGCGAACACGGCCACCTGCGCGAAGGACTGCATCATCTCCGGGTACGTCGACGGTCAGCTCGCACTCTGGCAGCTCGACGCATCCGGTACGGCGAAGCGGCTCCAAGGCGTCCCGTCCGTGCCCGTCGGCGACAAGGACAAGCTGCCGCCCCCGGTCGTCGACGGCGGCAAGATCATCCAGATTGTTGCCCAGGACAACAAGGTCAAGATGCTCACCTACCAGGACGGTCACTGGACCGTCCAGGACTCACAAGGTCCGGACGGCCAGGTGACCGATGCCGTCCTGATGCCGGACCACAAGCTCTACCTGATCGCCGGCACCTCGCTCTGGCAGACGACCCTCAGCTGAGCAGACCCTTCACGTACGCCGCCTGGCCCGCGTGCTGCGCGCAGTCGTCGATCACGCTCACGAGACGCACCCCGAGCGAGACCGGCGGATTCCACCGCTTGTCCACGATCCGGTCCAGACCATCGTCGGTCACCGTCTCGAGGAACTGAACGGTCCGCGCGTGCACGGCGTCGTAGTACCCAAGCAACTGATCGGCTGACAGTTGCACCAGCGCCACCTGGTCGGACGAGTGTGCGTAGCCGGTGTCGGCCTCGGGCAGCGGCAGCCCGAGGCGCTCGTGCCACCCGTCCGCCGTGTAGACCTGGTCGTAGCCACCCGCGTCCGCGAGGTGATCGTCCTGGACCCGGGTCAGGTGCCAGACGAGCCACGCGATCGAGTTGGCGGTCTCACCCGGCCGCGTCGCGAGGGTCTTGTCGTCGAGCCCTGCGACGACATCGTGCAAGACCTCCTGAATCCGGCTCTGTGCGTCGAGCAGCAGGTCACTTGTCTTCATACGGCCACCGTAGTCTTCGACTCGGACAGTTCTGAGAGAGGGAGTAACCGTGGAATATCGCACGCTGGGCGCGAGCGGCGCTGTGGTCTCGACCTACACGCTCGGCACCATGACCTTCGGCAGCGAGACCGACGAGGCCGGTTCGCACGGACAGCTTGATCGATACATCGAGGCCGGCGGCAATTTCATCGACACCGCGGACGTGTACTCCGCGGGCGTGTCCGAGCAGATCGTCGGGCGCTGGCTCGCGAAGAGCTCGGCCCGGGACAACGTCGTCCTGGCGACCAAGGGCCGGTTCCCGACCGGGGACGGGCCGAACGACGTGGGCACCTCGCGCATCCACCTCCGGAAGGCGCTGGACGCGTCGCTCGACCGGCTCGGCGTCGACCACATCGACCTGTACCAGTTGCACGCCTGGGACCCGGTCACGCCGCTCGAGGAGACGCTCAGCTTCCTCGAGGACGCAGTACGCGCCGGCAAGATCGCGTACGGCGGACTGTCGAACTTCACCGGGTGGCAGCTGCAGAAGGCCTGCGACCTGATCGGCTACCGCGGCTGGTCGAAGCTCGTGACGCTGCAGCCGCAGTACAACCTGCTGGTTCGCGAGATCGAGTGGGAGATCGTCCCGGCCGCGCAGGAGAACGGGCTCGGCCTGCTGCCGTGGTCCCCGCTCGGCGGCGGCTGGCTGACCGGGAAGTACTCGTTCGACGAGGAGCCGACCGGTGCGACCCGCCTGGGCGAGAACCCGGACCGCGGCGTCGAGTCGTGGTTCCGCCGCAGCCGCAACCAGCGGGTCCGTGACGTCGTCGACGCGGTCCGGGAGATCGCCGAGGCTCGCGGGATCTCGATGGCGCAGGTTGCGCTCGCCTGGCTGGTGGACCGGCCGACCATCACCTCGGTGATTCTCGGCGCCCGCACCATCGAGCAGCTCGATGACAACCTCGCCGCCGCGGATCTGCACCTCACCGCGGAGGAGACGGCCACGCTCGACGAGGCCAGCGACCCTGGCGCGGCGGACTACCCGTACGGCGGCCCCGGCGTGGCGCAGCGCGGCCGGCCGATTGCCGGTGGTCGTTCCTAGCCGTCGACAGCAAACCGGAGAGCGGAGTACGACGCAACCAGCGCACGCCGCTCCTCCGCCAGCAGCGGGTCGTCGCGATCGCAACCGGCTCGGACCCAGCGGTCCGAGAGGTCCATCGCCTCGACCCGCTTGCGTGCTGCCTGCCGTACTGCGTCGCGGTCCGCGTCGTACACGTAGGAGTAGAGGTCGATCAGCGCGGCCTCGAGTTCGGCCTCCGTGACGTCGACCGAGTGCTGCTGCTCTCGGTGGATCCGCCACCATTCGACCTCGAAGGCGGCGGCGCGCGCCGGGTCGAACAGCAGCCCGCTCGAGGCGGCGACGAGCTCGTAGAAGCGACGCATGTACGCGCGGGCCACGTCCGGCTGGTTGTCGGGGTACGGCGCCCACACCTGGTTGGCACGGAGTACGTACCACGCTCCGCTGAGTGTCCGATGCGGCGGCATCCCGAATCCGGCCGAGACCATCCCGACCGCGGCGACGAGGAAGTCGCGCCACTCGTGCCGGTAGTAGGCGGTCCAGGCATCCGTCTCGCGGTTGCCGACGACCACCGGGTCGAAGGACAGTGGACCTGTTCTGGTACGCATGATCCCTCCCCCTGAGGAGATCCGATGAACGATGGTAGTCCGATCGCCGACGTGGTGGCGCGCATGCAGCAGCGCATCGACGACCTGCCGGCGGACGTTGCCCACCGGCGGTACTTCCTCAGCACGTATCTGCGGACCACCCAGGCGGTGGGGAAGGCGATCGACGACGCCCGCTTCGAGGATCCGGCCTGGGTCGAGGTGTGGGACGTGAAGTTCGCGGAGCTGTATCTGCAAGCCCACGATGCACAGCTCGCCCCGAGGCCGTGGCGGTTGGCGTTCGAGGCGTCGCCACAACTACCTGCGTTGGGTCACGTCCTGCTCGGGATCAACGCCCATGTGAACTACGACCTGCCGCAGGCGTTGCTCGAGGTGATCAGTGACGAGGACTTCCTGGATCCGGCCCTGATGGATCGGCGGCGGCGCGATCACGAGCGGATCGACGGTGTGCTGTCGGAGCGCGTCGCAGCGGAGGACGAGGAGCTCGCGGCGACCGGAGTACGCAGCCTGTTGGACCATGTGCTCACTCCGCTCAACCGGATGGCGTCACAACGCTTCCTGCGGGAGTCCCGGCAGAAGGTCTGGCACAACACGGTCGAGCTGCAGAGAGCGCGCGTGGCCGGTAGCTACGAGAAGAGACTGGGCGAGCTGGAGGTGCTGAGCGCGGCCAAGGTGGCTGACCTCCTGCGGCCTGGTCAGGTGCTCTTGCGGCTGGCGGTGACCGGGTTCGGCGTCACGCTGCCGCCGGTCTAGCTCGGCAGTACGCCGGACCAGATGACGCCGACCACCAGACAGCCGAGCGTCAGCAACCCGAACACACCGACCCACAGCAACGCCGGAACACCGGTCAGGCGACGCAGCTGGTCAGCGTCCGAGCTACGCCCCTGACCGTGACGACGGGAGCGCTGCAGCTCCATGACCGCTCGCGGAGCAGCCAGCAGCAGGAACCAGGTCAGCAAGTGAGCGAATGTGGTCTGTACCTCTGCTGATCCCCACCAGGACACTCCGAACACCAAGGCACCGAACACAAGCACTGACCACAGTCCGAAGAGGTTGCGGATCTGCAGCAGCAGAATCACCAGTGCGAGCAACAGTCCCCACAAGAGCGCCACGGCGTACCCGCGGCTCAGTACGAACGCTGCGGCGAGGCCGAAGAGTGCAGGGCCGGGGTAGCCGGCGAGTAGCACTGCGATCATGCCGGCGCCGGTCGGCTTGCCGCGGGACACGGTGACGCCGGACGTGTCGGAGTGCAGTCTGATGCCGGACAGCTTCCGTCCGACCAGTGCGGCGATCAGACCGTGCGCGCCCTCGTGCGCGATCGTCACTACCTGCCGGGTGTACTGCCAGACCGGTCGCCAGGCGATCAGCAGCAGCGCGGCCACACCGGTCCCGATCACCAAGCGCAGCGACGGCTCGGGCTGGACGGACGTGATGCTGTTCCAGAACTCACTCACCCGCACATCCTTGCAGGCGGGTGGTCAACCCTCAGGGGAACGGGACGTGCACCGTGACGCGTTCTCGGAGTTGCTCGCTGATCAGCCACAGTTCGTCGGTGGCCGGCCAGTACGACAGGTTCTCGGTGTTCTTGGGCGCTTGGGTCCAGACCGTTGTCGACTCCCCACCGGTTCCACGGTGCAGACAGCTCGGGTAGTCGACACCGTCACCGATGTTGCCGGCGTACTCCGGGCACACGCCCGTGATCACGAAGTCGTTGTTGTGCGAGACCGCGCCCTGCATGCCCCACACCGGTGAATTGAACGCCTCCACCGCGTGCACCACACCGTCCGAGCCGGCGCGCGGCAGACCGGTCGACTCGTCGAGCGGCCAGCGGACGATCCGGCCGCCGCCACGGTCGGTGTGTTCGACCGCGACGAACGAACCGCTGCCGCCGTGGTCGATCCCGAGGGATGCGAAGCAGGGCTTGTCGCCGGTCGTGTTCGCGCAGCCGCCGCCGGCGTACCAGTAGGCGCCGATCTGCGGCAGCGCGAAGGCATGCCAGAGCGCGTGATACTTGCCATCAGCCCCTAGTCCGACCTCGCCGGTGCTGGTGTCGGTCGACCAGATGTGCCGCAGGTCGAACACCCGCAACACCGATCCACCGGTCGCGACGACCAGCAGGTTCCCGGACCAGAACAGCCCGTGGCCGTGGCCGGCGATCGCCTGGAAGTTCCGGTCCGCGGTCGGTTCGACCAGCAGCACGTGCCGGTACTTGTTCGTGGCCAGATCGAGGAACGACACGCGGATCGCCGTGTCGTCGGCGTTGTGCCAGCTCGCGACCACGACCCGCTGCGCACCGCCCGCCGGTTGCGCGTCGCCGGATCCGCTGACGCCTTGGGGGATCCAGACGTTCTCGTCGTCGTCCTCACCGTCCTGCCAGCAGAATCCTTGCGGATTGAGCGACGCGTTCAGGTACGTCGAATGGCACAGCGCCCGCCCGGTCCGGTTCGACGCGGCGAGCACCTGGGTGACCCCGACCGGCGCGAGCTGGGGCTTGGTCTCCAGTTGCGCGATCCGCGCGGCGTACGTCGTGAACGTGTCGCCGGAGACGAGCTCGAAACCGCTCGCATCGATGCGTGGGAACGTGGCCGCGGCCTGCGCCGGCGGCGTGGGGAGTACGCCGATCAGGAGGGCGGCCGTTAACAACAAACGACTGATCCGCATGCTTCTGATGGTGATTGCCAACCGCTCGTGCTGTCCTGCCGGAACGGCGTGGCGGGCCGTTGACATCAGGTGATGGGCAGACGACGGTGGAAAGGTCGCGGGGAGGGGTCAGTTTTGTTGGGGGGAAGGGCATGTCACAGCCACGCACGATGACTCGCACGGGGAAGAAGACGGCTGCTGCAAGGAAGACAACGGCCAGACGGAAGGCGGCGGTCAAGGAAGCGTCTGCCGTTCCGCTGTCGGACTTTCTCGACTCGGCCGGAACGCTGACGCTCGATCAGCGGAAACTGCTGGTGGATCAGGCGCTTCTGATCCTCGGTGAGAACTATGTGCACCTGCCGCTCAAGGTCGCGATGCACGCCGTGAATCCGCTGCAGCGTCTGCGCGTGATGCGCGCCCGGATGGAGCGCCAGACCGACGACACGATGCAGGCCGAGTGGATGTTCCACCGCGAGATGTCCAGCATCTTCCACTCGGTCCGCGACCTGCACACCAACTACCTGCTGCCGGTGCCGTTCGCCGGGAAGATCGCGTTCCTGCCGTTCATGATCGAGAAGTGCTACGACCCTGATGGGACGGAGCACTACCTGATCACCCGCACGATCACCGGCTACCAGGCGCCGCAGTTCGGTGCGGGCGCCGAGGTCACGCACTGGAACGGTACGCCGATCGCGCGCGCGGTCGCCCTCAACGGAGCGGTGTTCGCCGGCAGCAACGAGGCCGCGAACCTGGCCCGTGGCCTCGAGTCGCTCACGCTCCGCCCGCTCGTCATACAGTCCCCGCCCGACGAGGACTGGGTGACGCTGACGTACGTCGGTCTCGACGGCTCGAACCAGGAGCTCCGCGAGCAATGGAAGGTCACCGCGAACCTGCCGCCGATGACGGATCTGGACGCGGTCAGCGAAGCCTCGGCGGCGATGGGTCTCGACCTCGACTCCGACGAGAAGTCCCGCGCGAAGAAGGCTCTCTACGTGCGCGATGTCGTGGACCTCGAACGCGGCCAGAGCTCGGCCGAGCTGGCCGCGCCGGCTGCCGTCGCCGGCGCGGACCTGCCGACCACCATGCCCGGCGTGTTCCGGGCTCGCGAGGTCGTCACACCGTCCGGGAACTTCGGGCACCTGCGGATCTTCACGTTCAGCGTGCAGGACCCGGTCGCGTTCCGGGACGAGTTCGTCCGGCTGGTCGCGATCCTGCCGCAGAACGGCCTGATCGTGGATGTCCGCGACAACGGCGGCGGGCACATCTACGCCAGCGAGTTCACTCTGCAGACGATGACGCCGCGGCGGATCGCGCCGGAGCCGGTGCAGTTCATCAGTACGCCGCTCAACCTGAAGATCTGCCGGCGGCACAAGGACAACCCGGCCGGGATCGACCTCGGTCCGTGGTTCGACTCGCTCGACCTGGCGATCGAGACCGGCGCGCAGTACTCCGCGGCGAAGCCGATCACGCCGGAGGACGGCGCGAACGATGTCGGGCAGACGTACCACGGCCCGGTCGTGCTGATCACGGATGCGCGGGTCTACTCGGCCACCGACATCTTCACCGCCGGGTTCGCCGACCACGAGATCGGCACCATCCTCGGCGTCGACGACAACACCGGTGCGGGCGGCGCGAACGTGTGGACCCACGGTCTGCTCGCGACGCTCCTCAACGAACCACCGCCACCCGACGAGACCTCGCCGTACATCGCGCTGCCGAACGGCGCGAACCTGCGGGTCGCGATCCGGCGTACCCTGCGGGTCGGCAAGCTGGCCGGTACGCCGGTCGAGGATCTCGGCGTCAAACCGCACGAGACGCACCGGATGACCAAGGCCGATCTGCTCGACGGCAACGTCGACCTGCTGAACAAGGCCGGCGCGCTGCTCGCGGCGCTCCCGGTCCGCCGGATCGACCTGAAGACGTCGATCAGCGGTACGACGCTCACGGTCGCGATCGATGCCCAGAGCATCGATCGGGTCGACCTCTACCTGGACGAGCGCCCGATCAGCTCCGAGGATCTGACCGGACCGCTCAGCATCGACATCCTCGAGGTGAGTCCCGGCGCGCTGTTGCGAGCCGACGGATACGCGGGGGGTGCTCTGGTCGCGAGCCGCCGGGTTACCGTCTGACGTATGCAGAGTCTTCACCTGACCGCCGAGGAAGAGGCAATGCTCGGCGGTCAGGAGGGCGCGGGCGTCGCGCTCGCAATGCGGGTGATCGTTGGACAGGCGCGCAGCTCCGAGGCGCCGCGGCTCGTCGAGATCACCTCCGCGCACGTCGATTCGTGCCTGTACCACGGCCAGGTCAGCCTCGACTTCGCCAACCGTCTCGTCGAGCTGGGCGCTCGCGTGCGGGTGCCGTCGACGTTGAACGTCGGCTCGATGGACCTCATCCATCCCGGGCTCGTCCGCGATCACGAGCTCGCCGCCGCGGGGCGTGAGCTGATGGCGGCGTACGTCGCGCTCGGATGTACGCCGACATTCACCTGCGCGCCGTACCAGCTCCCGGACCGACCCGGGTTCGGCGAGCACATCGCGTGGGCTGAGTCGAACGCGATCGTGTTCGCGAACTCGGTCCTCGGCGCCCGGACCGATCGGTACGGCGACTTCCTCGACGTCTGCGCGGCGATCACCGGGCGCGCGCCGTACTCCGGGCTGCAGACGACCGAGGCGCGGCGGGGGACCGTGGTGTTCGACTGCCGTCCGTTGGGCGACTTCCTGCAGTCGGAGTTGGCGTATCCGCTGCTCGGGCATCACATCGGGTCGGTGGTCGGGGCCGGAATCCCTGTGCTGGTTGGGATTCCGGCGGAGGCGACCGAGGACGATCTGAAGGCATTGGGCGCGGCGGCAGCGTCGGCTGGGGGAGTCGCGTTGTTCCATGCAGTGGGCATCACGCCGGAGGCGCCGCGCGAGTTCGCCGAGCTTCCGGTGCGTGAAGTCGATCTCGACATCCTGCTGCGCGTCAGGCGGGAGTTGTCGACGACCGGGGAGCTCGATGCGGTGAGCGTCGGTACGCCGCATGCGTCGTACGCCGAATGTGTGCGACTGGCCGGGCTGGTCGCGGACGGGGCGCCGTTGAAGGTGCCGTTCTACCTGTCGACCAGTCGACTCACGCGGGAGCGCTTGGGACCCACGCTCGACACGTTGGAAGATGCAGGTGTGACTGTGGTCGTCGACACCTGCACGTATGTCACCGCGATCCTGTCGCCCGACTGGAAGAACGTGATGACGAACTCGGGCAAGTGGGCGCACTACGCACCCGGCAACATCAACGTCTCCGCCGTCCTCGGTTCGCTGGCCGAATGCGTCGCCTCGGCCCGCGCCGGTCACGTGGTCTTCGAGTCATGATCATCCAGGGCCGAACGCTCCACCCCGGCACCGCGACGGGCGAGCCCATCCGTCTCACCGCGCCGCTCTCGTTCTGGGGCGGCACCGACGAACACGGTCGCATCGTCGACGCCCATCATCCTCAATGCGGCGCCGTGCTGACCGGCCGCATCCTCTTGATGGAATCCGGCCGCGGCTCCAGTTCCGCGTCCAGCGTGCTGGCCGAACAGATCCGCGCCCGTACGGCTCCTGCCGCGATCATCCTGGCCCGCCCCGACTCGATCATCCCGCTCGGCGCTCTCGTTGCCGCCGAGCTCTACGGCCTCAACCTCCCCGTCGTCGTCGCGCCGTACGACGCCGTACCGGACAACGCAGTACTGCACGTCGATGCAACGCCGACCCACGCAACCATCACCTGGTAGCTGCACCGCCTCGACGCATCAGTACGGCGGTTGCTGCAAAGAGGACCGCGCATCCGGCCAGGGCGACGGGGAGTGTGGTGAGGCCGGCGAGCGTGGAGATGCCGATGCCGCAGACGATCTCGCCGAGGTACTCGAGTTGGGCGAGGAACGAGTGCGTTGTCGCGCGGATGTCCGCGGTGGTGCGGGTGTTGACCCAGATGGTGCTGATGACGCGGGTCAGCGGAGTGACGATGCCGTTCAGGAGTATGACCGCGGTCGCGCCGAGGACCGGATCGCGGGCGAATGCGAGCAAGAGCATGCTGACCACACCGACGACGGCGGCCAGCGCGTAATCGGTCGCCGCGTGACTGCCGTTGATCCGGTTGGTGACGAGCCGGAGAATGATGGCGCCGACAACCAGCCCGATCACGCCGAGCACTGTGAACCAGAGAATCGATGGCGGCAGACCGAGGTCGAGCAACTGCTTCTGGGTCAGCCGTCCGGCGGCGTCCGAGGCCCCGTTGACGAGGAACGTCGCGGCGAAGATCAGCAGGATCGCGCGACTCCGCCGTACCAGCGTGACGCCACGGCGAAAGGTGATCCAAGACGTCGACCACCGGGCCGTCCGGGTCGGGACGAAGTTGTGTTCGGTGAAGCGGAGCGCGATGTAGAGCGCGAGCGACATCATCGCGATACCCGCAATCACGATCGTCACATCGCGCCGGGTTGCCCACGCGAGTAGACCCAGGGCGACGAGGCCTACCGCGGCGCCGGTCAGTTGGGCGCGGGCGGCGCGAGCCAGGACGAGGTTGATCCGACCGGGCTGGTCCAGTTCGTCGGTGATGAGAGCGACATCGGATCCGCTCGCGAAGGTCCACGAGATTCCCCAGAGCACCTGCGTGGCGAGGAGCGCCGGGAACGACTCGAACAGGCCGGTCGCGAGCATCGCCGTACCCATCAGCACCTGTGAGATGACCAGCGACCACTTCCGGCTGATCGTGTCGGCGACGACACCTGCCGGTACTTCGAACACGAGCGCGAACGCACTCTGCACCGACCCGATCAGCACCAGCTCGGCCGGGGAGAGGCCGGCGTCGACGACCAGGTAGACGCTCGTGACCAGCCACCACCCGTTGTGCAGGACCGCGCGCATCCAGGTCCACCGGATGAAGACCTTCTCCATCCGAGCACCCTCCCGGGGCCCGGATCCCGCGTCCACCGATTTAGCCGAGCGCTTCACTGTGAGTTGCTTCATATTCTTCGCAACTATCAGCAGCTTGCGATAATTTGGAAGAGTGCCGGGGATCACAGTGGAAAACGAATGACCGTTCTTGATCTGGCCACAGCCCGGGGCGCAAGGTGGAATCTCAGAGAACGGGCGTTCGGTTTGGGCTGGGGGTCGGTATGGCGCAGGTGACTCTGGAGCGGGTGGGCCAACCCGCACTGCCGGAGCTGGGGAGGCATCGTGGGGGCGGGATCTGGCGGATCGTCCGCGAGGTGGCGCTGCTGGCGGCCCTGTTCGGGGTCTACAACCTCGGACGATTCCTGTCGGCGGAGCACTCGGGGTCGGCGATCAGGCACGCCCACGAGCTGATCCGCTGGGAGGCCTGGCTCGGGCTGCCGAGCGAGGCGACGCTGCAGCACCACGCGCTCCAGGTCGACGGGCTCGCCCGGATCGCGAACCTGTTCTACGCGACCGTGCACTTCCCGCTGACCGCGATGGTCCTGCTGTGGTTGATGATCCGTCGCCCGGCCGAGTACGGGAAGGCGCGGTGGGCGCTCGCGTCACTGACCGGGCTGGCGCTGATCGGGCACATGTTCTTCCCGCTCGCGCCGCCGCGGATGATGCCGGGCTGGGTGGACACCGGGGTGCTGCTCGGCCAGTCGGTCTACGGGCCGAGCACGCACTCCGGGATCGCGAATCAGTTCGCCGCGATGCCGAGCCTGCATGTGGGCTGGGCGCTGATGGTCGCGGTGTTCCTGATCCGCGCGACGCGATCGCGGTGGCGCTGGCTGTGGATCGCACACCCGCTGCTCACCTTCTTCGTCGTCGTGGTGACCGCGAACCACTACTGGCTGGACGGTCTGGTCGCGATCGCGCTCGCAGTGCCGCTGCTCCTGATCTTCGACAGCTCGTCGGCGCGGACCAGGAAGGGTTCGCGGTCCAGCACCAGCCTCGCCGCGGCCGCGCCGATGTCGAACCACAGGCCGATCAGTTCGAGCCGGCCCTGATCCTCGGCCTTGCGGACGCAGGCGAAACTCCGCAGGTTCTCGAGTTGTACGGCGACGTTCGCGACGGACAGCTTGTCGGCGGCCGACAGTTTCACGCCCGTCGCCGGGTCGACGATGTCGGGTAGCGCGACCGCCCGCCGTACCGAGGGCTCCAGGTGTCGTAGCCAGCTCTGCAGGCCGGAGCCCTCGGGCAGGTCCGCGGCGAGGGCGGCCGCGGCGGCGCCGCAGGAGGAATGACCGCAGACCACGATCGATTTCACCCCGAGTACGTCGACGGCGTACTCGATCGCGGCGTCGACCGAGCTGCTGTTCGATCCCTTCGGTGGCACGAGGTTGCCGATGTTCCGCACGCAGAACTGGTCGCCCGGTCCGCTGGTGGTGATCATCGTCGGCACGATCCGCGAGTCCGCACAGGTGATGAACAGGTGCTCCGGTCGTTGCCCTTCGGCCGCGAGGTTCGCCAGCAGCGGCCGGATCTCGTCGGCCGACGCTTCGAACTCGCGGACCCCGTCCAGCATCGACACCTGCCGGCCGGACTGTGCGCGACTCAGTTCGACCGAGCCGCCGCGGGCGATGTGCCCACGCCGCCAGTCTTCGATCGCTTCGTACGCGGCGTGGTCGAGATGATCCACGGTGAGCTCGACCCGGACCGTCGTCCCGGCCGGGATCGACCGCAGCGTCCGCACGAGTGACGCGACCCCGAGGAATACGAGCGTGCCGCGGATCCGCACGATCCACACGCCACCTGACTCGGTCGCGGTGACGGTCGCCCGGGCGAGCCGGTACAGCACGCGCACGACCGCGAGTACCAGGCCGAGCACCACGCCTTCGGCGAGTCCGAGTACGGCGACGCCGACCGCTGTCACGACGTACACGAGCAACTCGTCGTGCCGGCGCAGCGTGCGGATGTGTGCGAGCTGCACCAAGCGCAAACCGGTGACGAGCAGTACGCCGGCCAGCGCGGCCATCGGGATCAGTTCGAGCATCGCACCGGCGGCGAGCACGAACGCCGCGATCCACAGGCCGTGCAAGATCGCGGACGCCCGGGTCCGCGCGCCGGCCGCGACGTTGGTGGACGAGCGGACGATCACGCCGGTGACCGGCATGCCGCCGAGGGCACCGGACAATGCGTTCGCCGCGCCCTGGCCGATGAGCTCGCGATCGAGATTGCTCCGGTTGCCGCGATGAAGCTTGTCGACGGCAACGGCCGACAGCAACGACTCGACACTGGCAACCAGAGCAACGGTCAGTACTGCGGTCACGATCTGGACCGGTGGGCCGTCGGGCATCGTCGGCAGGATCAGGCTCTGCAACGGACGGTCCGGCAGGTCGACCCGCGTCACGTCGGTCATCCATACCGCGGCCAGCGCAGTCACCGCGACCACGGCGACAAGTGGCGCCGGAATCACCTTTACTTTAGGGATTCTCGGCCAGGCCAGCACGACCGCAACGGTCAAGATGCCGACCAGGACGGAGTGGCCGTGATGCGTGACGAGCTGCGCGGGAAGCGCGATCACGTTGTCGATCAGCGAACTCTGGGCTTTGCCGCCGAGCACGACATGCAGCTGCTGGACGGCGATCGTCACGCCGATGCCCGCGAGCATGCCGTGCACGACGGCGGGGGACAGGGAGAGCGCCAACCGTCCGATGCGGGTGACGCCCAGCAGGATCTGCAGGACACCGGCCGCGCAGGTGATGGCGGCGGTCGCGGCCCAGCCGAACTGAGTGACCAGGCCGGCGACGACCACGGTCAGGCCGGCAGCCGGACCGCTGACCTGCAACGGGGAGCCGCCGAGCGCGCCGGCCACCACACCGCCGACCACAGCGGCCACCAGGCCGGCGATCAGCGGTGCACCGGACGCGGCGGCGATCCCGAGAGAGAGGGGTATTGCGATCAGGAAGACGACCAACGATGCAGGGAGATCGTGGTGAAGGATCGTCTTCCAGAGTCTGGGAGTGGGTGAGGTCGGCACGGGTGGTCCTCCGGCGTCGGTGCTCAGGGCAACTGCTCGGGCATCAGGCGTCGAAACAAAGAGTGTCGATCTGGTTACCCACTGTACTGACCCGTTCAAGCCCGCACCAGCGGCAATATTTGCTCAGAGCATCGATTCGTCCGGGAACAGCACCCGGCGCGCGTGATCGGTGTCGGTGTACTCCCGGACCGCGACGATCACACCGTCCCGAACAGTGAAGACTGCTCCACATTTGTTGGCATAGGCGCCACCGGCCCGGGCGGTCGCCTGCGCAGTCCACTCGGCGAACACCTGCTCGCCGTCGGCGATGACGTTCGTCAGTGCGATGGCAACCGGCGTATCCGGCGCGAAGAGCTTGCCGGCCACCGCACCCAGGAACTCGTCCATGACCAGATCCCTGCCCTTCCAATCACCGGACAACGGAAGGTCGCCCGGGTAGGTCCAGACGACGTCCGGGGCGAAGCTGGCGTACATGGTCGCCCGGTCGCCGGCCGCCACCGCTTCGACGTACCGGGTCACGACGGTCTTCGGATCCATTGGTGTTGCCTCCTTGTGCAGAGTGAGTACGGCGTTGCCGCGGACGCGGCGATTGCGAAGGTCGTCGAGTACGGCGTCGGTCCGGGACCAGTCCTCGACGCGGCCCAGCTCCGGATGGAGCCTGCCGGATGCGACCAGGCGGACCAGCGTTGCCAGGTCTTCGTCATCGCGGCCGTGGACGTAGTGGAAATGCCGGATGCGCGCGGCCTCCGGGGCGGTGAAGAAGTCGAAGAAGTCGAGCGTGACCGGTTGCCGGCTGGCCTCACCGAACCAGATCAGGTCACCGCCGGGGACCAGCTTCGACAACGCGATCGGCAGGCTCTCACCGCCGACGGACTCGAAGACGAGGTCGAAGGGACCGAGCGCGTCGGCCACGTCGTACACGAGGTTCTCGGCGCCGAGTTCGAGCAGACGCGCGCCGCGAGCCGGGGAAGAGACGACCGCGGTGACGGCCGCGCCGGCGTTGGCTGCGAGCTCCGTGAAGTAGTGGCCGACTCCGCCGGATGCGCCGGTCAGCAGGATCCGTCGTCCGATCACGCTGCCCGCCGTACGCAGCAAGCGCAGCGCGGTCAGTCCTGCGAGCGGAAGCGCGGCGGCCTGCTCGAACGAGATGCTGTCCGGGAGTACTGCGACCTGCGTGGGCGGCACGGTCACCCGTTCGGCCCAACCCGAGTGCGGCAGATGTGCGACCACGCGACTGCCGGCCGGCGGACCGTCGGGGGCTGCCTCGATCACGCGGCCCGCGATGTCCTTGCCCGGTCGCCAGCCGTCCCGCGGCCGCTCCAACTGGAAGGTCTCGCCGCGGTTGATCGAGAAGGCCGCGACCTCGATCACCATCTCGCCCGCACCCGGCCGGACCTCGTCGACCTCGGCCAGCCCGACCGTGCCGCTGTCCACCGCAACCACTGCCCTCATTGCTGTTCCGCTCCTTCAACTAGACTCGGCGACGACGCTACGAGCGGGTCGTGGCGGGCGGAAGACAGCACTTACTACTGCTATAGGCACCCAATGGATACCGACCAGGTCAGAGGCAGGTGGGACGCCACCAAAGGCGCCTGCCCGACACGTCAGGTGCTCGGCCGGATCGGCGACACCTGGACGATGCTGGTGATCAGCACGCTCGAAAAGGGCGGCACGCTGCGCTCCGGACAGCTCAAGTCGATCATCGAGGGCATCACGCAGAAGATGCTCACGCAGACCCTGCGGCACCTCGAGCGGGACGGCGTCGTCCGACGTGACGTGGTTCCTACTGTTCCGGTGACGGTCAGCTATACGCTGACGCCGCTCGGCCGGAGCCTGGCCGCGGCGGTCGCGACGATGCGCACCTGGGCCTACGACCACATGGACGAGATCGCCGCCGCCCGCGACGAGTACGACGCCAACCTCTGAGGAGTCACGTGGATCTGCAACTGTCCGGGAAGACCGCGGTCGTCACCGGGGCCAGCAAGGGCATCGGACTTGCCTGTGTGGAGGTGCTCGCGCGGGAAGGCGCCAAGGTGACCGGCATTTCGCGTGATCCCGCGAACCTCGCCAAGGCGCAGGAGCAGCTGCCGGACCTCACCTTCGCAGTGGAAGCGGTCGACCTGACCGACCCCGACGCGACCAGGGCCGCGTTCGAGCGCATCGGCGTACCGGACATCCTGATCAACTGCGCGGGCGCCGCCCGGCGTACCCCGGTGGACGAGCTGGACAGCAAGGCGCTGCATGCCGCGATGGAGGCGAAGTACTTCACGTACATGCACGCGACCGAGGCCGTCATCCGTGGGATGGCGGAGCGCGGCAGCGGCGCGGTGGTGAACGTCGTCGGCCAGGGCGGTCGCGCGGCGAACCCGCTGCACATCGGCGGCGGCGCGGCCAACGCGGCGCTGATGCTGGCGTCGGTCGGCTACGCGAAGGCGTACGCCGGTCAGGGCGTCCGGGTGAACGTGATCAACCCGGGTACGACGCGCACCAACCGGGTCGACGAAGGGCTCGAGGCCGCGGTCCGCGCGACCGGTAGGCCGAAGGACGAGCTGCTCGCCGAGATGGTCCGCGAGGTCCCGATGGGCCGCTTCGGCGAGCCCGAAGAGGTCGCGAACGTCGCCGTCTTCCTCGCCTCCCCGCTCGCGAGCTACGTCACCGCCTCGATCCTCACCATGGACGGCGCCACCACCGCGGGCATCTGACTCAGTTCGGGTGCCCCGCCCTCAGGTTGACGTTCGTGAACGGGGTGATCGGCCGCTCCTGAGGTACGCCGTCGATGGTCAGGTCGACGAACTCGTTGAAGAACGCGAGGTGCCCGGCAACCGGCAGCAGGGGTGCGGTCGGGAAGTCGTACGACCAGGCGACATCGGGCACACCAGCTGTGGACCAGTAGGCCGACGTCTTGCCCTTGTACGGGCAGGCCGTCACGGTGTCCGCCGGGGTGAGGTGCTCGAGGTGCACCGCGGTCCGTGGGAAGTAGTAGCGCGGTGGCAGCCCGGTCTCGAAGACGATGACGGTGGCGTCCGACTCGGCGAGGATCACGTCGTCGACGGACACGCGGATCTGCCGGGTGGACTTGATCGCGTCCACCCGCGAGTACGGGTTGCGTGGGTGAACGAAGACTTCCTCGTCTTCCTCGAACCAGCTGTCGAGTGCATCCCATTGGAACCGGACGCGGTCCTTTGCAACGCCGTCGTCGTACACCCAGGCGTGCCCGGATCCGGCGGTGTGCACGCGCGCCACGCCGTGCCCGAACGCCTTCGTCTCACCGGTGTCCGTCAGTACGCCGTCGGCCACGTCGGCGACCGGGACGTAGTACTGCGGGTACGGCGGGAACTCCCACAGATAGATCGCGTCCATCGTGTCGAGGACGACGCGGTCGTCGAGCATCGCGCGGATCCGCCGCGGGACCGGTGCGGTACCGCCGGGCGGGATCAGGGGTTCGGGGTAGGCGCTCATGGGTCCAGTAAAACGCGGGGCCGGCCCTGGTGGTGCCGGCCCCGCAGTTTTCGGGGGATCAGACGGTGATCCAGTCGATGTCGGCGATGTAGCCGTTCGGGTTGCTGACCTTGATCGCGTTCGCTCCGGCCGTCAGCTTCATCGGGAGGTACGTCACCTGCGGCGTACCCCAGTCGTTGTCGCCGAGGCCGCTGTAGTTGACCCAATAGCTGTCGGTGCCGTTGACCGTCAGCATGCTCTGCCGACTGGTGTCGCCGTCGGTGTAGGCGATCTTCACCAGGTACGTCCCGGTCGTCGGCACGGTGATGTTGTTCAGCGTGACCGTCGAGCCGTAGCCGATGTTGCCGATCTTCGCGCCGCCCGAGCACAGGGTGCACCCGGACACACCCGCGTCCCCGGTCAACGTGCTGCTCGACGCCTCGGCCTCGTACCGAACCGGTCCGCCGTTCTTCGCGGTGAACATCGTCACCGGTGCGCTCGTTCCACCCTTGGAACCCCGCACGGTGAAGGCGTACTGCGTCTGCGGCAACAGCCCGCTCACCACGACACTCGTACCGGAGCTCGTCGCAACCTGTTTGCCGTTGGCAAACACTTTGTACGACGAGGCGCCGGCGCTCGGTCGCCAGTTCAGCGACACCGTCGTCCGGCCGACGTCGGTCGCCGTCAGGTCGGCCGGGATGCTCGCCGAAGAGTTCGGCGTGATCTTGTACAGCTTCGACCCGTGCGCCGGAAGCTGTGCGCTGACTGCACCGCTGATGTTGCGGGTGTTCTGGTTCGCCCAGATGTCGCGGACGGTGGCTTTGCCGTCGATACCGAGTTGGTCGAACCTGCCGGTCACGGTGGCGGGGGAGTCGGCCAGGTTGAACAGCGCGACCGTTGTGCTGCCGTCGCTGTTCTGTGCGTACCAGGTCTGCTGCAGCTGGTCCTGGTTCAGCGGGCGGGCCGGGTTGCCGGACTGGTCGATCGCGATGACCTCGCGGTTCGTCAGCAGCTTGAGGCCGTACGCGTCCAGCTTGGTCAGGTCGTCACCCGCGAACAGCGGTGCGGAGTTGATCGCCCAGAACGTCATGTAGCTCTGCCGTTCGGCGTCGGTCAGGCCGTCCATCTCGCCGACACCGACGTTGAGCGCGTCCAGGTTGTTCCAGTGCCCGGGACCGGCGTCGTCGATCCACTGCGGGAGGTCCCACCAGCGGGCCTTCACCGAGCTGTCCCATTTGACGATCGTGTCGCAGTAGCACTCGACGTCGGTGTCGATCCGCCAGCCGTTCGAGTTCTGCTTCCACACGTCGGCGTACCGGTGGCTGAGTGACCAGGACAGCGTGTACTGCATCGGCCGGCCGGCGTTCTGTACCGCGCGCCACCAGCCCTCGATGTCCTCGGTGTTGTTGTGGTTCGGGTCGTCCGGCGCGCCCTTCCACGAGCCGGGACCGACACCGTCCATCTTGATGAAGTCGACACCCCAGGACGCGAACAGCTTGGCGATCGAGTCGGCGTACTTCTGCGCGCACGGGCTCTCGTAGTTGATCTTGTACGCCGCGTCCCAGCCGTTGGTCTTGCGCAGGTCGGGGTACACGATGTCGCGGGTGAAGCAGCCGGGCGCGTCGTAGATCGGCGTGTTGCCGTCGCGGTAGACGTCCGTGCCGAGCCCGACCGTGGTGTAGATGCCGAACTTCAGGCCGAGCTTGTGGATGTCGTCGCCGACCGCCTTCATCCCGCGCGGGAACCGCTTCGCCATCGCGACCGGGCGGCCGTACTCGTCGCCGCCGTCCTGCCAGCCGGCGTCGACGTTGATGTACTCGTAGCCGTACGGCTTGAGCTTGGTGGCCAGGGCCTTCGCCTGGGTGAGGATGTTCTGTTCGCTGATGAAACTGCCGGGACCGTCGGGGTTGACGCCCGGGTAGTTGGTCGACTGCAGGCTCCAGCTGCTCCAGCCCATGTAGGGCTTGGCGGCGAGCTGCGGGTATTTGGCGGGGGTCGGCTGGTTCGCCTGGACCGCGTCGGCGGGGGCGGTTGCGGCTGCCGTCGACACCAGGGCGATGGCAGCCAGCACGATCAGAGTGGGGCGTCTCAAGGACATGCGATGTTCCTCCGGGGGAGGAGTGAGCGGACGCGGCCGAGCCTAGGCAGGCTTAATTTACGGCGTCAAGTATTCGAGGTCCGTTACTTCCTGTGACCTGACTGCCATGGAACCTTGATCAACTTCGCTCCGCCGCTGGGTCGTCGTACCAGCAACAGGCCGGCTTCGTGAGGACGCCGGCCGGATGCAGGAGGGGGTTCCATCATCGTGAACGCAAGGAAACTCGGCCGCACGGCGATCGCCGTGGCCGGGGCGGCCGGTCTGATCGCACTCGCGGCCGCCGGCGCGTCGGCGAGCACCCAGGCGGTGGCACGACCGCCCTTGAAATTAGTTGCTGGTAGCACCGATGTGACGCTGGACAGCATCGAGGACTACGGCGTCGACCTCGATCTCGGTACGCATGTCGTCGCGGGCAACGCGCCGATCGAGGTGCGGACCACGCGCGCGTCGTACAGCTCGCCGGTGGTCGCGACGCAGTACGCCCACGGCAAGCCGACCCGACAGTTGCCGAAGGGGCTGGTCACGGACTTCTCCGGACTCGGGAAGTTCCTGCACATCACGCTCACCGATGCCGCCGGCAAGAAGGTGCTCGAGAAGGACCAGTCGGTCTGCCTGAACGGCGACGGGTCCCGGACCCGGCCGGATGCGCCCGCGACGTCGCCGTACCCGGACGGATGTACGGCGAACCCGTTCACGCAGGGCGCGGTCTGGGGCCTGCAGACGGGGTGGTCCGCGCGGACGTTCGGCGACGAGGCTCCGGTGCAGCTTGCCGTCGGCAAGTACAAGGCGACTGTCACGGTGAGCAAGGGCTACCGGGACTTCTTCAAGATCCCGGCGCCGGACGCAGCGGTGACCTTGAACGTGACGGTCCAGAAGAGCGACACGTGTGTGCGGGGTTGCTTCGGCGCGAAGAAGGCGGCGGCGAGCTCGGTGGCGCCGAAGCCGAACGCGGCCCGTTCGACCGGGAAGGCGAGCGTGCCGAAAGGCCCGAAACCGGACCTGCGGCCGGTGCCGGCGTGGGGGATCGTGGCCGCGCCGGGCGACGAGGGTACGCCGGACGCCAGCAAGGACTTCCTGCAGTTCTCGGCGACCGTGTGGAACGCGGGGCCGTCGCCGCTGGTGCTGGACGGGTTCCGGCGGCAGGGCAAGGACCTGATGGACGCGTACCAGTACTTCTACGACACGAAGGGCAAGCAGGTCGGATATCAGAACACCGGAACGCTGGAGTGGGACGGCCGGCCCGGACACAACCACTGGCACTTCACCGACTTCGCCCGTTACAGCCTGCTGAACGCGAAGCAGACCGAGGTGGTGCGGAGCCAGAAGGAGGCGTTCTGCCTAGCCGCGACGGACGCCATCGACTACACGGTGAAGGGCGCGAACTGGCACCCGGACAACACCGACCTGCACACCGCCTGCGGCGATCACGGCTCGCTGTCGGTGCGTGAGGTCCTGGACGTCGGCTCCGGCGACACCTACGAGCAATCCCTGCCCGGGCAGTCCTTCGACATCACCAACCTGGCCAACGGCACGTACTACGTCCAGGTCAGCGCCAACCCGGAGAACCGCCTGTACGAGTCGAACACCAAGAACAACGTTGCTCTGCGCAAGGTGATCCTTGGCGGCACCAAGCACCACCGCACCGTGCAGGTCCCGCCGGTCGGTGTCATCACCGCTCCCTAGGAAGATGCCCAGGGCAGGTCCGAGGTGAAGGCAGCAGCCCGGACCTGCCCCGGGAACTCAGTGGTGCTGCGGGCGGCGCCGGGCGCGGCTCGGGCGCAGGTGTGAGTCCATCCGCGCGTGCTGACGACGGCCCAGGACGAACGGGCGGGACGTCCGGGTGATGGGAGTGCTCGGTGGGGCGGACAGCATGATGTCCGTCTGCTGCAGGTTGAGCCGGATCGGGACCTGGTGCCACGGCGACCGGGTGCGGACCAGGACCAGCCGGAACCGGCCGTCCCGCCGCAACCGCAGCCCGATCGCGACCGTCGCCACCGCCGGGATCAGCCCGGCGAGCAGCAGCGCCGACCGCGCCCCGAAGTGCTGGGCGAGGAACCCGACCGTCGGCCCGCCGATCGCGCCGCCCCCGATGAAGACCAGGTTGTAGATCCCGGACACCCGGCCGCGCAGGCCGTCCGGAGTGGTCAACTGGACCATCGACTGGGCCGCGGTCAGGAACATCAGCGTCGCCATCCCCATCGACGCCAGCACCGGGATGAACGTCCACAGCGACGGCTGGATGGCGGCGAGTACTTCGGTGACGGTGAGCAGGCAGGCGATACCGATCAGGTTCCGCAGCCGGCTCGGCCGGATCCGGCGCGCCGAGAGCAGTGCCCCGGCCAGGGCGCCGACCGCGACCACGGAGTTCAGTACGCCGTACCCCGAGGCGCCGATCTGGAAGACCCGGTCGGCGAACGCGGTCAGCGTCACCGCCAGGCTGATCGTGAACATGCCGTAGATCCCGACGAGCGCGATCGCCCACCGGACGGCCGGCTCGTGGAACGCGTACCGCACGCCGTCTCGCAGGCCGTCGCGGATGCGCATCCCGGCGCTCGCCGTCCGGACCGCGTGCAGCCCGTGCATCTCGCTCTCGCGCATCCGCAGCAGCGCGCTGATCGAGGCGAAGAACGTGCAGGCGTTGATCGCGAACGCCCACGGGGTGCCGAGCACGCCGAGCAGTACGCCGCCGAGCGCCGGACCGACCATGCTGCCGAGCTGGAAAGTCGACGACACCATGCTGATCGCGTTCCGGACCTTGTCCCGCGGGACCAGCTCGGTGACGAAGGACTGCCGGGTCGGGTTGTCCACCGCGGTCGACAGGCCGAGGACGAACGCCATCGTGTAGACGTGCCACACCTGGACATGGCCGGTGAAGGCGACCACGGCCAGGACGGCGGCACAGGACCCGAAGGTGGCCTGGGTGGCGAGCAGGACCTTCCGCTTCGGGAAGCGGTCCGCGATCACACCGCCGTACAGGCCGAGCAGGAGCGTCGGGGTGAACTGCAGGGCGGTCGTGATGCCGACCGCGGTGGCGCTGCCGGTGAGCGTGAGCACCAGCCAGTCCTGCGCGATGCGCTGGATCCAGCCGCCGGTCGAGACGACCAGCAGTCCGCTGACCAGGAGACGGAAGTTGCGGACCTGCAGCGCGCTGAACGTGTCCTTGAAGCCCGGGCGGCGCTGCGTCTCCCGGAGGTCGGTGCGGTCGGTGGTGCGGTGCTGGTGGAAATCGGTGGACGGGACAGAACCGGAAGCGGCCCGGGTGGTCAAGAGCGATCCCTACGCGTGTGGACTGGTCAGGGGAGGACACCTCCATCCTCACGGTTAGGTACTGGATTCCCCCAGCGAATTACTCCTATTAGTCTTATAGCGTCACGTAATGAAGGAGTGAATCGATGTACGACCCGGACCAGCTGCGCACGTTCCTGGCGGTGGCGCAGTCGCTGAGCTTCACCCAGGCGGCGGAGCGACTGGGTATCCGGCAACCGACGGTGAGCCAACATGTCCGCAAACTCGAGGTGGCCGTCGGGCGGCCGTTGTTCGTCCGTGACACCCGCACTGTCACGCTGACCGCGGACGGCGAGGCGATGGCCGGGTTCGCCCGCACCATCCTGGCCGCGCACGAGGAGGCGGCCGGCTACTTCACCGGCTCGGAGCTGCGCGGCCGGTTGCGGTTCGGTGTGACCGACGACCTCGCCCTCACTCCGCTGCCCAAGATCCTCCGCGACTTCCGCCAGTTGTACCCGCGGATCGACCTCGAGCTGACCGTTGCCCAGAGCCCGAATCTGCTCCGCCGGGTCGAGTCCGGTCACCTCGACCTCGCCTACGTGAAGCACGGCGTCGGTGGCGGCTACGAGCCGAACGGCCGGCTGGTTCGGCGTGACCCGCTCGTCTGGGCCGGCATCTCGGGGACCCGGATCGCACCGGACGGCCCGGTGCCGCTGGTCGCGTACCAGGCGCCCTCGCTCAGCCGGTCGCTCGGCGTGCAGTCGCTCGAGCAAGCGGGTCGCACCTGCCGGATCACGTGCATCGTCCGCGGCGTCAACGGCGTACTCGCGGCTGTCCGCGCCGGGCTCGGGATCGCGATCTTCGCCCGGTCACTGATGCCCGCCGACCTCGTCGAGCCACCGCCGAGCGCGGGGCTGCCGGAGCTGCCGTCGATCGACCTGGTGCTGATCACCAACCCGCGCGCCGCGAAGGAGCCGGCCGAGGCGCTGACGGCTGCGATCCTCGGGAGCAACGCACCCCTCAAGCCGGACGCCGTGCTCGATCCGCAGGCGCCGGCTAGATCAGTGCGTCACCGCGCAACACCAGCGTGATGATGCTGACCGCGGCGATGGCGATCGTGACCAGGAACGGCGCGTTCCGCCAGAGCAGGATCGTCACGAGGAGTGCGGCAACGATCGCGAGGGCGATCCAGCCGACGACGCCGATCGCGCCGGCCGGCGCGATCACCAGAAGTCCGGTGGCCGCCGCCAGCGGGAGCGGCGCGAGCAGTCGGGCGTAGGCACCCAGCCGCTGTGGCCAGCCTCGTACGCCGGTTGCCAGGTCGTCGGCCAGATCGGGTACGACGTTCGCGAGATGCGCACCGATCCCGAGCAGCGCGCCCGCCGCCGTGGCCCACCACGGCGCCCAGACGTGTGCGGTGCCGAGCGTCACGAACGACGGCAGTCCGCCGAATGCGACGGCGTACGGGAGCCAGGAGATCGCGGTCGACTTGAGGCCCAGGTTGTACGCCCAGGCGCAGGCGACGAAGAGCAGGTGAACCGACCCGGCCGCGAGTCCGTTGGCCAGGGAGACCGGAATCGTGACGACCAGCATGACGCCGGCACCGATCGCGAGCGTCCGGCGACTCACCAGTCCACGCACCACGGGCTTGTCCCGTCGGTTCACAATGGTGTCGCGGGCGGCATCTATCGCGTCATTGCTCCAGCCGATCGAGAGGTGGCCGGTGAGGATCGTTGCTGCGACGAGGAGACACCCGGCCGGACTTCGCCCGGCCGACCAGGCGACCGCCGTGACCAGAGCGGTCACGGCGACAGTCGGCCCGGGGTGGCAGGCGAGGGCCAGACCTTTGACGGTCTTCACCGACGTAACGATGCCACGATGACGCGGGTCGCCGCGGTCCGGCCCGCGCTCCCGCCGTACCGCTATCCGCAGTCGGAGCTGACCGAGGCGTTCGCCTCCATCTGTCTGCCGGACGGCCGCAGCTCGGCGCTGCTCCGGCGGCTGCACGCGAACGCGGGAGTGTCGCATCGGCATCTCGCGTTGCCGCTGGAGCGGTACGCCGTACTCAAGGACTTCGGTGAGGCGAACGACGAGTGGATCGCAGCGGCCGTGGATCTCGGTGCGGAGGCGGTTGCAGGCGCGGTGAAGGACGCCGGGCTGACGTTGGACGACGTCGACGTACTGATGTTCACGACGGTGACCGGGGTAGCGGCGCCGTCGATCGACGCGCGGGTGGCGATGCGGCTGGGGATGCGGGAGGACATCAAGCGGCTGCCGTTGTTCGGGCTCGGCTGTGTCGGGGGAGCGGCGGGGATCGCGCGGCTGCACGACTACCTGACGGCGTGGCCGTCGCATGTCGCCGTACTGCTGTCGGTGGAGTTGTGCTCGTTGACGTTGCAGCGGGACGACGCGTCGTTGCCGAACCTCGTGGGTGGGGCGCTGTTCGGCGACGGCGCGGCGGCGGTGGTGCTGACCGGCTCGGAGCATCCGCTCGCGTCCGGGCCTTCGGTCGTGGCGACGCGTTCGCGGCTGTACCCGGACTCGGAGCGGGTGATGGGGTGGGACATCGGATCGGGCGGATTCCGGATCGTGCTCGGGGCCGACGTGCCGGAGGTGGTGCGCACCTATCTGGGCGGCGACGTCCGCGGGTTCCTCGAGGAACACGGCCTGACCGTGCCGGACATCGGCACGTGGGTGAGTCACCCTGGCGGGCCGAAGGTGCTGGAGGCGGTCTCCCAGACGCTGTCGCTGCGGCCGGGAGCGCTGGACCTGACCTGGACGTCGCTGGATGCGGTCGGCAACTTGTCCTCGTCCTCGGTGCTGCACGTGCTCGGTGACACGCTCAGACTGGATCCTTCTCCTGAGGGTCCAGGAGTGTTGCTGGCGATGGGACCCGGTTTCTGTTCCGAGCTCGTGCTGATGGAGTGGTGATGACGCAATCCTTGTGGTGGTACGTCGCTCTCGTCGTGCTGGTCGGCTTCGAACGCGTCGCCGAGCTCGCCGTGTCGCTGCGGAACGCGAAGTGGAGTTTCGCGCACGGCGGCGTGGAGTTCGGCAAGGGGCACTACCCGTTCATGGTGGTGCTGCACACCGGGCTGCTGGCCGGGTGCGTGATCGAGGCGATCGTGTCCGGCCGGCCGTTCGATCCGAAGGTCGGGTGGGCGGCGCTGGCGGTTGTGTTGCTGATGCAAGGACTGCGGTGGTGGTGCATCACGGTGCTCGGATACCAGTGGAACACCCGCGTGATCGTCGTACCGGGGTTGGGGCGGGTGGTGCGAGGGCCTTATCGGTTCTTGCGGCATCCGAACTACGTGGCTGTGGTCGGTGAGGGGATCGCCTTGCCGCTGGTGCATTCGGCCTGGATCACCGCGATCGCGTTCACCCTGCTCAACGCTCCGTTGCTGGCGGTCCGGATCCGGACCGAGGAAACCGCGCTGAGCACCGTGCTCACTCGATGATCGATCTCCTCGTCGCCGGCGCCGGGCCGGCCGGGGCGGCCACCGCCATCCGCGCGGCGCTCGCCGGGCTGTCGGTCGTCGTCCTCGAGCCGCGCTCGGGCCCGATCGACAAGGCGTGCGGCGAGGGCATCGCTCATAGTGCGGTCGAGTACCTCACCCGCCTCGGCGTGGAACTCGACGGCCGTCCGTTCCACGGCATCCGCTACCTGGATGCGTTTCACCGCGTCGACGCCCGCTTCACCGCCGGCCCCGGCCTCGGAGTACGCCGTACAACCCTCCAAGCTGCTCTCCTCCGTCGACTGGCCGATTTGAACGTCCCCGTCGTCCGCGACCGCGTCGGCCCCATCACCCAGAACACGCAGTCCGTCACCGCCGGCGGCATCACCGCCCGCTACCTGGCCGCCGCCGACGGCCTCCACTCACCCACCCGCCGCCAACTGGGCCTCTCCGGTGCGAATTCTGGTGAGGTTCGCCGTGGGTTGCGGCAGCACTTCCACGTCTCGCCCTGGACAGATCTTGTGGAGGTCTACTGGTCCCACTTGGGGGAGGCCTACGTGACTCCGGTGGGTGATGATCTGGTGGGCGTCGCCGTCCTCACCTCCGCGCGTGGCACCTTCGACTCGCATCTCGACGCCTTTCCCGCACTCAGGCGCCGGTTGTCCGCCGCATCGCCGGCCGGCACGGTGATGGGCGCCGGTCCGCTCCGGCAACGTGTGCGTGCCCGCACCGCCGGCCGCGTCCTGCTGGTCGGCGACGCCGCCGGGTACGTCGACGCGCTCACCGGTGAGGGCATCGCCGTCGCCCTGCGTACCTCCGCCGAGCTCGTCGACTGCATCCGCGCCGACCGCCCGAAGGACTACGAGGCCGCCTGGCGCCGGGTCTCCTGGGAGTGCCGCCTGCTGACCGCATCGTTGCTCTGGGCCCGCAACCGCCCGCTCCTCGCGCCCCGCATCGTCCCCGCCGCGGCCGCGCTCCCCGCCGTCTACCGGACCATCGTGAACCGGTTGTCCTAGGCAACGGTGGGCTCGGCAGAAATGCCGCAGGCCCGGCGATCGCTCAGACAATCGCCGGGCCTACGGGTGGCCCGAGCTTCCTGGTGAAAAGCTCGGACCCGAGCCGTTCCGGCCGCCTGGTGAACGGTCGGACCGGCTGACAAGGAAGACTCTGTCAGCCGGATGTTGCCCAGTAGTTGCCGGAATATGAAGCCTTGTTACAGGGGGCTGTGGCGTACATCTCAGTGTTCGGTGCGTACGGCGGCAATCTGCAACTGCAACGCCAGCCGTTCCCGCGGATCCGACAGATCCAGCTCCGCGATCTCCCCGATCCGCTTCATCCGGTGCCGCAACGTGTTCGTGTGCAGGTGCAGCGACCGCGCCGCCCGCTGCGGCTGCCCCGGATAGTCGAGCCACGCCTGTAACGTTTCCACGTATCCCGTGTCGTGCTCGATGTCGTGCCGTAGCAGCGTCGCGAGCGGACCATCCATCTTGGTGGTATCAAGCGACGTGACCGCGCGATGAACAGTCAGCACATGCCACGCGTCCTCCACCCGCAGCGCCGGCCCGGGAGCGACACCCCGCCGTACCAGCCCGAGCAGCTCGACCGCCTCGGCCCGTGAGCTCGGCAGATCGGCCGGACCGCGTGCAGGACCGCCGGCTGCGGCGTACGTGCCCGGTGCCTGCTCCAGCACGAGCTTCTGCAGCCAGTTCCAGGAGCCGGGGCCGTCTGTATCGGTGACTACCGCCAGCACGTTCCCGTCGAGGTCAGCCAGCTGGGGCTCGCTCCAGCCGTGCCTGCGGCCGGTCGACTCCCACAGGTCCAGTTGCTGCGGTACGTCGTACCCATCCGGCGAGCCAAGCGCCACCACGCGCCACGGCTGCCGGGGAAGCCGTACATCGACCGGGTTGTCCGGAGAGAACTGCCGCAGGATCGTCCGCAGCCGATCGATCGCACTCCGTCGCGCTACATCGGCCTGAGCGCGCAGCCGCAACATGTGCAACGCCAGCACGGACGCGGCGTTGCTGAGCTCCGCAGTGACCGCATCACTCACCGGTCCGTCGACAACCGCCCAGATAGACCCCAGCCACTCACCACCAGCCCGGACAGGTACGACGAGACGCGGGCGGATGCCATTCGGCCCGTCCGGTACCAGAAACGGCTCGCTGGACCGCGCCAGCCGCCGGAAGATGCCACGGGCCCGGAAATGTGCGATGACCTCGGCCGGCACCCGCCGACCGACGATGGTGGACACACGGGTCGGGTCGGTGAAGTCCTGACCAGAGGAGTACGCCAAGACGCGTGACTGGTTGTCCTCGATGGTCACCGGCGCGTCGACGATCGCTGCGGCCGCATCTGCCAGTGCGAACAGTTCCTGGTGTACGCCGGCGTCCCCGGCGGCAGGGGAGTCCGGTGCTGCGGCGCGGTCGATGACGCCGCGCATCAGCCAGACCACATGCGCCCAGGTGACGCTCGGCTGCAGTGCGACCAGGGTCAGCGTGGTCTTTTCCGCTGCCGTGACCACAGTCGGCTCGTGCGCGAGCGCCGTACGCAGGACCACTCCGGACGCGCTACCGGCCGCACAGCGCTCGACGAGCTCCACGGCGTCCTCCGCATCGCGCAGGCCGAGTCCCAGCACCAGATCGCCCGGTTGACCGGTCGCAGGCTCCTGTGGGTCGGCCAGGAACACGTCGCGGACCTCGCTGTCGCCCTTGCCGGTCACCACCATCTCGAACAGGGCAGGGCCGACGGCGGCGATCAGGTCAGGCGCGGTGATCATGAGGCTATTGTGCGGGTTATTGTGCGATGAGCACAGTCATTCGTCCCGTCAATGGTGTGATCGCACCATGACAGCTGCTCGCGGCGGCCGCACCATCGATACATGACCACAGCTGGTTCCGCAGTACCGCACATCGTTCCTGACCGCGTCGCCGTCGTCGGCGCGGGCATGGTCGGCCTGGCCACCGCCTGGTTCCTCCAGGAGGCCGGTGTCGAGGTGACCGTGCTCGACCGCGAAGGTGTCGCCGCGGGCGCGTCCTGGGGCAACGCAGGCTGGCTGACGCCCGGCCTGGCCACGCCGCTGCCGGAACCAGCGGTCCTCAAGTACGGCGTCCGTGCGGTGCTGAGCCCTGCCTCACCGGTGTACGTTCCACCGACCGCGAGCCCGCGGCTCCTCAAGTTCCTCACCCGCTTCGCTCGCAACAGCACCGCCGGACGCTGGAAGACCGCGATGGAGTCGCTGGTCCCGATCAACCGCCAGGCGCTGGACGCCTTCGACTTCCTGGCCAAGGCCGGGGTCGAGGCGCAGACCTACGAGGCCAAGTCGTTCCTGGCCGCCTACCGGACCGTCGAGGAGCGCAGCGTGCTGCTCGAGGAGATCGAGCACATCCACGCCGCCGGCCAGGGCATCGAGTTCGAGGCGATCAGCGGTGACGACGCCCGCGCGATCGAGCCCTCGCTGTCCGACGAGATCGGGGCCGCGATCCGGCTGCACGGGCAGCGGTTCATCAACCCCGGGGAGTACGTCAAGCTGCTCGCGGACTCGGTGATCGCCCGCGGCGGGCAGATCATCAGCGGCGTCGTCGTGAACGACATCGTCGACGAGATCCGCGGCGTTCGGCTGGTCACCGGCGACGGCGAGACCGACCCGTTCGACGCGGTCGTGATGGCGACCGGTGCGTGGCTGGGTGACCTGGCACGGCAGTTCGGCGTACGCACTGTCGTGCAGGCGGGCCGTGGGTACAGCTTCAGCGTGCCGATGGCGCATGTGCCGTCCGGCCCCGTGTACTTCCCGGCGCAGCGGATCGCCTGCACGCCGCTGGGCGACCGGCTCCGGGTCGCCGGGATGATGGAGTTCCGCAAGCCCGAGGCGAAGCTCGACCCGCGCCGGATCGACGCGATCGTCGAGGCCGCGCGGCCGCTGCTGCGCGACGCCGACCTGGACGCGCGGACGTTCGAATGGGTCGGACCGCGGCCCTGCACCCCGGACGGCCTGCCGCTGATCGGCGCCACCGCGTCGCCGCGGGTCTTCGCCGCCGGCGGGCACGGCATGTGGGGTATCACCCTCGGCCCGATCACCGGTCAGCTGCTGGCCGAGACGATCACCACCGGCCGTGCTCCGGAGGAGCTGCGACCGTTCAACCCACTCCGCTGACGATCTGGCGGGACCCCGACGACGTGGTCCCGCCATCCCGCTGACCGTCTTCCGAGCAGCCCCTTCGGTGACCCTCCTCGGGCAGCACCTCATCTGCCCGCACCTCCTCAGGCCACCACGTCGCTGCTCCGGTCAGCCCCGAGAGCGGGCCCTGGCGTCTTTCTCCTGCCCAGGGCCCGCTCTTTTCTGTTTTCTGTCGGTGGGCTGTGCAAGGGTTCCCGCCATGGTGCTCAGGTGGTACACGGTCGTGGTCGACTGCCACGACGTCCGGAAGCAGGCGGCCTGGTGGGCCGAGGCGTTCGGCTGGAAGACGATCATCGAAACCGACGACGAGTGCGTGAACGTTCCTGGCTGGGTCGAGCCCGACACCATCAGGGACATCCCGTGGGAGCGGATCGGTCCCGGCATGGTGTTCGTTCCGGTGCCTGAGGGCAAGACGGTGAAGAACCGCCTGCACCTCGACTTCGCGCCGCACACGAGCCAGGACCGCGACGCCAAGATCGCCCGCCTCGAGGCCCTCGGCGCGCGCCGCATGGACGTCGGCCAACCTGACGGCCCGAGCTGGACGGTGCTCGCCGATCCCGAAGGCAACGAGTTCTGCGTCCTCAGTTCGCGCGACTTCTGACGATCAACCGGCTCGCGTCGCCGAGCTGACCGAGCTCATGCGTACGGCGTGGTGGATGAGCGACCGCACCCCCGCAGATGTCGCGCACCTGCTCGAGCACTCGGACCTGATCACGGCCGTCACCCACCGCCGATCAGACCGCCTGATCGGCTTCGCCCGCGTACTGACCGACTACACCCACATCGCCCTCGTCCTCGACGTGATCGTCGACGACTCCCACCGAGGCTCCGGCCTCGGCTCCGTGCTCTTGGATGCCATGGTCAACCATCCGGACCTCACCACCGTCCGCAGCCTCGAACTCGTCTGCCAACCCAACCTCATCCCCTTCTACCGCCGCTGGGGCTTCACCGACCAGGTAGGCCCCTCCACCCTCATGCGCCGCACCACCGACCCACGCCTGAAGGCGCCACCCCTTGCCGATAGCTGACGACGCAGGCACGATCACCAGGACTCGCCAACGACGTACGGAGGGCCGGCCCGATGACGGACGTGAACGAATCCTCTGTTCCCGGCAATCGCGGACCCTCGACTCGTCCCGCGCCGCCGGTGATGCCATCGCCCCAGCGGCCTGCTCCGCCTCGCGTGCGGGATCATTCGACTCCTGCATGGACGGTGACGGCCCGGCCTGTCGTGGACGTTGCCTCGCGAATCCTGTGCCTGGTGATCGGCGCAGCTTTGCTTGTCGCCGGGCTCGTCGGACTGTTCACCGGCGTCGGTGAAGGCCCACTCGTGACGGTGCTGGCGGCCGGCCTGCTCCTGATCGTGATGCCGTCGATCGTCGATCGTCGATCGGATCCGGAGCATGAAGCTCGGGGAGTTCGAAGTACGTCTCGTCCGTCAGATTGCCGTCACCGCACGCAAGAGTGCCGACACCCTCCGGGCCCTCGGGATGGAGACGCAACTCGACGCCTACGCGACCATCTACACCGAGCTACGCGGACCCGAGCTGAAGTCGGTTCGCGGAGAGATCCTCGACCGGATCGTCCAGCGCGTCGCGAACGCCTCTGCGGTCTAGAAGTTCGACAAGAGCGAGGTCAGGGACCTGTTCTTCTCGGGCTCGCCCATCGTCCGCGTCCTTGCCCTCGGCCTGATGGAAGGAGACCCCTCCGTCCTCGACAGCGGGGTCCTTCTGACGGCGATCAACACCTCGCTCACCGGCAATGAGCAGTACCACGCACTCAAGGTGATCCGGAACGGCTGGGGGCAGCTGTCGCAGACCCAACGGGGCGAGCTGCTCGCCGCCATCAACTCGAATCCTCAGATCGCGAACGGCCCAGCCCGGCGTGAGGTGGCAAAAGAAATCCAGGAACTCGACAAGAGTCCCTGGATTCCGTCAACCAATTGATTCAGTGCGTGTGCGGCTCGGTGCCGTGTTCCGCCTCGTGGGCGGCGATCTGGGCCTTGACCTCTTCCATGTCGACCGCGCGCAGCTGGCCGATCAGGTCCTCCAGGCTGGCCGCCGGCAGCGCACCGGCCTGCGAGTACAGAACCACGCCGTCGCGGACCGCCATCAGCGTCGGGATGGAGCTGATCTGGAAGGCCTGCGCCAGCTCGCCCTCAGCCTCGGTGTCGACCTTGCCATAGGTGATGTCCGTGTGCTGCTCGGACGACTTCTCGTACACGGGTCCGAACATCTTGCACGGGCCACACCACTCGGCCCAGAAATCCACCAGCACGAGACCGTCGCCACCGACCACCTCGTTGAAGTTGTCCTGGGTCAGCTCGACCGTTGCCACTACGACCTCCGAAAGTAGTTGATTACGCCCTTCTCAACATCGATCCGACCCCGAGTTGTTCCCGCACCCGGGCAGACCACGCCGGCCGGTCCCGTACGGCGTACGACCTGACCGGAATGCGGAGTCTCGTATGTGACCTGGGCCACTTCGTCAGATCGGCGAATCCACGAACGGTGACGCGTAGTCCTGAACCTCGGCGAGGATCGACGCCGCCGCCTCGGGGGTGAGGTCGGCGCGCTCGCGCTCTGCAACAATCATTTGCTGCAGGAGCCGGGTCTCACCCGCAGTAGCCAGGCCGGTGATCTCCGGATGACCGTTCAGCAGCCAGGCGGTCGCGGCAGTGATGTACCGCTGCTCGTCGAACGGCCGGTACCACGTGTCGTACGCCTTCTGCTCGCCGTCCTGCCAACCGCGACGGGCAATCATCTTGATCGTCATCAGCGCCGCGTCCGACGCCTTCACGGCCTCGACCAGGGCGGCATAGTCAGCGGCGTACTGCGGGTCGGTGGACAGCTTGTAGTTCAGCGGGGTGAGGACGCTGTCGAAGTCGAACCGGCGCAGTCCCTCGGTGTGTACCGACGGCGCCTGCTCGGTGTGGCCGGTGATGCCGATCGCCCGGACCAGCCCTTCGTCCTTGGCCCGGATCGCCGCTTCCAGCGAGCCGCCCTTGCCGGTGACGAGGTCGAGGTTCTCCAAGTCGCACACCGCGTGCATCTGAATCAGATCGACATGGTCGGTCTGCAGCCGCTCCAGTGACCGGTTGATCTCGCTCCAGGCCTCCTCGAACGTCCGGCGGCCGGTCTTGGTGGCGAGGAAGATGCGATCCCGGATCTCGGGCATCCGCGGCCCGAGCCGCAGCTCGGCGTCGCCGTAGTCGGCGGCCACGTCGAAGTGGTTGATGCCGGCGTCCAGCGCTTCCTGGATCGAGGCGTCGGCGCGGTCCTGGTCGACTCCGCCCAGCGACGCGGCGCCGTAGATCAGTACCGAGCTCTGGTGGCCGAGTCGGCCCAGTCGGCGAGTTTCCATCCTGGTCCTCCAGGGGGTAGCAGGGTCACTCCGACCCTATGCCCGGAACCGTCCTCGGCAAGCGGTTGTCCACCGCCGATTTTGACCCCTCGCCACGGGAGAGTTTTCCACAGGCCGACCGCCGCATCGGTTACTATCTGTGATCAGTTGGTGCATTCTTTACCATGTTGTTCGCACGGATCTTCGAAACCTGTCCACGGCGTGTGGCATGGTGTGCGCTGCCTAGTCGACCTGAATGGGCATGAGAGAGGAGCTATGACGACGGTACCGAAGGTGTCACTCTTGCCCGAGGAGGGTGACACTGCCCGCGAGCGGGGTAACAGTATGGCTGCGGGGAGCGATGGACCATCCGGATCCTGGGCTCAGGCCTCCCGGAGGGCGGTTGCTTGCCGTATCCTCCCGGCTACTGTCCGCGAAACTGCTGTCTGAGGGGCGGGTAGGGATGAGTTGGTGGCGAACTGCACTGAATCTGCCGCCAAAAGGTGAGCATTGGTCGGATCAGCGCCGTACCAAAAAGGCTGGCAAGGGACGCCCACAGAGCACCGCGCCGGAGTGGTGGGCCCACCCCGGTGGCCCGGTGACACCCACCCCTCGCCAGGCGCAGGGCGTAGCAGCGCAGTACTCCGCTCCGCAGCAGCAGGGACCGCCGCCGCCCGGTGGCGTGATGGCACCGCCCCGCCGCCCGGCGCCACGTCCGTCGGGTCCTGCCGACGTGCCGCAGCAGGACCCGGCCCACCGCACACCCGAGCGTTTGAAACAGCGCTCCCCGCACGGTGCTCATGCTGCCCCGGGGCCGGTCCGCGAGGTGCTGGAGCCTGGGCAGACGCCGTGGTCCACCGAGCCGGAGTCGTCGTTCTCCACGTGGGCCAGGAGGTTCTTCCGCGGCCTGGTAGTTGTCGTGCTGCTGCTGGCCGCGATCAGTGGCATCCGCTCCTGGATCAGTCCGAACCGGTCGCCGGAGACTGTGGTGAGCGGGCAGAGCAGCTTCCCGTCCGCAGAGGCGAGCGCGGTCGCGACGCGGTACGCCGTGTCGTACCTGACCTGGGACGAGGACAACCCGGATGCCCGCCCGGCCCAGATCGGTCTCGACCTCGCTGCCGGCCTCGACAGTCGCGCGGGGTGGAACGGTCGCGGCAAACAAACGGCTGACGTCGCCTACCCGGGGCAAGTGACGCCCGACTCCAACGGTCTGACCGCAGTCGTGGATGTCCGGGTCCAGGTGCACACGTTCACGCGACAGGGCAAGGGCTGGAAGACCGGACCGGTCGTCTGGGACCGCGTATCGGTCCCGGTAGCCCGGACAGCGGCCCGAGTGGTGGCCAGCGGGCCGCCGACGTTCGTGCCGGACGTGCGGGCACCACTGCCTGACAACATGCCGGCGGCCGGTGCTCCCGACGACGATCTGACCGCGGCGACGCAGAAGGACGCGGAGGCGTTCTTCGGTGCGTATGCGGAGTCGGACAACAAGGTGTCGGCGGTGACCGCGCCGGGCTCGACCATCCGTAGCCTGAACGGTGCCGTGAAGTTCGGCGAGCTCAAGGATTGGCAGGTCTACACGGGCAACGACGACGAGCGGCGGGCGACCGCGGCCGTCACCTGGGACGGGGTGGGTGACACCACGTTGGACCAGACGTACACGCTCACGCTGAGGCGTACTGTCGCCACGGACGGAGCACAGCGATGGCAAGTGGCTGCCGTCGGATGAATCCAGCGACTGGCCATCGGATGACCGAGGCAACAAGGGAGACACCGCAATGATGACGCACGAACTGGCTGCGAGCGTGGTTCAGCTTGCCGTGCCCATGGCCGACCCCAACGTCCCGACGGGAGCCGACTTCAAGGACTGGGTCCTGGTCATCGCGGGGAACATCTTCATCGCGATCCTCGTGTTGCGGGCCATCGGCCACTACTTCAAGCGCGAGTGGGGCGAGCTGTTCGGCCACATCGCGGCCGGGGTCCTGGTCGGTGGGCTGATCTACGCCAACAACCAGACCATCAACGTGCTCAAGGGCTTTTGGGGATTGCTGTCCGGAGGTAATTGATGCGAGTCGGCCGTACCCTGACCCACCACTTCGAGATCGAGACTCGGCAGTACGACCTGCTCGGCATCGACCTGGGAGAGGGCGCCCGGCGCCGGATGATCATCTTCGGCGCGGTGATCATCCTGCTCTGGATCGCGTTGCTGTTCCCGTTCATCGGCGTGCCCAAGAAGCCCACGGTCAGCCTGTACGTCGTGCCGCCGTTCGTGATCACCGCGTTCGGCTGGCGGCCCGGGAAGTTCCACGAACGCCGCCGCCGGGTGACCGAGTGGGCGCTGGCCGTGCGGTACGCGTTGCGTGCGCATCGCCCGATCATCGGGCTCGGCGCGCGGGCCGCGGACAAGACGGAGTACCTGCCGTGGCGTGAGCGCGTCGCGACCAGGAAGGTGGCCGACCTGGCGAAGGCCAGAGTGACGCCGGAGTGGGAACGCGAGGTCGTGGTGGAGCTCGATCCGATGGTCCGTGCGGGTGCGGACATCACCGTGAACCAACGGGCTCGATTGCTGGGTTCGGATCACGTACAACGGGTCAGTCGCAGGACGTCGTCAGGGAAGGGCCGCGAATGAAGATCGCTGACAAACTCCTGAACCTGGTGGGGGTCGGCCGCGAGCGCGGCCTACCGCCACCTCGTCTTGTTGCCATCGCCGACGGCCTGCTGGTGACCGAGCGCAGCGCCGAGGCGTGGTTCCTGATCTCGGTGGCGAACACGGACCTGGCCACCGAGTCCGAGCAGGACGCGGCCCTGGACGCGGCGGTCAGCGCGGCCGCGACGATCCTCGGTGACCGGCTCAGCCACCTGAAGGTGGTGTGGGGCCGTTCGACCGGTCAGGACTACATCGACTCGGTGGCCGGCCATTACCGGCTCGGCGACCACGAGGCGTGGGCACAGACCCGGGCCGACCGGATCGACGAGATGCGGATGCCGGAGCGGTACGTCGCGCTCGGCGTGCATCTGTCCGATCGTGATCCGCGGGCGACGGCCCAGGTGCGCGGTTCGATCAGCGACGCTCTTGGTACGACGTCGTGGCGGGTCAGTGCGCGCGAGCTCGCGCACCTGGACGAGCGGGTGCGCAAGCTCGCTCGTCAGCTCGGCTCGACGGTGTGGCGGGCGCACACGGCGCCGGCCGAGGTGATTTCGTGGCTGATCAGCCGGGAGATGCATCGTGGTGCGGTCGCGGCGCCGCGTCGTGGCCTGATCACGGGTGCTTCGCTGGCGCGGCTGACGTCCGGGCGAGTGGTGCCGTACACCGATCACCTGCGGATCTACGACACGCGTGGCCAGATCGCGGCGTACACGACTGTCCTGGCGATGACCGACTTCCCCGAGGAGCTCGAGACTCCGGGCGCGGGGGAGTGGCTGCGGACCCTGTCGGAGATCAAGGCCATCGACGACGACGGCGACGAGATCGACGTCACCGTCGAGGCGTCGGTCCGGTTCCGCGTGCTGACGAAGAAGACCGCGCGCCACCTGGTCGACGAGACCCGGAAGAGCGCGAAGGAGCAGCGCCGGTCGGCCGCGAAGGGTACGGCGGAGGAGACCGCCGACGAGATCGTGGAGACCGAGCGCGTGATGCGTGAGGTCAAGCGCGACATCAACCGCAGCGGTCTGACGCTGGTCGAGGACCACCCGCGGTTGCTGGTCAGCGCGGACACGCGGGAGGACCTCGAGGCGTACGTCGACGCCGTCATCGCGCACTACGCGGACCGTGGCATCACGGTCGCCGCGGGCGCGGACGAGCAGCGCGACCTGTGGCTGGAGTCCTTGCCAGGCGACCAGTTGCGCGTGCCAGACCTCGGGCATGTGCGGGAGTCGACCGCGTTCTTCGGGTCCTGGTTTTGGGGCGGTGCGTCGATCGGTGACGCTACTGGTCCCGCCATTGGTTATCTGACCGGGTCTACGCCGGGTCTTGTGCGGTTCGACGCGGCTGCTGGTTCTGCTCTTGGTGACGCGACGACGACTCTGTTCCTGGGTCGGTCGGGTCGAGGGAAGACGACGGCCGCGATGCTTGGCGGTCTGGACTCCGCGTTCGCCGGCGCGTGGGTGCCGTTGCTGGACCTGAAGGGTGATGCTGCGGGCGTGTCCGCGGTCGCCGCTGAGTACGGCGTACCTACTGCCGTCATTGAGATCACTGCACAGTTCTCCGGTGCTGCGGACCTGCTGCGGGTGCTGCCCGTCGACGACGCGCTGCTGCAGGCGCCGTCACAGCTCATGCTCCTGCTGCCGCCGCATCTGCGTGGTGCCGCCGAGGCGCCGGTCATGGCCGCCACCCGCGCCGAGATCCAGTCGCCTGATCCGTCCTCGTGGGGTGTCATCCAGCGACTGTGCGCCTCGGAATCAGAGACGATCCGGACCGTCGGCTTCGCGCTGCGCGACCTGGTCGAGACCGGCCTCGGCTCGGTCGTCGCCGGCCCGCCGTCCGGCCTCTCGTCCCTGACCACGAACCCGGGTCTCTGGGTCGTGCAGATGCCCGGCCTGACCCTGCCGTCGCCCGAATCGGCCCCCGAGTCCTGGTCGCCGATCGAACGCGTCGGCATGGCCTGCCTCCGCGGCTGCCTCGCCTGGATGGTCCGTACGACGGGACGCCGCGAGTTCCGCGGCCGCTCGAAGGTCGTCATCGTCCCCGAGGTCCACCTGCTGACGAAGACCCCGGATGGCGCGTCCTTCCTGGACTACATCGCCCGCGTCGGCCGTGCGTTGGGTGCCTCGCTGGTTCTGGACACGCAGGACCCGGCCAGCATCTTGAAGCTGCCCGGTCTGGTCGAGCAGATCACCACCCTGTTCGCCTTCAGCCTGCGTTCGCGCGAGCAGGTCGACTCCCTGCTCGAGTTGCTGGGTCGCCCGCAGACCGCGCCGTACCAAACCCTGGTCCGCGGTATCAACACCGCCGCCAACGGCAAATCGATCCGCCACGGCCACTGCATCATGCGCGACCGCTGGGACGAGGTAGCCACCGTCCAGATCGACATCCCGAGCCAGCGCGTAGCCGCCCTCCTCCGCACCACCCCCGAATCCGAACACGCGAACCAACCCATCGAACCCACCCTCCCCACGCCCCCCGAAGACCCCTTCGCCAACGACGAAGACCTCTTCGAACCAGCAGCCACCGCCACCGCCCAATCAGAAGCCCACACCCAACAACCCCCCGCGTACCAGGACGCTCCTGCCTCGGCGAACGGCAATACGCCCTACAACGGCACGCCGGCGGTCGCCAATGGCGGCGCGTCCAACGGCACTCCTGCGGTCCCTAACGGTGGCACGTCCAACTACGGCGTCCCTGCCACACCTCAGGACGCCATCCCTGCCGCCCGCCAGAACGGTAGGCCCGGCACCCACGCCGCGCCCCAAGACGGCACGCAAGCACCGTCCTACAACGGCGCGGGCGTCCCTCAGGACAGCGTGCCTGGGGCCTCCTACGACGGTCCCCTTGCCACGCCCCAGTACTCACCAAACGGCAGAGCCCCAGCCCACCCCCCAGCTCAGCAACACGCCAATCAGCACCCCGCGACCCCGGCTCAGCAACCCGCCGCCCCGTCGTCCGCGTCGGCGGAAGCAACGCCCGGTTCCCCCGCCCCAGAACCGACCTACGCCTCCACCCCAACGACCCCGCAGCAGCCCTCCACAAGCGCGCCGGCCCAACCGCCCGTGGTCCAGCAAAACGGCCACCCGCCAGCTCCGCACCACGAAAACGGCCAGGCCCCGCACCACGAAAACGGCCAGGCCCCCCACCAGGAAAACGGCCGCCAAGACACCCATCCCAACGGCCAAGACCCCCACCAGGACCGTCGCCGCCCCCTCCGGCACGACTCCCCGATAGGCCCCGACGAGGTCTACGACCAAGAAGCAGACGAAGCCGCCTACAACGAGGCCATGTACGACGCCCACGGCGACGTCCCCACCCCCAACACCGACCCCAACCGGCCCCCCACCGGCAGCAAGGAGCACGTCGCATGAGGTGGCCCCGCCGCCTCAGAACCGCGGCCACCGTCCTCTCCATCTCCTTCATAATCACAGCCCAGCTAGCCCTAGCCGCCGACCCCAACCAAGGCCCCACCAACCCAACAGGGTTCGGGGATCTCCTCCCCACGCCGGACCTGACCCACGGTGATACGCGGACTCTCTTCGAGCAATACAGCCCAACGGTCTACGGACTGGACTTCGAAACGAGTTTCCGCGACCCGATGGAGGCTGTGTTCAATGGCTACGCGCACATGGTCATGCTGTATATCGTCGCGATCACCCGTGCGGCGATCTCGGTGGGCTGGTGGTTGTTCTCGTTCACTGATATCAAGCCGCTGACAGATACGGCGTCATCAGCCATCGGCCTGGTGAACACGCAGCTCGCGGGCTGGTTGCTGCCGTCGGCTCTAGCATTCGGGGCTATCGCCGCGTACGCCCAACGCAAGGCAAATGGCAGCGCGATGAGCCAACTCGTGTGGGTCTTCGCCGCCGGACTCCTGGCGACGAGTTTCGCGGTCGCGCCGGCAACCTGGTTGAACGGAGTGGACGGCGCGAGGCAAATTGGATCTGATGCTGTGGTCGGGACGTCGACGGAGGTTCTCGGGTCGACGACAAAGGTGCCGATCGAGTGGCCCGAACCGAGCTTCTCCGGCACAAAACGCGACACCTTGTTGCGAAAGTCCGGAGACGCAACGTGGCGAGCCTTTGCGGCCACTCCGTGGTGCGTCGCCGAGTTCGGTTCTCTGCAAGCTTGCCAACGCTACGGCAAAGCCATTCTCGACAAGGGCACGGACGGCGACGCCCGTAAGAGCTACATCGATAACGAGGTCAGCAAAGCCGAAGGCGGAGGCGACGCGCCAACAGTCCAGTGGGCGAAAGGTGACAATCCTTTCGGGCGCGTAGGCGTGCTGACTCTCGGAGCGATCGCGGCGACGCTCTTTGCGTTCTTGACCGTATCGCTTGCCTTCACTGCGCTGATGGCATTCATCGGCTGCATGATCCTGCTTGTGGTGGGTGTCCTGTTCACGTGCCTCTGGGCGATTCCGGGCCGGACAAGACAGTGGGGGATGAACTGGTTCGAGGCTCTTCTCGGCTTGGTGTTGCAATCGATCCTGGCACTTCTGGTCTTCTCTACGACGCTGGCTCTCGTTACCGCGGTGTTCAGCCTGACCGACGCACTCGGATGGCTCCCTGTGAGTGGGCTTGCGATTGCCGTGCTCATTGCGGGATTCCGGCTCCGTCGTCTCTTCGAGAGCATGAGTTCTATGATGCGGCCGGGAATGGGCAGCATGGTGATGGGCGGATTGGCACGCAGAGGTGCGATGACAGCCGTCCGGCGCCTGATGGGAGCAGTAGGCAGTAGGGCTGCGAGTCCGACTGTCGCGGAGCGAACCAGCAGGTCTGGGGCAAATGACACTCAAGTCCAGCGCGCCACGTCCGTTCGCGTGTTCAGACAGGCGCCGGCGCTCGGCAGTAACTACCGGACCGTGGCCGCGCGACAGGCGCCGGCTCATGAGCTGAACTCTCCTGAGCGTCGAGCCATCGAGCCTGCTGGAGCCTCGGCGTCCGCAGCCGGGGGTTCTGTCGGTCGAAAGGAATCGCAGCTCGCGCGCCTCAAGGATCAGGCTCGGGCGGGCATCGGGACGTCAGGCGCGTCGCTCTCGGCGGCGAACGGTACTGCCACGCCGGTCGGGCGGCGCCGCGCAATCACGGTTGGCTTGCCTGCTGCGTCGTCCGGTCGATCGGCTGCAGGTAGTGGATCTCAGTCCGGTACTTCGAGCAGCGGCTCCTCGAACTCCGAGGCACGACCCGCCAGGCATGCGAAGACACCCAAGATCGACAGTCGGCCTGCGTCTCACAGCAGGTTTGAGCCGAGAATTCACACACATTCGGCAAGCCTTCGCGATGGACCTCCGAAGACGATTCGCGATCGCCGTAAGCCCTCGTCCAGCGCGAACCGGCGATTTCGTGAGTACTCGAGCGTCACGAAGGACGGTGTGACGGTCATGGTGCCAACCCGCAGGTGACGGTGCGATGAAGAGGGACAGCGACGCGTCGCGACGCGATGGCGATGACGGATCCGACCGGGCTCGACCGGATCGACCGGCGAACTGGCACGACATGGTTCGGACGGACTACGACTATCCCGACGAGATGGACGACCTGAGCCGCAGGGAACGGCGTCGAGCGAAACGGACATGGCGTCGCGATGATCAAGCGGAGCGTGTTGCTTGGTTGCGTCAGCAACGACAGGCTGAGCCGACAAGCCCGGTCACGGTCATCGTGGCTGTTGTGATTCTCGCGATTGTCGTGCTCGGTCTCGGCGGAGGTCTGCCGCGGCTGCTTCGGGGAGATGAACCCTCTCACAGCAGTGATGTGGGCGTATTGAATCCGTCGCAGTCGCCAGACGAGGCGCAGTCGCCGGCTGCTCCGCAATCAACGATGACCCCATCGGCCCCGGCCACTCTGCAGAACTCCACTCCGCCGATCCTCACCGCGCGTCCATCGGCGGCCGCGACAACCGCTGCGACGAACACCGTCAACGCCTGGGCCCGAGTCTTCTACACGCGTGATCCCTCCGCCGAGACCTACACGGATCTCATCGACAAGACCGCGCCATACATCACGACCGAGCTTGGCGACAGCTTGGAGACCCAGGGTGATTCGACGTACGACGCGCTCAAGTCAGATGGCGGAAAATCCAGCGTGGCCAATGTGAAGGTCGAGATGCCGAGGCCTGATACAGCGCCAGTCGATACGCCGACGCGCATGAGTCGCCTCGTCTCGATCACGATCGACGTCACGGGTAAGCGAGCGAATCAGATGGTGCTGCCTTTGCTGGTCACTCTCGTGCCGGAGGGAACCGGTTGGGTCGTCAGCGATCTGAACGGTGGAACCGGACCGTGAGCGAACGGGGAAATTGATGTTCATGGATCGCGGTTCGGAAGGCATGTTCGGTGCCTCCGCAGGCAAGCTCCTCGGTCTGAAGGCTCTGGGAGCCTTGCTGGTAGTCGGATTCCTCGGACTCATCCTGATTATCCCGTTCGGCGCCGGAGGCGATCAGTTCCTCGCCAGTTGCCCTCCAGGAGGTGGGACGCAGGCCGATGACCCGCCCGCAGATGCACCCACTCGAGCGAGGCAAGTTGCCTTCGCGAAGATCATCGACAGCGTCGCCGTTGCACGCGGACTTCCTGGGCGGGCAACACTGGTCGCTTTGATGACCGCGCTCCAGGAATCGGGCCTCGAGAACATCGACTACGGGGATCGAGACTCGGTCGGGCTGTTTCAGCAGCGTCCCTCCGCGGGTTGGGGCACTGTCGAGGAGATCATGGATCCAACGTACGCAACCGAAGCCTTCTTCGGCGGAGCGAATCCTCCAAGTCCTCCGGGCCTGGTGGATATTGACGGCTGGCCGTCGATGTCCTTCACAGAGGCAGCCCAGGCGGTGCAGGTCTCGGCCTTTCCCGATGCTTACGCACGTCATGAACACACTGCACGTCAGATTGCTGCTGAGGCAGATATTGACCTGGAGCGTTCCGGCGATCCGTACGCCGGGCGTGCTGGAGCGAAACCATCCGGTGGTGGTTCTGCGCCACCGTCGGCCAGTCTTGATTCGTGTAATGACGGCGGCGGGCTGATCGCTGGTCGTCCCGTCAATGGTGTCTGGCCCCCGCAAACTGCGAGCGTGACGGATCCAACGGGTACCGGTGGGCTCGTCACCCAGCGCACGGCAGCCTGGGTGGCTCAGGCCCGCGCAGCGTTGGCCAATCCGCCGATGAGTTGCTGGGATGCGCACGCCTGGAATCCAACCAGCGACCATCCGAAGGGCAAAGCTTGCGACGTCTTCGTCGGCGCTGACTCACGGCGATCCGCGCCCGCGAGAGTGAAGGGCGATCGCATCGCGAACTGGGCGATTCAGACGGCGGGGACTACCGGCGTGCACTATGTCATCTGGTACGGAAAGATTTGGAGCGCCCGCACCGGACAGTGGAAGCCCTACAACGGCGGCGGTGTCTACGACCCGAGCGACGCGACGGGCGGCCACTACGATCACGTTCACGTGTCCCTCTACTGAATCCCGACTATCGAGGCGGTACATGAACAACTCGCATGACCCGGTGGATCGTCCTGACGATGACTCACGGGAGTATGGTTCGCGAGATTCGGGACCGAACACACCGGGCGCGGACAACTCCGTGCCCGAGGTGCCGTTTCCTGGCGGTCAGCAGCAGAACCAGCAGCATGCGATCGGCGGCGCATCTGGCCGGACGTCAGGTAGCGCCGGGGTGCGAGCGGCAGAAGGTATCGCCATGTTGCTCTGGGCCGCGGCGAGCTTCGTCATCATTCTCTGGACGTCGGGGGCATTCGACTGGAACACGTTGGTCGTCATGGTTGTCTGGGTTCTGACCGGACTGATCGTGGTCTGGCCCGGCTCGGACGGACTGATAGCGCGCTACCTCCTCGGCCTTCGACGTCCAACGATGGTGGAGAACCAGCGCCTCGCTCCGTCCTGGTACGCCGCGGCGGACAGAGCAGGGGTCGACCCGAACAGGTACACGGTGTGGATCGAAGGAGGCGAGATTCCCACCGGTTCGTCGCCCGGCGGGAACACGGTTTCGGTCACGAGTTGGGCGCTCTATACGTTGCCTCCCAGCCACTTGGAAGCCGCCCTTGCCCATGACCTCTCCGTGCATCGTCACGGTCCCATACTGGTGAGCCGGCTTTTGCACTGGTACTCGGTACCGGCGCGAATTATTGGATTTCTGATCTGGCAACTGCTCAAACTCAGCCGGACGATCCCGGCTGTTGGGTGCACGATCATCGGCTTCCTGCTAATCGCGTACTTTGGGCTGATTCTGGCCTCGCTGGTCTTTTACGACAGCCTGGCAGTACCGCTGGGGTTCCTCGCGCCGTTGTTCTCTCCCTTGCTGTTCATCGGCGCAAACAAGTTCGCGGAGCGGATGGCAGACCATGCGACGGCGGATCTCGGGTATGGCCGCAAGCTGCTCGAGATTCTCTACGGCTGGCAAGCCCAGCATGAGGGCGGGCAACGTCGTGGCGGATTCGCCCAGCCGGATTGGCTTGCCGGCCAGCCGTCGGTGGCGGAACGCATCCGTGCCTTAGAGGTGTATCTCCAGCGCCGCTGAGTGTCTTCGTGGTTGACGATTCGCCTAAGAGACGAAGGTGACTATGGGCGTCGCCGCCGGAGCGGCGAAGGCTAGAAGGCGTTGGGCCTCGGCCTTCGATGGGCTGGTGGGCGCTCCGTGGGAGTTTGGTGAAGGCGTTGTATCTAGGGCGGCTTGGCGTGGCTCGGTTCTGAGCCTGCAGGCTCAGCTTTGCCGTGGCGAGGTCCTCTCCGGGGCTCGAGCGCTAGGAGAGGTAGTGGTCAGGGCTTGTCGGCTTTCGGGGTGGTGCCGGCTAGGAAGGCGGTGAGGAGGTGTTGGCCTTGGGGCCATTGGCCTAGGTTGCTGTCGGAGTTGATGTGGCCGAGGTTGTCCAGGGGGATTAGTGGGGTTGCCCAGGTCTTGGCGAGGTGGGTTGCGGCCTCGATGGTGCAGTACGGGTCGTTGGTGCTGGCGATCAGGACGGAAGGGATGGTCAGCGCGACGGCGGGGAGGGACGCGAAGGTCGGTAGGCGGTCGACGGGGAAGGTGGGCGCCTCGGGGTCGGGAGGGCCGACCAGGAACGCGCCACGAATGCGGGCGGCCGCGGGCGACTCCGCGGGCGACGCCACCGGCGACAGCGTGGGCGAGTGCGCGAGCCAGTGGGTGAGGGCGTGGCAGCCGAGGCTGTGGGTGATGAAGGTGATGTCGCCGGTCGTGCTGTTGACGGCTCGGGTGATTGCGGCTGACCAGTCGGTGAGGTCGGGGGCGGACCAGGACGATGGCTCGATCCGTACGGCGGGGGCTAGCCACTCGTGCTCCCAGCGCGACTGCCAGTGGTGTGCGTCGGAGCCGTCGAGGCCGGGGATGATGATGAAGGTCATGAACTCTCCTGTAAGGGTTGAGGTCTGTCATCATGAAGGAGTCATCGCCGCACGGCGGGCCCTGCTGATGAAATGAAGGTCGATGAGCGAGGCAACGACTGGTTCATTGGATGCCATCGATCGGGAGATCCTGGCGATCCTGCAGACCGACGGCAGGCTGAGCGGGGCCGATATCGGCCGCAAGGTGAACCTGTCGCAGCCCGCGGTGTCGGCGCGGATCCAGCGGCTGGAACGGTCCGGCGTGATCACCGGGTACCGCGCCGTCGTCGACCCGGCGCGGGTCGGGCTGAACATCCACGCCGTCGTACGGGTCCGGACCACGCACGCCCGGATCCCCGACGCGCTCGAGTTGTTCGCGTCGCTGCTCGAGGTCGTCGCGACGTACCGGCTGACCGGTGAGGACTGCTTCCTGCTCGATGTGCATACGCAGGACGCGGGCAGGCTCGAGCAGGTGGTCGATGCGATCGGCCGGCTGGGGCCGGTGAGCACGTCGCTGGTACTGCGTGAATACCCGGCGAAGCCGCTCGCGGCCGGGTAACAGGATTTCCCTTGCCGCCGCGAAAACCGCAGAATCCCGCGGAGTTCCGCTTCCCAGCGGGCGGTACGCCGAACTAGGGTTCGACGGATCGTAGTGGTTGCGTTACGCAACAGGAACGTGGGAGGGAAGCGAATGTCGAAAAGCCGTAAGGCACTTGTGGCCGCCACCGCAGGACTGGCCACCGTCGCGCTCGGGTTGTCGTTCACCAGCGCCGCGGGGGCCGCGCCCGAGGCAGCGGCCGCCAATCCGAACGGGCTCAAGCTGATCAAGACGAAAACCTCGCTGCTCGGCAAGCACTACTGGTACCAGCAGACCTTCAAAGGGCTGCCGGTCGTCGACGGGTACTACGCCAAGCACGTGGCGAAGGACGGCGCGGTGCAGATCGCCGACGGGCGGGACGCCGTACCGGCGGACCTGGACGTCAGCGCGAAGGTCGCGCCCGCGTCCGCGACGCAGTCCGCGAACGCAACCGTCACTGCGCAGGCAAACCGGTCGCGGATGGCGGGGCCGAACAAGACCTTCGTCAAGCAGCCGGAAGCGACCAGCGGCGCCGCGCAGCTCGCGGTGGTCGGTGGACCGGACGCCCGCCTGGTCTGGAACGTCACCAGCCGGTCGACCGAAGGCGTCAGCCAGTCGCTCGTCGACGCGAAGACCGGCAGTGTGGTCGAGTCGAAGGTGATCAGCGACAACGTCGACGGCCGTGGCTCGGTCTTCGACCCGAACCCGGTGGTCAGCACGAAGAACGAGAAGCTGACCGACATGAACGACAAGAACCAGGATGCGTTGTTCCTGGCGCAGAAGAACGTGGTCCTGCGCAACCTGGACGGTTCCGGGAAGCTCAACGGCGCCTTCGTCAACATCAAGGAAGGCAACGGCGGGGTAGCGCAGAACAAGAACAACACGTTCGTCTACCAGCGCGCGAACAACAAGTTCGAACAGGTGATGGTGTACTACCACATCAACCAGGCGCAGGAGTACATCCAGTCGCTCGGGTTCAAGGACGCGAACAACGAGTCCCAGGACTTCTCGGTCGACACGATCCGCGACGACAACTCGTTCTACGACCCGTCCACGGACATGATCACCACCGGCGACGGTGGCGTCGATGACGCCGAGGACGCCGAGGTGATCTGGCACGAGTACGGTCACGCGATCCAGGACGACATCGTCCCGGACTTCGGTGAGTCCGAGCAGGGCGGCGCGATCGGTGAGGGCTTCGGCGACTACTGGGCCGTCACCATGTCGGTCCCGGTCAGCAAGGGCTTCAACCTGCCGTGCGTGATGGACTGGGACGCCACGTCGTACACGACCGACGAGCCGCACTGCCTGCGTCGTACCGACACCGGCAAGACCACCGACGACATCGACGGTGAGGTGCACGACGACGGTGAGATCTGGTCGAACGCGCTGTGGGACATCCACCAGGCGCTCGGCCGGACCAAGGCGAACAAGCTGATCCTCGAGGCGACGTACTTCTACGACCCCGACACCTCGTTCGAGGCCGCGGCCCAGGACACCGTCCAGGCTGCCCGGCTGCTGTACGGCAAGGCCGCCGCGAAAACGGTGACCGACGCCTTCAAGGCACGGAAGATCCTGTCGTAGCAATTCCAGGTCGTGCGCCCACGACTACTGTGGGCGCATGACCTGGCGCACTGCGGACATCCCCGATCTGACCGGACAAGTGGCGCTCGTGACGGGCGCTACCAGTGGACTCGGGTACGAGACCGCGCTGGAGCTGCTCAAGCACGGTGCGGACGTGTTGGTCGCGGCGCGTAATCCGGAGAAGGCCGCGAAGGCTGCGGAGACGTTGACGCAGCAGGTCGGGAGAGCGCCCACCGTTCTCGAACTGGATCTCGCCGATCTGGCGAGTGTCGAGAAGGCGGCCGACGAGGTCCTCACGACGTACGACCGGCTCGATCTGCTGATCAACAACGCCGGCGTGATGGCGCCGCCGTACCGGCAGACCGTCGACGGATTCGAGCTGCAGCTCGGCACCAATCATCTCGGTCACTTCGCCCTGACCGGCCGGCTGTTGCCGTTGCTGCTCAGCGGCAGCCGCGTGGTGACGGTCAGCTCGTTCATGCACAAGACCGTGAGTGGCATCAGCGAGCAGGATCTCCGGCGGCCGGCGAGCAGCTACCGGAAGTGGGAGTCGTACGGGAAGTCGAAGCTCGCCAACCTGCTCTTCATGCTCGAGCTCGACCGCCGGGCGCGTGCTGCCGGCGCCGACCTGCTGAGCGTTGGCGCGCACCCCGGGTACGCCGCCACGCATCTCCAGGCCGCTGGTCCGGAGCTGGCCGGTCGCCCCCGTCAGGCGCAGCTCTGGGCCGCCGCGACTCGCCTTGTCGCGCAGTCCGCCGCGGCCGGCGCGTGGCCGAGTCTGTACGCGGCGACGTACCCCGACCTGCGCCCCGGATCGTTCGTCGGTCCGGGCTTCCTCGAGTACCGCGGTGCGCCGAAGGTCGTACTGCCGACGCGGACCGCGCAGGACGCGGAGCTGGCCGAGCGGCTCTGGGCGTGGTCCGTCGAGGCAACCAGGGTCGATCCGGCACTCACCGTGCCAAGGTAGTGACACAGCGGCAACTTTCTGGTTACCCTCCGGTAATTCCCAATGCCGGAGGCACCCGTGCGCAGAATCGCAGCCGCCCTCGCTGTCGCCCTGATGGTCGCTCTGTCCCTGGTCGCGGTCGGCCCGCGCGCGGACGCCAGCCAGACCGGGCCCGGCTTCAGTACGGCGTACCAGCGCATTCCCGGCGTCGGTGGCACCGAGATCGGTGCGGTCGTGCTCACGCCGACCGGGCAGGGTGACGGTCCGTTCCCGCTCGTGGTGATGCCGTCGAGCTGGGGCGTGCCGAACGTGGAGTACGTTGGTCAGGGGACGAAGCTGGCCACGGCCGGCTTCCAGGTCATCTCGTACTCGAGTCGCGGGTTCTGGGATTCCGCCGGTGGGATCGACATCGCCGGCCCGCCGACCGTCGCCGATGTCAGCAAGGTGATCGACTGGGCCGGCCGGCACACTCCGGCGGACACCAGCCGGGTCGCCGCGGTCGGGATCTCGTACGGCGCCGGTACGTCGCTGCTCGCCGCCGCGAAGGATCCGCGGATCAAGGCGGTCGGTGCGCTCAGCGGATGGGCCGACCTGATCCGCTCGCTCGACCCGAACGACACGGTTGCGCTCCAGTCCGTCGCCGGTCTGCTTGCCCTAGGCAACATCACCGGGCGGCCCGGTCCGGAGATGGCCTCGCTGCAGACGAAGTTCGTCACCGGTGACTTCGACGGAGCGATCGCGGAGGCCGGGCAGTTGTCGCCGGTGCGGTCCGCGGCGACGATGGTCGACCAGATCAACGCGAACAAG